>JASFVN010000051.1:0-20189 GCA_050049805.1 Gemmatimonadota bacterium
CCGGGGGTGACGCCTTCGGAATTGATGAAGAGGTCGTGGAGTCTGGCCGGCCCGGACAGGCCAGATGCAAAAGCCGCGGCGAGTAGCGGTTTCGACTCCTGGAGAAGGCTCTTTGCGTGCTCCACGGTGAGGAATTGGAGGAATCGTTTCGGGCTCACGCCGGCCCATCGGGTGAAGAGCCTCTGCAGGTGGAACTTGCTCATCCCCAGAAAGCCGGCCAGATCGTCCAGGGAAGGCTGGTCCAGGAAGTGCTCCTCGAGGTACTGCAAGGCCCTGGCAACGGTGTTGTAGTCTGTCGAGGGTGTCATGATCCGGCGTTATTGGAGGTGAGGAGGAGCGTCGGGATGCAAGTTCAATCCGAACAGCGACCTACACCACCCGATTCTTGCTTTCCTTCCTTACGAAAGCTTCTGGCCGGGCTGGGGCTGTCGACCTCTCAGTCCCGCTCGAGCAAGGACCGACAGTGGAGGATGAGCATGGATCCCTGTCGGGTTAGAATGCCCTCGGACGTCAACGCTACTTCTCCCTGCGGTCCCAACCCAACAGCTTCCCCCTGGACTTCATTGAGCGTCCTCAGATTCACTCGACCGCCGGGAATCTCGTTCAGCCTTCCAGCTTCCGTATGGAAGAACGTGAGGGCCTCGTAGCTCCGGATTGCCACGAGGCTTCCGTCTTCCGACGCGTCGGCACCGGTCACCTGCTGGGGAATAGGTAGTCGCCCCGGAGAAAAGTCCTGCACTGCCTCGAGGGTCACAGTTTCACCGGGTCGGAGGGGCGGTGGATACCGATACATGGTTACAGGGTGGCCCCGGCCTTTGCTGACGAAGAAGACTTCTTCACCCGGTAGGACGAACATGGCCTCCATGTCTCTGGGTCCGTGGGGCAAGGCCATGGAAAACGCCTCCGCCTCCCGAGGCGAGCCGTCGTATGTCCCGGGGTCGGGGATCCGGTAGAGCACGATCCTATCCCGCACCAACGCGTTGTCTCCGATGTCGGCCACGTAGATGCAGGATCCACCCTGGCAATCACCCGTGGCCATGTCTTCCCAATCTCGGTTCCTGGCCCCTTTCAGGGGGATCTCACCGAGCAGGGTGCCACCGGCATCCAGAGCGAATACGCTGGCCGGGTTTCCGCCGTCGTTATGACTGAAGAGAACCCCTTCGGCTGCCTCGCTCCAGGCCACCCCCGAGCTCTCGCGAAGCGCTTTCGGGAGGGCCTGGGCAAGCCCCGCCGGGACGCAACCTGTGGTTCCCGCTGCATTCCACCTACAGGACCAGGTCGGAACGGCCAGAACCAGGCAGAGAAAGAGGTGGGGCCTCATCCGCCCGGGGAACTGATGCCGCGCTGCCTGAGAGCCGCGTCGAGAATGGCTCGGAAGCTCTCCAGGGGAAGTGCCCCTGGGAGGGATCGCCCGTCAATGATGAAGAGGGGGGTGCCTCTGACGCCTACTTGTTGGCCAAGGCGGACATTGGCTCTCAGGCGGTCGCCCTGCCAGTCTCCGGTGACACACCCGTGGAAGCGGTCCACATCCAGGCCCTCTTCCTCAGCAAGCTGGGTGAAGAAGGCGTTCGGGTCTTCGGAGGAGCGCCAGCCGCGTTGAGTCTCGAAAAGGCGCTTCTGCATAGGGAAGAACTGGTCTTGTTCTCCAGCACACTCCGATGCGATGGAGGCCTCGAGGCCGTTGGGAAACATGCCGAGGACGAAGGGAATGAATTTCCACTCCACGAGACCGCCGTCGATATAGATCCGCTTGATATCGGGGAAGGTTTCAAGGTGAAAACGTCCACAATATCCGCAACCGAAATCACTGAATTCCAGGACTTTTACCGGAGCCTCCTCAGAGCCCAGGTTGTATCCCATTTCCGTGATGCTTACCTGTTCCTGATCACCGTTCAGGCGGGGGCTGGTGGGTCTCGGATCACTCTGGCTGCCCTCTCCGGGCAGGGGCATGGTGGCGGCGGGAGTGTCGGCCGCGGGCGTTTGAGCCTGGGCTGCTTCCCCATCACTTCCGCAGGCTGCCATGGGCGCCAGAAGGAACGTCAGGGCAAGAGCGACCCCGCGCCTATGGAAGCTTCCCACGTTCAAGATCCTCAAAGGTGATTCCTTGCGTTGCTTTCGTCTGGTTTGTCCGAACTTGGGTTGCGAATGCAAAAGAACCCGTTCTGAAACCCTCAAGGCCTGTTGAGAGTTTCCTTTTGCCCGTGGCCCCCACCCTTCCACATGGCCTTTCCTTCTTCCATCCACGGGCCGGGAACCGGGTCCTTGGCATCCTGGATCACAATGGTTTCGGAGACCTTGTCGTGGATGGCCTGTCGGTTCGGATCCCAGAAGATCTGAGCGAACCCGAGCAAGCCCGTGGCGAATCCAGCAGCGTATCCACCGGCTCGCTCGAAGGAAAGCCACCAGTTCAGGGGCCGTTTGTCGATCATCACGACACGGATCCTGAAGAGTTTTTTCCCGATGCTTGTCCCTCTCCACCAGGCGTGCGTGATGGTCAGGTAAAGAGCCCCCCACCCGAAGCCGATTCCCAGCTCGTCGATGAGGTCCCAGAGCCAGCTGAGGGGGCCCCTGTTTCGTTCCTCCTCCAACTCTTCCCGGGTTCGTGCCAGGGCGGATTCGGCGTCTTCCCGGTCGTCTTCGGCGAGACGGAGCGCCCGATTCAGACGCTGGATACTGTCCGTCGCAACCTCGCCTAGCGACTCCTGGGGTCCTGCCTCGGGGAGAGCCTGCTCAGGCTCTCTTCCCGTCTCAACCGTCTCGGCACCCTGAGACTCGTCTCCAGGCTCCCCTCCCGGCCCTGCGAGGTTCTGGATGGCGACGTCCACCATGGCTGCCGCCCGCGGGGACCAATCGGCGTCTTGAGGGAGGATCTGGAGAGCCAATTCCCGAATCTCACTGCGACTGAGGCCTGAATCGTAGGCACTCTCGACGAATTCGTTCAGGAGGGTCTGAGCCTCTTCTTCCGTACCGGCGTTCTGCAGTTCCACGGCGCCCCCGACCCCCTGGACGATGCTCAGGAATGCGCCGAGGCCCTCGCTCTCTTCCTGGCCTTCACCAGCGTTGGGATCCCCCACTTCTTCGATCTGGACACCGCCCCTGGATTCGTCCACAAGGCGCATGAAGTCATCGCCGTATCGGATCCAGAGAATCACCAGGGCCGTGAGGAAAAGGATGAAGACGCCGAGGCAGCCCACGGCGATTCGGAAAACCTTACCGAGGACGTCCCGTCCCGGTTTCCGGAAAGCCAGCCAGAACAGGAGAGCCACAGACCCGATTGCCAAAGGAGCGGCCCCCACCTGGGAGATAAAAGCTATGACGATCAGGTCTACGAGAATGGCGCCGAGGCGTTGTCCAGGCGTCGCCAAAGGCCTGCCCAGGAGGTCCGGGTGGACAGCGAACGCGTACGGCGTGACGATGGTGCGAGGGTCGTAGCGCCGGTCCATGTGGTTGGTTCAGCCCGCCGGGGTTCAGCGTTTTCGCAGGTAGGTGCCCAACACGATGCCGGCTGCCACTCCCAGAAGGGCTGTTCCGGCTATGACCCGGCCTCGAGGGCTCAGGCTGGAGACTCGCTCCTTGCCCGTTTCGACGGCCTTTTGCACAGCATCGCCGGCTCTCCGTGCCAGAGGCCGTGTCTCTTCTGGACTTTCTGCTTCGGGGAGCTCTCCCTCGTCTTCCCAGTGGGAGCGGACTGCGGCCTCCTCCTCCTCCATACCACACTCCTCGCAGGCTAAAAACCCCTTCTCTCTAGCGGTACGGTTCGGGAAGACCATCTCCTCGCCGCAGTTCGGGCAAGGAACGCCAGCCGGAAGGGCGGCGATGAGGCTGTAGAGCACGCCCTTGGACAAATCCAGCGCCTCCCCGATCTGATTCACGCTCTGGTCCGACTCCCAATAAAGGCGATTGGCCTCCTCGTAAAGGGCGTCGTGGTCCGGGAGTTCGCTGGACATGAAAAGCCTCCTGTAGCCTGATCTCTTGACCCATCGTGAAGGTACGGACAACATAGCCGTGCCGATGACGCCACGCGAGGAAGTCCCGTTTCTCCCTGGCTCGGCTCCTTTCTCCTACCGGAGACCCGGTCGTGAAGATCCCTGTGTCCCACGGACATCTTGAAGGGGCCCTCAGAGAGCCGGAGACCCCGCTACGTGCCGGGGCTGTGTTCTGTCACCCCCACCCGGTTCAGGGGGGCACCATGCATACCAAGGCTGTCTACCGGGCCGGGCAAGCACTCAATGAGGTAGGCTTTCGAGTGCTCCGATTCAACTTCAGGGGCGTTGGCTTCAGCACCGGAAGCTTTGATGATGGGATCGGGGAAGAAGAGGACGTCATGGCGGCTCTGGACTGGCTGGGGTTGGGCCTCCGGGAGCGACCTCTGGTGGTGGGAGGTCTTTCCTTCGGTTCCATGGTGGGGTTGAAGGTGGGTATGGAAGATCCTCGCGTGGTGGCCATGGTAGCTTTGGGAACGCCCATCCATGTCTACGACTATTCCTATCTATCCGAAACGGCGAAACCGGTGTTGGTCCTGCAAGGAGAACATGACAAGTTCGGCTCTTCTCGGGAGGTCGAAGCGGCTTTGAGTGGGTTGGGAGAGCACATTACGGTCCGCTCGGTTTCGGGAGCAGGTCACCTTTTCGAGGGCTACCTGGAAGAACTCCGACATGAAATCAGGGAGTATTTCATCCACGGAGACGGGGCCAAGGCCCTGGTTAGCGCTTCCGGGAAAACCAGAAGGACTGCGATATGAGAGACAGGCAGCGGATCCTGGGGAATCTGGAAGACCTGTACCGGGAGGCTTTTGCACGGGCTGAAAAGACCGGGGATGAGGAGTCCAAAGCTCGCTTGGACTTCGAATTCCAACGAGACCAACTCTACCTGGAGGTGGGCCTCGATCTCAGAGAGCTCCTTTCCGCTATGGAATCTGGAAAGGATGAGGAGGGAAAGACCACGTCCCTGTTGGAGAAAGCTCAGGCAATTCGACGGCTCACCCGGCTTCGCTGAGGCCGGCAACGGAAAAGGTCATGAAGATTTATACGAGGACTGGGGACGCCGGAGAAACGGGGCTCTTTGGAGGAGAGAGGGTTTCCAAGGGACACCTCCGGGTCGAAGCTTACGGAACCGTAGATGAGTTGAATGCTGCCCTGGGTGTTGCCATCGAAGCGGTGGTGGCCAATGAGATCCGGGTCGGACTGCGAAAAGTCCAAAACGACCTGTTCTCCCTTGGGGCCTTCTTGGCAACCCCTGGTGCGGAGGACGGGAGTGCCCGACCCTCGGTCCCCCCCCTCCCGGAATCCAGGGTTCAGGAGATGGAATCGTGGATCGACAAAGCGACCGGGGAGACTCCTGAGTTGAGAAGCTTCATTCTTCCTGGTGGCACGGGCGGCGCGGCGACCCTCCACCTGGCAAGGACCGTTTGCAGGCGGGCTGAGCGGACAGTGGTGCGTTTTGCCGAGCACCAGGACGTACACCCGCTGTTGCTGCGTTACCTCAATCGGCTTTCAGACCTTCTCTTCGCCTTTGCCAGGCTGGAGAATTGTAGAAACGACATCCCAGATAGCATCTGGGAAAAGGAAGTAGACTAGAAAGGTGGTTGGGAGGGGTGGGTGCGGTCGACTTACCTTCCTAACACTCTTCTAGGGGCTTGACGAAGCTGCTCGCGAGTGTATGCTGGCAGATACGGCCACGGGCCCTTCTTTCACCGGTGGCGAGACCCTAGGGAGGCGGAATGACCTACATCATTGCGGAACCGTGCATAGGGACGAAGGACGCAGCCTGCGTCGAAGTCTGCCCGGTCGATTGTATTTATGAGGGTGACGATCAGTTCTATATCCACCCGGAGGAGTGCATCGATTGTGGTGCGTGCGAACCGGAATGCCCGGTACAGGCCATCTTCCCGGACACCGACGTTCCCGCCGAGTGGACCAGTTTCATAGAGAAGAACGTCGCCTTCTTCGAATGAGCAGCCTGCGCTCGTCCTGGCAAAACAGGCGGGGGTCGGAGAGGTGTTCCGGCCGCCGCCCTTTCATTCTTGTTTGCTTCATGTATCTCGCTGTCTCCTGGGGTTGCGGATTCGAGCGTCAGGAGTCTGCGGAAGGTCGAGATTCGGCAGCAGCTTCCTCCAGCACCGCTGCGGAGATTGAAGCGATGCTCCAGGCTTCAGCCGCTTCGTGGAACCGCGGCGATCTGGAGGGTTTTTTGGACGATTATTGGAGGTCCGAAAAGCTGACATTCTCCGGGGAAGATGGTGTTACGCGGGGTTGGGAGGACGTTCGTACCCGTTACCTCGATGGGTATTGGGCGCCCGGAGCCACTCGTGACTCTCTTCGATTCGAGGCCATCGAAGTCATGGGGCTTAGCCCAGATCACGCTCTGGCACTGGGCCAGTACGTGCTCTTCCGTCCGGAAGAGGAAAGCCGGACGACCTCCACCGGCTATTTCTCTCTGGTCCTTCAGAGGCTGGGGGGACGCTGGAGAATCCTGCACGATCATACGTCGGCCGCTCCGGACCCGGAGGGTCCGCAGGGAGAAGGGTCATGACCTGGGGAGGCCAGCGTTGAAGCTGGCCCTTCATTCGCGGAAATCTTCCGGAGACCGAGGTCCCCGACTCTGTTAGAGGCCCAGTTCCCGAAGCCTCTCCAAAGAGACGTTCCGGGCCACCCGCTCGCCGGCCGGAACCTGCCCTTTGACTTCCGCGTCAGCCGCTTTTTGTTGTTGCCGGACCAACAGAAGTCCGGCGGTCAGCGTAGCTGCTCCCAACAGGCTCACAAGAAAAGTGCGGATCATGCCTCCTGGTCAGAGGTTCGAAGGAGTCCTGGCGCAGAGTTTCTATTGCATGAAACATGCCATTCATTGATGACGTTAAACGTCTCACCAAAGACCAGGGGCCGTTTGCCCGACCGTCTGATTGGTGGGGTGGGTCAACCACGACACCATCCAGAAAACTGATGGTGCGCCAAGTGTTTCCTCGGATTCCCGAGTCTGGAAGTGGATTGCCGTGGAGCGGGGCCAAGAATTTGTGGCTTGATTCGTCGGGCCAAACCGGGGTAACCTTCCTGCGAGCTTGTTCCATAGTGGGATCCCTCTTTTCGACTCGACCATCTGGAAAGACCGATGTTCAAGGCTCAAAAAATCTTCTCCTTTCTTCCTTCCATAGCGCTTCTCGCCCTTTCCGCGTGCTCGACGCCCGAGGTTCCTGCCGACATGATCCTCACGGGGGGACAGATCTGGACCGGTGTCCCGGGGCGACCCATGGCCCAGGCTGTGGCCGTGAAGGGGGACTTCGTCCAAGCTGTGGGAAGCAATCGGGAGATACGGGCTCTGAGAGGCCCCGAGACCGAGGTGTTGAGACTGAAGGGACAGATGGTTGTTCCAGGGTTCATCGATAGCCACACCCATTTCATACAGGGCGGGTTCCAACTCTCCAGCGTAGACCTCAGGGATGCCAGCTCGCCCGAGGAATTCGGACGGCGGATCTACGACTTCGCCTCCGGTCTGAGTGAAGGAGAGTGGATCCTCGGAGGGGATTGGGACCACGAAATGTGGGGTGGCGAGCTCCCACGGCGGGATTGGATCGACGCCGCCACACTCACCAAGCCCGTCTTCGTGTCCCGCCTCGACGGCCACATGGCACTGGCCAACTCGGTGGCCTTGGACCTTGCCGGAATCACTGGCTCCACGCCGGTACCTCCCGGGGGGGAGATCGTCCTGGACCCTGAGACGGGTGAACCAACCGGTATTCTCAAGGATGAGGCGATGTCTCTGGTGACGGCGGTGATTCCGGAGTTCTCCGAGGAGGCGCTGGACAAGGCCCTGGACGATGCCATCGCCTATGCCCTTTCCATGGGAGTGACCCAGACCCATAACATGGGGAGCTGGAGTGATCTGGAGACTTTCAGGCGGGCCAAAGGGGAGGGCCGCTTGAAGATGCGGATCTATTCGGTAGTGCCGGTGTCGACCTGGGAGGACCTCAAGGACTTCGTGGAGGAGAACGGCAGGGGCGACGATCTGCTCTGGTGGGGAGGCTTGAAGGGTTTCGTTGACGGGTCATTGGGATCGACGACGGCCTGGTTCTATGATCCATACTCCGACGATCCCAGCACGTCCGGCCTGCTTCTGACCGATACGGCCTCCCTTCGGCAATGGGTGTACGCTGGCGACGAAGCCGACTTCCAGATCATTACCCACGCCATAGGCGACCAGGCCAACGACTGGTTATTGGACGTCTACGAGGAGGCTGTCCGACGGAACGGACAGGGCGACAGGAGGTTTCGAATCGAACATGCCCAGCATCTCTCCCAGGAGGCTTTTTCGAGATTCGCTGAGATCGGCGTGGTTCCCTCCATGCAACCCTATCATGCCATCGATGATGGCCGCTGGGCCGAGAAGCGGATCGGACCGGAGAGGATCAAAACCACCTATGCGTTCAAGAGCCTCTTGGATAACGGTGCGAGCCTGGCCTTCGGATCTGATTGGACCGTCGCGCCCATGGACGTGTTGACCGGGCTCTACGCCGCACTGACCCGAAGGACTATCGATGGCGCCAATCCGGAAGGATGGGTGCCGGAGGAGAAAATCCCGTTGGAAGATGCCCTGAGGGCGTATACTTGGGGGAGCGCCTACGCCGGGTTCATGGAGGACAAGGTGGGACAGCTTGTGCCAGGGAAATATGCCGACCTGGTGATCCTCTCGGAGAACCTGTTCCAGGTGGATCCGGTGGACATTCCCTCCGTTCAGGTGGATCTCACCATGGTGGGCGGACAGATCGTTTACAGGAAAGAGGACTGATATGACAGTGGCCGGCGGCGGCGATCTCGGCTCGACCCGGCAGAAGGTCATCGATGCCTTATGCGAACATTTCGCCAACGATGCCCTCTCCGTAGACGAGTTTGAGCGTCGAGTGGATCAGGCCCACAAAGCCGAGTCCCTGGACGAGATCAAAAAACTCTTGGCAGATATGCCGTCCGGGGATCTTCCGGTTCGGCAAGAGGACGTACCCGGGGCAGCCATCCAGCGACCCCAGGCCTCCATCCCAGCCACCCGAGTGAAGGAGCGTGCTTTCATGCTTGCGGTCCTGGGTGGCGTGGAACGGAAAGGTCGCTGGATTCCGGCCAGGCAGAACTACTCCTTTTCCGTAATGGGCGGAATGGTCCTGGACTTCCGTGAGGCTCTCCTTCCGCCAGGGGAAACCGAGGTGTGGGTTTTCGCAGCCATGGGTGGAGTGGAGATTGTGGTTCCTCCGGGGTTGCCTGTGGAGTGTGACGGGTTTGCCCTCCTGGGGGGATTCGACTATGGGGAAGAAGCCATGGTGGCTCCAGACCCCGACACGCCGCTCCTTCGAGTCCGGGGTTTTTGTTTGATGGGTGGAGTCGAGGTGACGACCAGGCATCCGGGAGAGACCGCCCGGGAGGCTAAGCGCCGGCGGAAGTTCGAGAAGAAGAAACGGAAGCTCGAGCGGAAACAGCT
This sequence comes from Gemmatimonadota bacterium, assembly GCA_050049805.1. Lineage (GTDB taxonomy): Bacteria > Gemmatimonadota > Gemmatimonadetes > Longimicrobiales > Gaopeijiaceae > JABDNZ01. The sequence continues at coordinate 9,457 of JASFVN010000051.1, forward strand.
GGGGGACGGCTCGTAGGGAGCTCCGCCCCGGGTGCGGGTGAATGGACGAGAGAAACCGAGGGCGCGACATTGGCGTAGAGCTAGAGGCGAGTGGTTCGACACTTTGCCCCTGACCTCAAGGAGGTACCCACGGTGAAAGGGAAAAGGACCATCTGGATGGAGCAGGTTGCCCTGAACCTCCTCCGCATAGCTGCCGGTTTCCTCTTCTGGCAGCACGGAGCCCAAAAGCTCATGGGTTTTCCGGGGGGTGAACCGGTCGGTGATTTCTTCGGTCTCATGGGACTTGCCGGCATCCTGGAGTTGTTGGGGGGAACGATGCTGGTCCTTGGCCTCTTCTCCAGGCCCGTGGCCTTCATCCTCTCGGGGCAGATGGCATGGGCTTATTTCTCCGTTCATGCGCCGAACGGCTTCTGGCCCATTCAAAACGGCGGCGAGCTGGCGGCGTTCTACTCTTTCCTCTTCCTCTACGTAGCGGCCCGAGGTGGAGGAGTCTTCAGCCTTGACGGCCTCAGACAACTTCGAAAAGGGAGGAGGGCGAAGGAAGTCGCTGCGGCTCCCCAGTCCAAGGGTGAATTGCCGGATGACGACTTCCCCGAACTCACCGAGGAAGATCTGGCCGAGGATCCGGAGATCGCCGAGCTCCTTGGAGACAACCCCTGACTCAAGGCATAGGCCAGAAAACCGTCGCCCCCTTCTGACAACGGTTCTGTCTTTTCCTTTGGGCCTTATCGGCGGTGCTTATCCAAGGCCGATCTGAAAGCCTCGGAGATTTCTTGTGAGGTGTGTCCTTCGATCTCGTGGCGCTCCCTGGCCGTCTTGTTACCCGTTGCTTTAGACACCCGGGGCCGAGGTTCCAACTCCAGGCGGGTCCTGATAAAATTCACCCCTTCTCGATGGAAGACCCGGGTCCGTGTCGGCTCGGGTCGGTTAGGAGGTCATGGTGATAGGAAGCAACCAAAGAAAAGGCCGGCGATGGGCGGGGCAGCTTTGCTCCTTTGCTCTCACGGTCCTGTTTGCAGGGTGTGGGGCAGCCGATGGGGAAGGTGAAGCCGGGATGCCAGAATCCGATCCGGAGGCCTGGGAGGGTGACATCGAGGCCGCCACCAGGGTCCTACGCCCGCGTGAGGGAACGGAAAGAGACTGGGAGATTCTGCGGAGCACCGTGACTGAAGCCTGGGGTCAGGGGCATGACACCCTTCCGATCGGGGAGACCATGGTCCGTATCGCCGAGTCCTTTGTCGGATGGCCATATGAGCCTGGGACCCTGGAACTTGCCGGAGAGGAGGACGTGGTCATCAACCTCGAGGAATTCGACTGTGTGACGTTGGTAGAGAACGTCTTCGCTCTTGCTCGTTTCATCAAAACTCAGGGGCCCTCGGTGCTGGACTCGGAAATTCAGACCAGGGCGGCGTATACCGGTGCCATTCGAGAGCTACGGTACCGGCGGGGAAGGGTAGACGGATATCCTAGCCGACTTCATTACTTCTCGGATTGGATCCGAGACAACGAGGCGAAAGGCCTTGTCCGGGAGCTGACCAAGGAGTTGGAGGGGGAGCTGGATCCAAGGGCCATCGACTACATGACTTCCCACCCGGAGTCCTATCGACAGCTGGCGAATCCGGGTTTCTTCGCCGCCGTGCAGGAAACCGAGTGGGAGCTCAGCGGGATGGACCGGTACAAGCTCTCGGAAGGAAATATCCAGACATCGATATCCTGGATCCAGAACGGAGACATAATCGCTGCCACCAGCATCGTGGAGGGTCTGGATGTAGCCCACACTGGTATCGCCTACTGGCAAGACGGCCAGCTTCACCTTCTACACGCACCGTTGGTTGGTGAAGAAGTGGAAATCAGCCGCCTCCCCCTTGCCGAAAGGATCCTCAGGCTCTCGGGCCAGGACGGGATCCGTGTGGTTCGGCCCCTCGAGCCAGCGGCAGGTGTCGGATCACCAAGGGCGCCTCAAGGTACACCTGCCGGAGACGGTCGGAGTCCGCGAACGTGATTCCTCTCCCTGTTGGGATGTTGGCTGCCGTGGTGCTGGTAGCAGCGTTGATTTGGGTCCTGGACCGGGTGGCTCTCGGCATGATTCGGCCACCCTACAAGCCTCTCCGCAGAAGAGCCGCGAACCTCCCTTTCCAAACGGAGTGGGTATCGATTCCATCCGGCGACCAAAAGCTGTTCGGTTGGATCGTGCGGCCGGATCGTGACAAGCACGGCCCCGTTCTGGTGATGGTCCACGGTTGGGGCTCGAATCACGGCACCATGACCCGGTTGGCTCAGCCTCTCCTCCGAATGGGATATCCCACCGTCCTTTTCGATGTGAGGCACCACGGGCTGAGCCGGGGTGCTCCCTATGTCACCGCCAGACATTTTCGGGATGATATCCTGGCAGCGTTACGGCTCGCCCGGAGCGAGTTCCCCGAGAGACCGTTGGTGCTGGTCGGGCACTCCATGGGAGGGTCTACCGGCGTCCTGGCTTGTGTCGAGGGCGCTCCGGTTCGGGGGCTGGTTTCCATCGGGGCCCCAGCCGATCTGTGGGAAGTCTGGGCCCATCACCTGAATGCCAAGGGGCTCCCGGGTAGGTGGGTGATTCGGGCCCTGAGTTCTTTCTGGCGCTACCGGGCGGGAGTCCCGTGGAGGACCCTGGATCCGAAGCGTCGCGCCGGCGACCTGACGATCCCCTTCCTGATTTTGCACGGGGAGAAGGACGAGAGCGTTCCCGTGGGCCACGCACATCTTTTTGGGAAAGCTTCAAGCGTTGAGCCCCGAGTACTCCCTGATTGGGGGCACACCGATCTTCTCGAAAGCCGTGAGCTTCACGAGATCCTCGTGGAGTTCCTGGACGCCCTGCCTCCCTGACCCGAGGAGCAGACAACCCCCCTATAGGCCTTTTCCACGGGGGGCAGGTTGTCCGGGCGTGTCCGCCCCTACCCGGTTCCTCAGGAAGCCATCGATTGGGCCCAATCTGGCAGCACCGCGGGATCGATGTCGAAGACGGTCGCGCCCAGGGTGTAGACCACCGTTGCTATGATCAACGCCCCGAGGAGGTTCAGGAAAATCCCCATCCTGGCCATTTCTCCTACACTGAGCCGGCCGCTGCCGAAGATGATGGCGTTGGGCGGTGTGGCCACCGGCATCATAAAAGCACAGGATGCCGACAGGGTGGCCGGGATCATCAGGATAAGCGGGTGGGTCTCGGTTGCCACCGCGATAGCCGCCAGTATGGGTAGGATCATCTCCGTGGTGGCTGTGTTGCTGGTGAGCTCGGTGAGGAAGGTAATCATGAGGCACACCAGGAGGATCAACGCGAAGGTGGGTAGGTTGCTCACGGCTTGAAACTGATCGCCCACCAACTGGGCCAGCCCCGTTCTCTGGAAGCCGGCCGCCAGGGCGAAGCCTCCCCCGAAGAGAAGCACGATGTTCCAGGGGAGGCGAGGGATTACTCCCCGATCCATGATCCGGACGGATCCACTGGTCCGGTTTCGCGTCGGGATGAAGAAGAGCACCGAGGCCATGGTGATGGCCACAGTGCCGTCATCGATCATGTCGGGGTAGGGGAGAAGGCGAGACCAGCCCGGTAGGGTGACCAGACCCAGCTGAAGGTCAACCCGAAACACCCACAGAAAAGCAGTAGTCGCGAATACCCCGAGGATCCACTTCTCCTCGAAGGTTACCGGGCCCAGGGCGTTTCGCTCGGCCTTGACGACCTCCCGGTCCACCGTCAGCTCGTTTGGGGCCCGGTAGAATACCCTGGTGATAAGTACCCAGGAGCACAACAGAAGGATGATTCCCAGGGGAAGGGCCATGATCATCCACTGGCCGAAGGCGACGGCTGGAGCTTCCGGGAAGAGAATCTGTAGGATTCGGACGAAGGACAGATTGGGTGGCGTCCCCACCAGGGTCATGAGTCCGCCCACGGAGCAGGAGTAGGCGATACCCAACATGAGGCCCACCGAAAAAGAGTGGGTCTGGTCCGTTCCGAATTCGTCTTCGATCTGGAGTATCATGGCCAGCCCGATAGGGACCATCATCACTGCAGTGGCGGTGTTGGAGATCCACATCGAGAGGAAGGCGGCTGCCACCATGAACCCGAGCACCATGCGGGACGGGCCACCACCGACCGTGTGGATGATGGCCAAGGCGATCCGACGGTGCAGATTCCATTTCTCCATGGTGAGGGCGATCATGAAGCCCCCGATGAAGAGCACGATGACGTTGTTGAAGTAGATCGGTGCGGTTTCCCGACCGCTCAAAATGCCAAGAAAGGGAAAGAGGGCGAGAGGGAGTAGGGCAGTGGCGAAAAGGGGAATGCAGTCACTTACCCACCAGACGGCCATGAGGGAGGCTACGGCCGCCATCCGACTGGCGGGGCCATTCCCAGGATCCACCGGGAACACCAGGAGGAGAGCGAAGACCAGGATACCCAACCAGAATCCGATTCGCTTCCCGACTTCGCTTGTCCGCTTCTCGACGGCCATGGTACTCCCTGGATTTTTCTTTGGCTCGGCTTCGTAGGTATCTTGGGCCCATGGGGTGAAGAGGGGCAACCCGGTTCGAGAGGAGGGTGCAATGAGGCAGCGGACTCTTTACGAGGAGAGAAGCGGGTGGGCCTGGTGGGTCCATCCCCTCATCCTTCTCACCCTGGTTGCGGCGGTGATTCCCTTGAGCGAGTTCGCAAAGGGCAACGTCGGAAGCGGGCCCGGGGCCATGCCCTTCTGGGCTGCGGCCCTTTCATTCCTCCTTGGAGTCGGGATTCCAGCGGGAGTCTATTCCTTGATGGGCCAGCTCAGGACCCGCATCACGGAAGAGCACATCGATGTTCGATGGGGGTATCTGGACGTCATCAAGAAGAGGATCCCCATACGGGACGTGGAGAAGGCAGAAGCCGTCACCTATTCGCCGCTGGCTGAATTTGGGGGATGGGGAATCCGCGTTGGAGGGAACAAGAAAAGGGCCTGGACCGTTCGAGGGAACCGGGCTCTCCTTCTTCACCTGAAGAACGGGACCCGGTTCTACCTAGGGTCCGACAGACCGGAGCGCCTGCTTCAGTGGTTGACTTCGGTAACCAGGAGGAGTGACGCATGAGTCAGGCCATGGAGCCTCGGAGCCCATCCATATCCGAAACCTTCGCCTCCGAGCTCATGATGCCCCACCAGGTGAACAACCATGGGCATGTTTTCGGTGGTGTGATCCTCTCCATGGTGGATCGTATTGCCGGAGTCGTCTCGATGAGGCACGCCGGAGGACCCTGCGTCACCGTCTCCTTCGATCGGGTGGATTTCAAGGAGCCTATCTTCACCGGTGAGGTGGTGACTTGCAAAGCCCGTGTGAACTTCGTGGGTAGGACGTCCATGGAGATTGGCGTGCGGGTCGAGGCGGAGAACCCCATGACCCGGGAGACCCGGCACACCAACTCTTGTTACCTCACCTTCGTGGCCATCGATGCCAATCACCGACCCGTGCCGGTCCCTCCTTTGAAACTGGAGACGGAGGAAGACGAAAGGCGCTTTCGGGAGGGGAAGAGGCGAAGGGATGCCCGCATAGCATTGGCCCGAGAGTTGGAAGACTCCTGAAAATGAGAGCTGTAACCTTCGACGTTTCCATTCCCCGGTACCTTTTGGCAAAAAGTCTGGGTCGGTATTCGTCGGCAGCCACGTTCGGAGTCCTCAGCGGCCTCCGCCTTCAGGATGTTCCGGAACCAGTCTTGCCAGGTCCGGAGTGGGTTCGCCTGGAGACCATCCTGGCCGGCATCTGCGGGTCCGACCTTGGTAACATCACCTACTCCTCCAGCCCTATCATGGAACCGTTCGGGTCTTTTCCGGCGGTGCTGGGGCATGAAGTTCTGGCCCGGGTGGCTGAGGTCGGCCCGTCGGTTTCCCGCGTGGAGGTCGGGCAACGGGTCGTGCTGGAGCCAACTCTCTCCTGCACCGTCCGGGGGTACCAGGACTACCGGTGCCCTTCTTGTGCCTCGGGGCTGCATGGGACCTGTGAGCAAGCCGGGGAGGAGGGGCCCCTGAAGGTTGGGGATGGACCCATCAGCCCGGGCATGACCATAGGGTACCACCGGGACCTACCCGGTGGTTGGAGTGAGGGGCTTCTGGCCCACGAGAGCCAGCTCTTCATTGTGCCCGATGAGATCGACGATCGAACGGCCGTCCTCACCGAGCCGCTGGCCGTCAGCGTCCATGCCGCGGTGAACGCCATGCCTGAGCGGGGTGAATCCGTCCTGGTCATAGGGAGCGGGCCCATCGCCATGTCCACCATCTGGGCCCTTCGGGGCCTGGGGTTTGGAGGAGACCTGGTGGTTCAGGCCAAGCGGAAGCCCGAAGTGGAGTTGGCTCTTGCTCTCGGAGCGAGTCAGGTCATCCGGCCCGGAGACGAGGCCCGGCAGGCTCTCGTCGACCGGGGTGCCATGGCCTATCAACCGTTGGCGGGACCGGAAGTCTATTCCGGTGGTGGATTCCCCGTCATCTACGACTGTGTGGGCAGTCGCTCCAGCCTGGACCAGGCCATGCGATATGCGTCGCCCCGTGGGCGTATCATTGTTCTGGGTTGCTCGGCTCAGATACGAAAGCTGGATCTGACCTTCCTCTGGGCCAGGGAGCTGGACGTCCGGGGGTTCCTCTGCTACGGAGCCGAGAGTTGGGATGGGAATGAGCTCCACACCTTCGAGATCACCCGGGAGCTCCTTCTCAGAAGACCTCTCCCTGTGGAACGCTTCGTGACCCACGTGTTCCCGTTGGAGGAGTATAGAGATGCTCTCAAGGCCGCGGCAAATCGCCGTCGGAGTGGCGCCATGAAGGTGGTTCTGAAGCCTTAGTGCCCCGTTTCGGAAATCCGGCACTCAGGCTCCATCTGGCATCTGGATCGTCAGTTCCCGATGGCGCCCGGCTCAAGCCTCTTCTCGTGTTTTCTTGATGGCCTCCTGAAGAGCGTCGAAAGCCAGGAGCGCACACTTGATCCGAACCGGGAACTTGCTGACCCCCTGAAGGGCCCGGAGGTCGCCGAGGCTTTTGTCCCGGGCCACCTCCTCATCCCCGTGCATCATTGCCGTGAACCGCTGAGCCAAGCCCTCGGCTTCGGTCAGCTCCTTGTCCTTCAGGAGGTTCGTCATCATGGAGACGGCGGCCTGCGAGATAGAACACCCCTGGCCCACATGGCGGGCTTCGATGATCCGATCTCCTTCAACCTGAAGTTGGAGGCGGATTTCGTCTCCGCAAACCGGGTTCGCCATGTGGATCTCCACCGTCTTCTCCGGGAGCTCCCCTTTGTTTCGGGGCTTCCGATAGTGGTCCAGGATCAACTGCTGATAGAGGGAGTTGAGATTCAGGTCGGACATGGTTTTGGCTATCTCCCGAAGATTCCCTGAACCACCTGAAGGCCGTCCATGAGACGGTCCACGTCGTCTTTCGTATTGTACAAAGAAAAAGAAGCCCGGGTGGTGGCCGCCACACCAAGGTGTTTCATGACGAGTTGGGCGCAGTGATGTCCCGCCCGGATTGCCACGCCCTCCGAGTCCAGGATGGTGGCGATGTCATGGGGGTGGGCATCGCCAAGGGCGAACGAGATGACGCCCGACCGTTCCTTGAGGTCTTGCGGTCCGTAGACCGTCAGGTCTGGCAGCTCCGACAGCCTATTCATGGCATAGCGAAGGAGGCCCGATTCGTGTTCCCGAATTCCCTCGTACCCCACCTTCTCCATGAAATCCACGGCTGCAGCCGCCCCCACTGCACCGGCGATGTTCGGTGTTCCAGCTTCGAACTTGTGGGGCACGTCGGCCCAGGTGCTCTGGTCGCGGTCGACGATCCCGATCATCTCTCCACCGCCCTGGTAGGGTGACATCCCCTCCAGGATCTCTTTTCGAGCCCAAAGGACACCCGTGCCCGTGGGACCACACATCTTGTGACTGGAGAAGGCGTAGAAATCCGCGTCCAGGGCCGCAACGTCCACTTTCATGTGGGGAACGGCCTGGGCTCCATCCAGGAGCACCAAGGCCCCCGCGGCGTGGGCCGCTTCTATGACCTGCTGCACCGGGTTGATGGTTCCTAGAGCGTTGGAGACGTGGGTCATCGACACCAGGCGAGTGCGGTCGGTCAGCAGCTGGTCCAGGTCGTCCAGGATCAGCTTGCCCTCTTCATCCAACTCGATGTAGCGGAGTTTCGCTCCGGTCCGGCGGGCCACCAGCTGCCAGGGGACGATGTTGGAGTGATGCTCCATGACGGTAAGGAGTACTTCGTCCCCCTCCGTCAGTTGGTCCATTCCCCACGAGGCTGCCACCAGGTTGATGGCCTCCGTGGTCCCCCGGGTCCAGACCACCTCGGCAGCCTCCGAGGCGCCCAGCCATTGAGCCACACGTTGCCGGGCCCCTTCGTAGGCGACTGTAGCCCTTCGGCTCAGTTCGTGAATCCCTCGGTGGACGTTGGCATTGTCTTCCTGGTAATACCGGCTCAGGGTTTCCAGCACGTCCCGGGGTTTCTGGGCTGTGGCCGCGTTGTCCAGGTACGTCAGCGGCTTTCCGTTCACTACCTGGTGAAGAACCGGAAACTCGTTTCTGATCTTGTTTACGTCGAAGGTGGAAACGGCTTGGTACACGGCGGAGTCAACTCTTTTGGATATAGATCCCGTCTTCTCGCACTTCCACGGGAAAAGTCTTCACGGGCTTGACTGCTGGGAGGCCCCGGGGCGTCCCAGTGGCGATGTCGAACCGTGCGCCATGATACTGACAGACGAGGTTGGTGCCCTCGATTTCCCCGTCCGACAGGGGCAGGTCCTCGTGGGAGCAGCGATCGACAACAGCGTATACAGTGCCGTCCAGGTTGGCCAGCACGACGGGGTCGAACCCCACCATCACCGAACGCAACGACCCCGGAGGGCACTCCTCCAGGGTCGCTACCTTGATCCATTCCGCCATTCTTGTTCTCCAAATTCGGCTTTGCCGAGGTAGTAAACTCGGCTCCGGCCGGGGCTTTAAACTCGGCTCCGGCTTCGGCTGGTCAGACTTGCCGTAGCTTTTCCTCGATGACGTTGGTCACTTTCTCGACCACCCCACCCAGGGGAAGCCGGGAGAGAACCTCGCCAAGGAATCCGAGGACCACAAGTCGTTCCGCCTGTTCCCTGGTCAACCCACGGCTCATCAGGTAGAAACGGGATTCGGCGTCGAGCTGCCCCACCGTCGCTCCGTGAGAGCAGCGGACGTCGTCGGCCTGGATCTCGAGATTGGGTAGGGAGTCGGCCCGGGCGTGGTCCGAGAGGAGCAGGTTCCGGTTGGTCTGATAGGCATCGGTCTTCTGTGCCTTGGGATGGACCTTGATTATGCCTCGGAAGACGGACCGGGATTCGTTGTCCAGGGCTCCCTTGTAGAGAAGGTCGCTGGACGTATTGGGAGCGACGTGGTCCTGGCTGGTGTTGTGATCGAAGTGCTGGGAGTCGTCACCGAAGTAGAGACCCAGCATGTCCGAATTCGCCCCGGGCCCAAGGAGTTGGGCGTTCAGGTCCACGCGGGATGTCGTTGCCCCCATGCTCACGTTGAGCGTGTCCAGGGTGGAATCCCTTTGGGCCAGGGTCCTTTGGGAAGCCTGGTAGAAAGCGCCGCGCCCGAGACGCTGCAGGGAGACGTACTGGACCTGGGCCCCGTCTCTGGCCAATACCTCCACGGCGTCGGAGACCAGCGTGTGACTATCCAGATCCTCCGACAGGATCTCGTCCACCAGGGAGACCTGACTTCCCGGGTCGGCGACGATGAGGGTCCGGGAGAAGACCGCTACTCCGGGCTGGGAGACCCATCGAGTGACCCGAATGGGCAACTCGAGCCTGACACCCTGAGGCACATACAGGAGGACGCCATCGGTCCAAAGCGACCCATTGAGAGCCTCGAACTTCCCTGATTCGGGGGGGAGTGCCTCCGTGGCAAGATGATCCTTCAAGATATCCGAATGGCTATCGATGGCTCTACGGAGGGAGGTGAGGACCACGCCCTTTTTCGCAAGGTCGTCTTCCAGATCGATGTGGAACACGGTACCGTCGATCTCCCAGACGTGGCCGGAAGCTGCTCGGTCGGCCTTCATGGCCGTTTGGAGCCCGTCGGGGCAGGCACCAAAGTCGTCGGCGCACTCAGTGAGATCGGGCCAGGCAAGGGAGTCCAGGTCCAACTTTTTCTTCAGATCCGTGTACCGCCACTCCTCCAGCCGAGTAGTCGGCATGGGAGTCTCTTCATATACCTCCCATGCGTGGAGTCTCCGTTCTTTCAGCCACTTCGGCTCGGGGGCGGCATAGGTTTCCACCCGCTCCCGGTTGAAGGTGCCCGTGATCCCTTCCGGGGCCGACGTTTCCGTGGATCCAGGTTTCACTGCCGTCGTCTCCATTCCCTTGGCATCGCTCATGATTCAGCCCACCGATCCTTCCATTTCCAGTTCGATGAGTCGGTTCAGCTCTACCGCATACTCCAGGGGGAGCTCCTTGGCGATGGGCTCGATGAAGCCTCGCACGATCAGCGCCATGGCCTCCTCTTCCGAGAGGCCCCGGCTCATGAGGTAGAAGAGCTGCTCCTCGCCGACCTTGGAGACCGTCGCCTCGTGACCGACGTTGGCGTCCCGTTCGTCGATCTCGATGTACGGGTAGGTGTCGGTGCGAGAGGTGTCGTTGATGAGAAGAGCGTCGCACTCGACGTTGGATTTCGCGTGCTTGGCTCCCTCGTACACCTTGCACAGGCCGCGGTAGGAGCTCCTGCCGGTGCC
>JASFVN010000287.1:0-5851 GCA_050049805.1 Gemmatimonadota bacterium
TTTGAAATACTTCCAGGAAGCCCTGGACATTGATCCGAAGTTCGCTTTCGCCCACGCGGGGGTAGCCGACTGCTACACTCTCCTCGGCTTCTACGGTGCCATGGCCCCGAGCGTGGCTATGCCCAAGGCGAAAACCGCTGCCATGCGGGCGCTAGAGATCGACGACAGGCTCGCAGAGGCCCACAGCTCCCTCGGGTTCGCGAGAGTGTTCTTTGACTGGGACATGGATAGAGCCGAGAAGGATTTTCAGCGGGCTCTCGAGCTCAATCCCGGATACGCCCCCGCGCGTTACTGGTATGCTGCACTCCTCACCACAGTCGGCCGGTTTGAAGAAGCCACCGATCAAAGCGAGCGGGCTCAGGCGAGCGATCCTCTCTCCGTCTTCGCCAGCGCCCACTTTGGCTGGATGTTGATCGGGGCACGTCAGCACAAGCGGGCCATAGAGCAATTGGAGAGAGCGCTCGAGTTGGACCCAACCTTCCCTCTCGCATACTGGCTTCTCGGGGCGGCCTGCCTCCACGATTCCAGAGCCGAAGAGTCCGTCGCCGCCTTCGAGAAGTCCGTCGAGCTCTCGGGTAACGCTCTCTGGTTCCGAGCGCATCTCGCCTGGGCATTAGGGCAATCGGGCCGGCTGCACGAGGCGCGCACCGTGCTCTCGGATCTGAAGGTTCGGCGGGAAGAGGAATACGTGCGGGCCTCTCTCCTCGCCATTGTCTGCGTGGGCTCAGGGGAGCTGGACGAGGCCATGGACTGGCTGGAGCGGGCTTACGAAGAGCGCGACATGTGGATGCCCACGTTCCAGGTGGACCCCCTGTTCGATCCACTCAAGGCGGACCCGAGGTTCGTCGCACTCATGGAGAAGGTCCGCGTGGCATAGAGCCTGTTTGTTTCAGTGGCTGACGGTGCTGGACCGGGCAGTCCCCTCTCATAGGAGCCATTCAGGTGGCGTCCAGATTCTCGCAGTTTCTGGCCGAGCTGAAGCGGCGGAAGGTGTACAACGTCGCGGCGGTGTACGCCGCCGTCGGCGTGGCCATTTCGATTGCCATCCCGGACCTTTTCGGGGCCTTCGGCTTTCCCTCCTGGGCCGCGCCGCTCGTGATTGTCGTCATCGCCATCGGCTTCCCCGTCGCCCTGGTGCTCGCCTGGGCCTACGAGGTCAGGCCGGAGGAGCCACGACCGGCCGGAGAAGAGGAGGAAACGGTTCCTTCATCCGGAATTTCGGCCTCTGCTCCGTCCATGGATCCGGTTTCAACGGGAGAAGTGACCGAGGACCGGGAGCACAAATCCATCGCGGTCCTTCCCTTCATGGACATGAGCCCCGAAGGGGACCAGGAGTACTTCTGCGACGGGATGGCCGAGGAGCTCATCAACGCCCTCACCAAGGTGAAGGGGCTTCGGGTGGCGGCCCGCACCTCCTCCTTCCATTTCAAGGGCAAGGCCGAACACGTCCGGGAGATCGGCCGGACCCTGGACGTCCGATCCGTGTTGGAGGGAAGCGTGCGCCGGGCCGGAGACAGATTGCGGGTCACGGCCCAGCTTGTGTCCGCAGAGGACGGCTACCATCTCTGGTCCGAGAGTTACGACCGGGACCTCACAGACGTATTTGCGATTCAGGACGAGATCTCCCGGTCCATTGTAGAGACGCTGCGCCCCACTCTCCTGGGTGAGGTCGAGAGTGTGCCTACGAAGCAGGAACGCGACCTGGTCGTTGCACCCACCCGGAGCATGGAAGCCTACGACGAGTACCTGCTGGGGCGGCATTACTGGGAAAACCGTTACAAGGCGGGGATTGCCGCCGCTCTGCGCCATTTCCAGAAGGCCGTGGAGCTCGATCCGGACTATGCGTTGCCCTACACGGGAGTCGCCGACTCCTACTCGGTCCTTGGACTGTTTGAATACCTGAAGCCGGAAGAAGCCCGCCTACGGGCGAAGACAGCTGCTCAACGGGCATTGGAATTGGAGGAAACCCTGTCGGACGCGCATGCCTCCATGGGGATCCGTCATTTGTGGCTGGAATGGGATTTTGAGGCGGGCGCCCTGGAGTTTGACAAGGCCATCGAGCTCAATCCCGAACATGCGAGGGCCCATAGCTGGCTCGCTTACCTTCGGGCCGTGCAAGGTCGATTCAGGGAAGCTTTCCAGGAACTGGAGGTCGCCCGGTCCCTCGACCCCCTCTCCAGCTACATCGCCTGCAACACGTCCGTGGTGTACAACCTCGTGGGGCAGCACGCTACAGCATCAGAGATCCTGGAGCCCATCGTGGCGAGGGACTCGGTGAAGGATCCCAATGTCCTGATGGCGGCCTTTCTTCTGAGTTGGTCGTATGAGCTGATGTCCAAGTACGATTTGGCCGTGCAGACGGGTGAGAAGGCTGTGGCCCTTTCCAACCATGCCGGTCACTTCAAGGGCGCCCTGGGGTCGTGGTATGGTGCAGCGGGGATGGAGGACAAGGCGAGGAGGACTCTCGAGGAGCTGCGTTCCCGCCAGGGCTCTCACCACGTGTCTCCGCTCTGGCTCGCCTGGATCCATAAGGGACTGAGGGAGAGGGAAGAGGCTCTGGGCTGCCTGGAGCAGGCCGTCGCCCAGCGGTGTCCGTACCTGTTCACGATTCAACAAGCTCCGGAGTGGCAACCCTTCTGGACAGACGCACGGTTCAGAGAGCTGGCGAGCCAGGTGGGCTCCGGGGTGGTGAGCCGGGCCTGGGAGCGGAAAGGAGAGGATTGTCGATAATCGTCCGTTCGTCTATTGCTGGACACTCTGGCTTCGGACCCGGAGGCATGAGCTATGGCACCACGATTTCTCAGTTCCGTTTCTTTGGTGTTCCTTCTTGCTGGAGCCACCGGTCCTTTCCAGGGGAGCGCTCAGATGACGAAGGAGGTCGTCCGGCGCGTGACCGAGGAGATCTGGAACCGGGGACACCTGCATCGGGCGGATGAGCTTTTCCTCCTCGGCTTCGTGAATCACGACCCCAACCCAGGAGCCGCCTCCGATATCGAGGGTTTCAAGGCGTGGGTCGGCATGTGGCGCGGCGCATTCCCGGACCTTCAAGTCGAAGTTCACGATCTGGTTGCCGAGGGGGACAAGGTAGCAGCACGCCTCACGGCAACGGGCACCCACAGAGGAGGCTTTCTCGGAGTCCCGGCCACAGGCATCCAGGTCGCGATGAAGATCATCAACCTCTACAGGTTGGAGGGTAGCAAGATCGCGGAGGTTTACCGGAGCTACGACCTCCTGGGGCTGGGGCAGCAGCTGAAGTATTTCGAGCCCCTCCCGGAAGACGTCTTCCCCTTCTCCTTTGCTCGGCGCACCGAGCCCGGCGAGTTCGTGTGGGGCGAGGGGTCGGAGGTGACGGGAGACGCTGGGGACGCGGAGTCGAACAAGGCTCTCTGCGCACGAGAGATCGAGGAAGGGTGGAATCAAGGAGACGCCGCCGCCGCGCTGGAGGTCGTTGCCACCACCTTCGTGTTCCACAGCGTCTACCCCGAGGTCACGGACTTCGAGAGCTACCGCCAGTGGATCCAGGGACATATCGACCCAGTCAATCCAACTCAAATCACCATCACCGACATGATCGCCGAAGGAAACAGGGTCGTGGACCTGTCGGTGGCCGACCTGGGGAGAGGTCTGGAGGAGGCCGGGATTCGAATCAGCCGTTTCGCCGATGGGAGGATGGTGGAAATGTGGCGAAACTTGAACGTTCTGCCGGTCTTCATCGAGCTGGGGCTATTGCCCGATTTCCCGGAGCCTACCCTCGGGCACGACCCGGAGGGAGGTCGGTAGCGTGGCATCCAGAATCTCGTTGTTTCTGGCCGAGCTGAAGCGGCGGAAGGTCTATCAAGTCGCCGCCATCTACGCCGGGATCGGCCTGGCCATCGCCCTGGCGGCCGCCGAGCTCTACGATGTTCTCCTTCTTCCCGACTGGACGCCCCGGTTCATTGTCGCTTTGCTCATTGCCGGCTTTCCTGTCGCTCTCGTCCTGGCCTGGGCCTATGAGGTGCGGCCGGAGGAATCGAGGCAAGCTCTTCCGGAGGGAGAGGAGGTCGCGGCGAAGGCCAGGACCCCAGCTTCTGCAGATCCCTCCCTCTACGGGGGCGTCGAGCAGCAGGAGCGAAGATCCATCGCTGTGCTCCCCTTTGTCGACATGAGCGCCGAAGGGGACCAGGAGTACTTCTGTGACGGGATGGCCGAGGAGCTCATCAACGCCCTGACCAAGGTGAGGGGGCTCCGGGTGGCGGCCCGCACCTCCTCCTTCCATTTCAAAGGAAAGGCCGAACACGTCCGGGAGATCGGTCGGATCCTGGACGTCAGATCCGTCCTGGAGGGAAGCGTGCGGCGGGCCAAGGATAGACTCCGAGTGACCGCTCAGCTCGTATCGGTGGACGATGGCTACCACCTGTGGTCAGAGAGCTATGACCGAGACCTCATAGACGTTTTTGCTATCCAGGACGAAATCTCACGGTCGATTGTAGAAACCCTACGGCCGACACTGCTTGGAGAGGAAGAGTGCGGTCCTGAGGACGAACGGCTCGAACTGGTTGTGGCGCCCACCCGCAGCATGGAGGCCTATGACAACCATCTCCTCGGCAGGCACTACTGGGAGGGGCGCTACGAAAAAGGGCTCATGACGGCTCTCCAGTATTTCGAGAGGGCGGTCCGGATCGATCCCGATTATGCGTTGCCGTACACCGGAGTGGCCGACTCCTGCACCGTCCTCGGGTTGTACGGATACGTGGAACCCAGCCAAGCACGCCAGCGCGCCCAATCGGCCATTCAGCGTGCTCTGGAGCTGGACGCCAGAATACCCGATGCCCATGCCTCCCTGGGCTACTACAGGATCTTCCTGGAATCGGACTGGGAGGGGGGTTCTGAGGCCCTGGCAAGGGCCATCAACCTGAACCCCGACCATGCGAGAGCTCACGTTTGGCTCGGTTTCGCCAGGGTTCAGCAAGGCCGGTTTGATGAGGGCTTTGCAGAATTGGCGGTTGCCCAACGCTTGGATCCTCTCTCCAGCTATACTCTAGCCCTTGCAGCCAGCGCCAGAACCATGGCGGGGGACTTCGAAACCGCCGCCGAGATGCTCGAGGAGGTATTGAGCAGGGATCCCGACTACCTGTTTGCGGTTTGGCTCTTGGCTTGGACCTACACCCACATCTCTCGGTTCGAGGATGCAGTACGGCTTGGCGAGCAGGCTGCGGACCTCTCCGGGAACGCTGTGCACTTCACCGGCTGGCTCGGGTTTGCATATGGCCGGGCGGGGATGCAGGATCGGGCCAGAGCCGTTCTAAACGATCTTCGTGCCCCTGAGGGGGCCACCTATGTTTCGCCTGTTTACCCTTCGTGGATCCATCTGGGCTTGGGGGAGGAGGATCGGTCGATTGAACTGCTGGCTCAGGCCGTCGCCGAAAGGGCTCCCTTCCTGTTCCTCAGTCAGGACACGATGTACCGATCCCTCTGGTCTAACCAATTCGCAGAGTTGGCCGGCAAGGTTGGCTCAGGCGTGGTGAGCCGGGCCTGGGAGCGGCCGGAAACGGGCGAAATACCTTAGGCAGGAACCACCCAGGAAGATTGACCCCATTGTCAGCGTTCTCCTCCAGCGCCTGAAAGAATGGAGCTGCGAAATCCAGCGGCCCCCACGGGAGATTGCGTTGAACCTCCAGGAACTGAAATCCAGACTTCGCGCTTTCGCCGAGGAACGGGACTGGGACCAGTTTCACTCCCCCAAGAACCTGGCCATGGCGCTGATCGTGGAAGCTGGCGAACTGGTGGAGCACTTCCAGTGGCTGTCGGAGGAAGAATCGCTGGACCTCTCGGACTCGGCCCTGAAGGAGGTGGCCGAAGAGATCGCGGACAT
>JASFVN010000288.1:0-5833 GCA_050049805.1 Gemmatimonadota bacterium
AGGACCCTGAGCATCTCCTGGCTAACTATCGGCTCGGGCACCTCCTCATGAGCGTGGAGGGGGAGGAGGAAACGGCTCGGGCTCACCTGGAACACGCGGCGGCCCTTTCTCCAAGTCCTATGGTCCCTGGGCGCCTTTGGCAGCATATCGTTCAGGATCCGACTATCGGGGCGGAGGAACGGGTTAGTTTGGTCACCCAAGATCTTCAGCGTGTCCTCGACAGTTTCCCCGATTCACCTGGCCGATGGGCAGAGATGACGATGCGCCTCGGTTGGGAGGGCTTCACGGATCTCGAGGCGGAACTCGAAGAGAAGATTCTCGAGGAATATCCAGAGAGCTGGGGTGCTGAAAAGGTCCTTAGCGCACGTATCTCGAACCTCGCCTACGAGCTGAACAGCGAGCGTCCAGCTGACCCGGCAAACTTCACAAGGGAGCTGGACCAACTGGAAATCATGGTCGAGCAGTATCTGGCCCTCCCAAACCATCGAGACCCGGCCAACCTGCAGGACGCGTATTGGACCCTCTTCCTCATCGAAAAGGAGAAGCCGAAGCCCGACCTGACTTTAATGAGTGAGCTGGCAGAAACGTGGGCTGGCTATCTGGATCAGGTCAGGGACATCTGGGCCGATCAGAAATGCCTTTTGGGGGCGGTGAGTCTCGCACAGCGCCGTCAGACTCTGGGCGCGGCGAAGACCCTCCTGGAATCCGGCCAATTGGAGATGGAGAAATTCCTCCGAGAGAGGGAACTCCAGACTGAACACTTCTCCGAGGTCGTCTTCGATGCTCAGGAAGCCCACATACGCTCCAGTAAGGCCTACCGCTCAATTGCTTCCGCTTTGGTCCTGGCTCAGGATGGATCCTTCGAGGAAGCCGACGCGGCCCTGAGCCAAGCCCG
This sequence comes from Gemmatimonadota bacterium, assembly GCA_050049805.1. Classification (GTDB taxonomy): domain Bacteria; phylum Gemmatimonadota; class Gemmatimonadetes; order Longimicrobiales; family Gaopeijiaceae; genus JABDNZ01. The sequence goes on from JASFVN010000288.1 coordinate 896, forward strand.
AGACTTCGACCCTGAGGACGAAGATGCATGGACCGTCTTTCCCCTAACGGACTTCGCTGCGGGAAGGATCAAAGAGCTGAGGGCTGATTTAGCCGGCAAGAACGGAGACCAGGCAACTGCCCAGAAATTCCTGACCTCCGCCGAAGAGTTCTATCTATACGGGCTGCGGGGGGACTACTACCCCCGGCCCCGCTATGGAGTGGGCTGGACAAATCCCAACCGGACCGGTCTCAGGGATCTATTCCAGAAGCGACAAGGCTCCCTCGACGGTTTCGAGGATTATTTGGCCTCCGCAATAGAGGGTGGGCTGGAAGAGAGGCGAGCGGAGGTCCTGGCTAACCGCCTCGAGGATCCGCAGCCGATTCTGCCCTTCGCCCTGGAAGATTTGGACGGGGGGGAGGTGAGGTCGGAGTCATACCTCGGGAAGGTGGTGGTCATCAACTTCTGGGGCACGTGGTGAGGCGTGTGTCTCCGGGAGCTCCCGGATATTCAGCGGTTCGCTGAAACGTACGCCGGTTCGGAAGACGTCGCTTTGGTCACGGTTGTCATCTTGGACCCGTCGCCCGAGTACGTGAAGGACTGGATGGAGAAAAGAGGATACGATTTCCCCGTGCTCTGGGATGACGGGTACGAGAGCAGGGCGGGAGTATGGTCTTGGCCGGAAACTTGGGTCTTGGACCGGGAGGGCAGGATGGTTTTCGACTTCGGAGAAACCCCGGGCAATTGGGGCCAGGAAGTCGGCTGGATGGTGGAGGCGGCTTTAGAGGGCCAGGAAGATTTCGAGTAGTGGGATCATAAAGCCCAAGGGGTGGCGGGTCGGGTCTTCCCCCTTCTCCTTGGGTAGTAGCCCATCGCATGACGGTAGAGGGTACCGCCCTTGGAGTGAGTCAGGCGTACTCTCAGGATTCCCATTCGTGAAGCGATCACGGAAGGAAGCATTCATGGGCCTGCTGTTCACCCCCGGCTGGATCGGATCGCTGGAAACTTCCAATCGACTCGTCCGCTCGGCGACGGCCGAGAGAATGGCGGATCAGGAGGGGCGTCCGCTCCCTCCCCTCGAGAGGCTCTATGAGGAGCTGACCCAGGGTGGGGTGGGACTGATCATCACCGGTCACATGTACGTGCATCCATCCGGAAAAGCCCACGATGAGATGACGGGTATCTACTCGGACGAACTGGTACCCGATTTGGCGGAGCTGGCTCGGGCCGTACACGATCTGGGCGGTCGAATCGTCCCCCAGATCAACCACGGGGGGATGAACTCCGTGGCGAAGGAGATTTGCGAGCCTTTAGCCCCCTCCGCCATCGACGAGCCGTTTCTCGCAAAACCCGCGCGCGAGATGACACCCACGGAGGTCAAGGGAGCCATCGAGGCTTTTGCGGACGCAGCTCGACGAAGCCAAGAAGCCGGGTTCGATGGGGTCCAGATTCATGCTGCCCACGGATATCTGATCAGTCAGTTCCTGTCTCCTTTTGTGAACCGGCGGACGGACAAATGGGGTGGATCGGCCGAGAAGCGCATCCGTTTGCTTCGTGAGGTGTGCGCAGCTGTGAGGGAGGAGGTCGGTGACGACTACCCGGTTCTGCTCAAGCTCGGTATGGAGGACGGTGTAGAAGGCGGGCTGTCCTCCGGGGAGGGAGCCGGGATCATCGCCGCCCTGGACCGCATGGGCATCGATGCCGTCGAAATCAGCGGCGGCCTGGGGGGAAAGAACAAGACCCTGAATGTGCGCAAAGGAATCAAGTCCGAGGCCAAGGAAGCGTACTTCCTGCCCTTGGCTCGGGAAGCCAGACGACATACCGAGATTCCAATCCTACTCGTGGGAGGGTTCCGGTCCAGGTCCGTGATGGAGAGGGTGCTTGCAGAGGGAGCTGCCGACTTCATCTCCTTATGCCGGCCACTGATATCCGAGCCTGACCTGCCGAATCAACTCCGTTTCGGATTGTCGGACAAATCCCGCTGCCTGTCCGCCAACAACTGCTGGGCCAAAGGGCCGGGGGAGGGGATCGCGTGCAAATGCCCCCACGATCGGCTGGCTGAGCACGTCACGGGGGCTCAGGGCCAATGAGTCTTACGAATTCGTCTCGAATCGCCATCCCGTTTATGGGATTCCTGCTGGTGGTGTGTCCGGCAGTTCCCACGGGCGCACACGGCCAGACCGCCAACCAAGCAATTCTTGGCTGCGACGTGTTTGAAGACTGCGCGCTCCGGGTACGGTATCGTCTTTTTCGGACCGAGATCGTTCGCGGCACGGAAAGCACCCGTGTTGCCCGGGTTGGATTGGGGACGCCGCCCCTCGAAGAGCTGTTCTCCCGTTCCGACCGGGCGGCCCTCAGCTTTGAACGGTTTCGTAAGGAGCACAGGCGCTCGTCGTGGCTAACTGTTCTGGGTGGAATCGAGATCGCAGCAGGTCTGGTCGCCAGGGCCCAGGACAGCGAGGACTGGGCGGTGGCCCTTTCCGTCACAGGGGTTGTCATCGAGCTGGCCGGCATGCTTTTTCGAACCAGGGCCGACGAGCACCTCTCCGCGGCGATCTGGTGGTACAATGAATCTCTTGCCAGAGGAGGGGCCAGCTAAGACCTGGTTCCTGGTTTGGCGGGAGTCTTCCGCTCAAGGGAGATGGAAGCCGGCGTCGAGGGCATCACCAGCCGCCGCCGCCACCCCCACCTCCGCCGCCTCCCGAGAAGCCGCCTCCTCCGCCCCCACCCCCTCCTCCGCCCCGGGACGGAGGGGCCGAGGAGGACGAGAGGGAGGAAGACAACGAGGAACTGAGGGAGGAGGTCATTCCGGAGAGGTTGGGGCTGCCCCGGCCCCCGGAGTACCAACTCATGGCCCCTGTAGCGGCGGCCTCGGCGGGAGTCAGGGCACTCTGGAATCCTTCTGCCCAGCGGTTCTCGACTCCCAGGGCTATGGCGTGAGGCAGAAAAGCTTCGAAGAGTTCCAGGGAGCGGTCGGGAGCCTGGAGGCGATCCAGCCGGTCTTTCTCCGTGGCTCCTAGAAAGCGACGGAAGCCTTCCAGGTGAGTGAGGATTCCCCGCCCCGCCAGCGTCGGCCGCTCAAGGAGGTGATAGAAAACCACGTTGAGGAGACCCAGAGCCAGCAGGGCCGCCAGAAGGTGCCTGGGCAACCGCTGGTAGAGAAGGTATCCAACCACGATTTCCCCCCCGAGGAAGGGAAGGGTAACCAAGGTGAGGAAAAATGCCCCCACCCATGACATGTGGTCCCCGGCCAAGGCCTGTTTCCAGCTGAGCCCTGCGCGATACAAGAGGGTAGTCAAGCCCATGGTCCAGGCGGTGAGCCAGGACCCCATCATCCAGGCCTCGATTGGAACCGCGTAGCGGGATCGCCAGAAGAGAACGATGCCGGCCAGAAGGCTCAGGACCACTCCGGCTGCAAACCACTTCCGATTTGTCAGGAAGTACTTCTTCTCGAGGGTACGCTTGAGTTGGGCACGGAACGCCTTCACACTTTCCCGAAGGCGGCTATTGGAGGACCCTGAAAGAACCACGGTCCTTCCACCTCCCACCAGCCCTTCGTAAAGGCGCCTTTCCTCCGCCGGTAGGAAGCCGTCGAAGTCTTCGGTGGACTGGACGCGCCATTTCCGGCCGTCCTTTTCCAGGGTCAGGGCCCCTTTTACAGCCAGGCTCACCAGGGCCGCGGTGAGCTGGGCCGGCTCGAAGCCTCGCTCCCGCAGATATCCCAGGGCTGCGGGAGAGAACCCTTCGGGCGGCTCGTACTGGACCACGATGGTTCTGGAAGCCGGGTCCCTGCCCACCCATATCCACATGGCAAGGTAAAGCGCCAGCACGATTGCCAACGCTATGCCGGCGTCAACGAAGCCTCCCCAGTCCAGGCGAAACCAGGTCGCCTGTTGCTCTTCGGAAGGAGGAGAAACGAGGCCTTTCGGAAAGGTGGCCCGAATCGTAAGACCTTCCCAGGGTCCGAGGGGCGAAGTGGTCCTGAATCGGGCCGCGCCCACCGAGGAATCCCAGCTCCAGGTGGCGTCCTGGGCCGTAGATCCTTCTGGGCCTGTCCAAGCCGCCAGTTCCACCTCCTCCTGGGGGGCGGATTCGGGAAGACGGACTTCGGCCGTCACAGAAAGGATAGGGAAGTCCCAGCCGTTTCCGGTCACGTTCCAGTCGATACGGTCCGCGTCCGGCCCGAAGTAAACCCAACGGGCCGTTTCGTAGACCAGCGTGTATCTGTGCAGGCCGGGGGTCAAAAGAACGCCGGCTTCTCCGATCCGAACCCTCACTCCGCTCCGGTTCGCCGGCCCACCCACGGTCTCCAGCCGGAAGGGTTCGGGGACCCCGTCCCGGGTCACCCGAACCACCTGAAAGGGGGCCACGATCCACCCCAGCCCCCCGGGCCGAGGGAACCCGGTGGGAAAGTCCCTATAAATGCCCCGTTTGATCTCCTGGCCCAGAGCCCTGACCTCCAGGGTTTCCGTGACCTGGAGCAGCCCGCCCGCCCTCACGTCAACGACCACGTCGAAGGAGAGAATCTCCTCCCTCTCCTGGCCAAGCAGTGCCCCGGAGGAAGGAAAGGCCCAAGAGGCTGCCAGGATGGCGAGAACCGCCAACCCAGAAGGTAGGGCTCGAGAGATCATCATGTCATGATTCCCCTTTGATCCTGTTGGCCGAAGGAGGGAAAAGCTTACCCGGGTTGGAAGACAATACTACGGTCTGGGCCCTTAAGCAGCACTCTGAAGCAGCACCATGCAGCCGAGAGGAGGACCAATCGAGTTTTTCCATGCGGTGGGCGCCCATGGGCCGACGTCAGCCTGGGAGCTGAGAAGCTGGAGCCCGATTCGTCCTTCGCGCCGGTCCTGCCCTCAGCCTTCTGAGAAACAAGGAGTTGGATTACGCCTGTGTGGCGGGGACGAGGTTGAAGCCGAGTGCGGCGGCGTGAGCCTCGAGGCGTCGGGTCTTGCGGGC
>JASFVN010000052.1:0-19892 GCA_050049805.1 Gemmatimonadota bacterium
GGCGTGAGAAGCTTGAACGGCGGCGGCTTCCCCGGCGGCCTCCACCGTCGCCTCGAAGAAAGCCGCGATGTCGGCGGAGCCGGTGAGGATGTCGGCCTGGTTCTCCGGTAGCCCCAGGTCTTCTTGGAAACTCGCAAAGAGGGAAGCCAGGGTAGGATCGGACGCTCGGGCCCGGTCCCGAGACTCCCGGCCTGTGTCGGTGCCGGGGGTTTCAGACGTTACCGCGGTAACGTGTTTAACCTCCTGAAACGCTTCAGCTGGAACGTCTGCGTCGGGAGTCCCCCCTTCGGGAGCCTGTTTCGCGACGTCCTCCTCGGCCCGCCTCTCCCAGGTGTCTCTGAGCGTCACGATCCGGTTAAAGGCGAGGTGAGCGGGACCAGCGTCGCCACCAGAATCAACCTTCATGAAGTATCCCTGCCGCTCGAACTGATACCGGATCCCCACCGGGTCCTCCGCCACGCTGGGCTCAACGTAAGCTCGCTCCAACACCACCTTCGATTCCGGATTCAGAAACTCGGTGAAGTCCTTCCCTTCCTCGGCCTCCGGATCCGGAACCGTGAAGAGCCGATCGTAAAGCCGAACCTCCGCCGGCAGGGCATGCTCCGCCGACACCCAGTGGATCGTCCCCCGCACTTTCCGGCCATCGGGAGCGTTTCCACCTTTTGTCTTCGGGTCGTAGGTGCATCGGAGCTCCACGACCTCACCCGTGGCCGGATCCTTCACCACCTCCTCACAGCGAATGAAGTAGGCATAGCGGAGCCGGACCTCCTCCCCGGGAACGAGCCGGCGGAATCCCTTGGGCGGATTCTCCGCGAAATCGTCCGCCTCGATGTAGAGCTCCCGGCCGAAAGGAACCATGCGCGAACCTTCCAGGGGCACGTCGTGGGGGTAGGAGGGGATCTCCATCAGCTCTTCTTCCCCCTCCTCGGGATAATTCGTAATCACCACCTTCAGCGGCCGAAGCACCCCCATGACACGGGGCACCGTCATATTCAGATGGTCTCTGACGGTGAACTCCAGCTTCGCCAGATCCACTCGGTTGTTGACCTTGGCCACCCCCACCGATTCGGTGAATCGGACGACGGCCTCAGGGGGGATCCCCCGCTTTCGCATCCCGGCCAGTGTCGGCATGCGAGGATCATCCCAACCCTCCACATGGCCTTCGTTCACCAACCTCATGAGCTTCCGCTTGCTGACGATGGTGTACTCCAGGTTGGTGCGGCCGAACTCGTATTGGTGGGTCCTGGGCTCCTCGAATCCCACCTCGTCCAGGAGCCAGTCGTAGATCTCCCGGTTGTTCTCGAACTCCATGGAGCAGAGGGAGTGGGTGATATCCTCGAAGGCGTCGGAGAGGCAGTGGGTGAAGTCGTACAGAGGGTAGATGCACCACTCGTCGCCACGGCGATAGTGGGATGCATGACGAATCCGGTACAGGATCGGGTCCCTCATGATCATGTTGTTGTGGGCCATGTCGATCTTGGCCCTCAGCACATGCTCGCCGTTCTGGAACTCCCCCTCTTTCATGCGAGCGAAAAGATCCAGGTTCTCTTCGATGGAGCGGGTTCTGAAAGGGCTGTCCCGTCCCGGCGCCGTCACCGTACCCCGGTACTCCCGGATCTCCTCTTCCGAAAGGGAATCCACGTAGGCTTTCCCTTTCTTGATAAGGATCAGGGCGCACTGGTGGAGCCGGTCGAAGTAGTCCGATGCGAAGTAGAGGTGGTCGCCCCACTCGTACCCGAGCCAGCGGACGTCCTCCTGGATGGCCCGGACGTATTTCATGTCCTCGGTGAGGGGGTTGGTGTCGTCGAAGCGGAGATGGCACACGCCGCCGTTTTCCTGGGCCAGGCCGAAGTTCAGGACGATGGGGCGGGCGTGGCCGATGTGGAGATAGCCGTTGGGCTCCGGGGGAAATCGTGTCTCCACCCGGCCGCCGTAGGTGCGTTCCTCGTTGTGCTTGGCGACGATGGCCCGGATGAAGTCGGTGCCCTCTCTTCGGCTCCCGACCGCTCCACTCCGGTCACTGTCCCGCTCGACGTCGCGATTGTTGTCGCTGTCGCCGGGGGGATTCCCACTCATGATACCTCCTCTACCAGTTCCGAATAGCCAGGAGCCCCGCCCCGGGCCGGGGTGAGGCTCTTATGAAAGTATGCAATGCCAGTCGGTTTTGGAGGGGGGGTATCGCCGGCCGACCCCCTCTCTGGCGACTCGTTCCCCTACAACCTCCTCCACCCACCCTCGAAGAGGTAGTACAAGGCCGGCGTCGTCGTCAGGACGAAGAGGGTGGACGACAGGAGCCCCCCGATGAGGGCGTAGGCCAGGGCGTTCCAGATCCGGGCGTCGGCCCCCTGGCTGAAGAGGACCAGGGGCAGGAGCCCCAGGACCGTGGTGGTGGTGGTCATGAGAATGGGGCGCACTCGTTCCAATGTGCCCTTCAGGATGGATTCCCTCAGCGAAAGCCCCGCTTCCCGCCGGACCCGGTTGATGTGGTCCACCAGGAGAATGGCGTTGTTCACGACGATGCCCCCCATCATGATGACGCCGATGTACGCCTCCCGGGTAAAGGTGGCGTTGGCGTAGAAGAACATGAGGAAGACGCCGATGAGGGCCATGGGAACGGTCAGAAGAACACACAGGGGTTGCACCATGGACTCGAAGAGGGCCGCCGTCACCATGAAGATGAGAAGGATGGAAACGGCCAGAACGAAGTAGATCTGCTCCCGCTCTTCTTCCGACCAGCGCCAGCGTTCCTGCTCCTCGATGGTGTATCCCGGCGGAAGGTCCGTGGCGTCCACCACCATGTCCCGGACCATGTCGCCCAGCTTGGTGGGGCCTCGGAATTCGTAGGCGACGGTCCGCTCGTACTGCTGGTTCTCTCGCCGGATCCTGGCCAGGATGTCGACGGGATAGACGGACACGACGTCCCCCACCCGGATGCCCGTTCCGGTGGCGCCGGTGACGATGGTCTCCTGGAGCTCCCGGAGATCCACCGTGGTGAAACCTTCCAGCTTCACGTCGAAGCGGACCTCTTCACCTCCCAGCTTGAGGAGGGACTGGCCCGTTTGGCCCCGTATGACGGCGTTCATGCGCCCTACGAAGTCCTGCACCGTCATGTCGTATCGGGCCAGGGCCGCCCGGTCGATCTCCACCACGTACTCGGTGGCCTTGTCCCGATCGAAGTACCCCCCCGACGCGTTGGTGTCCACGTCCCGGATCCGGGAAATGCGGACCAGGCGCTTGCCCAGGTCTTCCGCGATGTCCCGGACTCGCTCGTAGTTGTAGCCCAGGATCTTGATGGAGTAGTTGGGAGGAGATCCCCCTCCGCCATAGAACGAAGGCCCGTACCCGAAAACCCGGACCTCGGCCCCGGAAAAGCCCAGGGAATAGGCCACCATCTGCTCCTTGATGGCCGGAGGCACGGAGGTGTTCTCCAGCTCGTCCGGGAAGGTGACGTGGATATTGGCGTAGGTACCGGAAACCTGAGTTACGAATCGCTCCACTTCCGGTAGAGCCGCCAGGCGCTCCTCGAAGAACCGGGCCAGCTCGTCGGTGCGCTCCAGGTCGGAGCCTCGCGGCAAGCTGATGCGGACGTCCACGTAGGTCTGTTGGCCGTAGCCGCCGCCCCACACCACACCCCGGGTCACGTACTTGTTGAAGAGGTAGTAGGAGCCTCCGAGGCAGGCCAGGGCTACCACCACGGCGGCCCAGGGGTAGCTCAGCGTGCCCCCGATGACGGCCCGGTAGATCCGCACGTAAAAGGGCGAACGGCGGACGGAGCCAGGGCCAGGCTCGAGCGAATCGCCGGCTGCGGAGCTCGACCCGCCAGCATCGGCCAGGCCTGAGTCGCCCCCCCCTGAGCCCGACTCGTCCCCGCGGGCACCCGAACCATTCCGCCACGCCCTGCCCCAGGGGGAGCCCACCTCCAGGATCCTCCCTGCCAGGGCCGGGATGAAGGAGAAGGCCACGAAGAGTGAAGCCAGCAGCGTCAGCCCCACCACGATGGCCAAGGGCACGTAGTAAATCCTGAGCTCGCCCTGGAGGTATACGAAGGGCACGAAGACGATGAGGGTGGTTGCCGTAGCCGCCAGGATGGGCAGCACCACCTGTTGAGCCCCGAGCCTGGCGGCCTGAAGGGCCGGTTCCCCTCCCTGCCATCGTCGGTAGATGTTCTCCAGGACCACGATGGAGTTGTCCACGATGAGGCCGAACCCCATGGCCAGCCCCATGAGGGTGAGGAGATTCAGGGAGAGCCCGCCGAAGTAGATGAGATTCAGAGCGATGAGGACGGAAAAGGCGATGGTGGCGAAGACCACCGCCGCCGATCGGAAGGTCCCGAGGAACACCAGGAGCACGGTGAAGATGACGAAGGCCGACACCATGGCCCGCCAACGAAGGTCCGTGAGCTGCTTCTTGATCTCCTCGCTCTCGTCCTGGTCAAGGATCACCCGGGTGCCCATGGGCAGGCGGGCCTCCAACTCCTCCATGCGGCCCTTCACGGCTTCTGCCACCCGGACGGTGTTGGCTCCCACTTCCTTCATGACCACGAATGCCACCGCCGGGGCGCCATCGATCCGGTAGTAGCTGTAGGCCTCCTCGTAGGTGTCCCGGACCACGGCGACGTCTTCCACCCGAATGAGACGCCCACCGGCGGAGCTGACGATGGCCTGCCGGATATCGCCGACGGAGGTGGGCCTGTTCCGGATGGTGACGGCGTACTCCTGGTCCCACGACCGGATGGCTCCGGCCTCCCGGACCAGGTCCAGATCGTTGATGCGCATGAAGACCAGTGACGGGGTGAGACCCAGGGCCGTGACCCGGTCCTCGTCCAGCTCGATCTCCACCAGCCGGTCCCGGCCACCGTAAACCCGGACCACCGCCACTCCCTCCATCTGGCCCAGCTCCGGGGCCACCCGGTCGTCCAGGAAGGTCCGGAGGGCCTCCAGGGTATAAGGCCCCGTGAGGGTATAGCGGAGAAAGGCGCGGTTGGCCTGAGCGGAAAACTCCGGCGGCACGTAGGGTTGAACGGTCACGGACCGGACCCCCGGAGGAAGCTCCTCCTCCAACGTGGCCAGCCGCTCGCTGAGATCCAGGCGAGCAAAGTCCATGTCCGTCTCCCGGGCGAACTCCACCTGGATGTTGGAGACACCCGTACCCTGCTGCTCGTAGGACTCGGACGTCACCTTCTCCACCCCCCGGACCTGCTGGATGGTGGCCTCCATGGGGGAGGTCAGGAAGGCTTCGATGGTCTCTGGTGAAGCGCCGGGCCAGGATCCGTTCACCGTAAGGCGGGGAAGCTGGGTGTCCGGCAGCAGTTCGATGGGAATGTTCCTCCAGGCCGCAACGCCCAGGAGAGCCACGGCCAGGTAGGTCATGGCCACGGCCACCGGGCGTTTGATGGAAAGGCCGATCATCAGTCGGCCCCTCCGGCACCGGCCGGGGCGCCGGCCGCCTCACCCCCCGAGCCCGCTGCGCCGGCCCCCGATGCCCCCGTCGCCATCGTCATCACACCGCCCTTGAGACCCTCCACCAGCGAATAGACCACCGGCACCACGATGAGGGTCAGAAGGGTCGCCACGATGAGGCCTCCAATGACCGCGATGGCCAGGGGCGCTCGCAGGTCCGCCCCGCGACCGATTCCCAGAGCCATGGGGGTCAGGCCCAGAACAGTGGTGACGGTGGTCATGATGATGGGCCTGAGCCTCACCCGCCCCGCCTCCAGGATGGCGTCACGGAGGGCCATGCCCTGGCCCCGGGCCTGGTTGATGAAGTCCACCTTCACGATGGAGTCGTTCACCACGATCCCCACCAGAATCACCGCTCCGATCAGACTCATGGTGTTCAGCCCCTGTCCCGTGAGGAGAAGGGCCAGGACGGCCCCCACCACGGCCAGGGGTACCGCCATGAGGATGGTGAAGGGGTGTAGGAACGACTCGAACTGGGCCGCCAGAATCATGTAGACCAGGAGGAGGGCCAACCCGAAGGCGAAGGCCAGGTCCCGGAAGGAACGGCGCATCTCTTCGTTCTCCCCCCCCACCTCCATGCGGATCTCCCGATCCGGGGGGATCTCATGCAGAACGTCCTGGACTCCTGCGAGGGCTCCGTTCAACCCGCCTGAAACCACGTCGGCGTAGACCACCACGACCCGGCCCTGATCCTCCCGCCGGATCTCCGCCGGGGCCACGGCCTCCTGGATGTCCACCAGCTCCCTCAGGGGCACGCCCTGCACCCGAAGGTCCTCCAGCGTCTCCCGGGCATACCGAAGCTCGTCGGGAAGACGGACCAGGATCCCGATCTTCCGATCGAAGTCCACGAATTCCGTGGCTCGGTCTCCCCGCATGGCGTCTTCCAGCGACTCGGCGATGGTCCGGGGGTCGATGCCGTAACGGGCCGCCACTTCGCTCAGGATCTCCACCTGGATCTCTGGCTGGCCCCGCTCCGTCCCCACCCGGACGTTCCCGATCTCCTCCACATCGGCCAGCCGCTCCTGGACCAGCTCGGCCATGGGGAAGGTCCGGCCCAGGTCCTCGCCCCTGACCCGGACGGCGATGTCGGCGTCCACCCCTCCAAGGATCTGTCCCAGGGCCGTGGCCTGCCCCACCTCGAAAGCCAGGGCGCCCTGTGGAAAGCGATCTTCCAACCCCCTCACGCGGTCCAGGACGTTTTCCGTCTTCACGTGGGGGCGGAGGCGGACCTGGAAGAGGGCGGTGTTCACACCCGAGCCCTCCTCGCTCTCGGCGTACGAGCGGACGTCCTTTCCAATGCGGGAGAAAACGGCCTCCACGCCTTCATCGGCAAGGAGGGCCGCTTCCACCTGGTCGGCAGCTTCCACCGTGGCCGGGAGGGACGTGCCCTCGGCCAGCTCCATCCGAACCTCGAAGGAGCCCTGGTCTACATCCGGGAGAAGATCCCGATCCAGGATCATCCCGAGGAGTACCGACCCAAGGAGGGTGGCCCCGGCCATGGCCACCACCGCCCCCCGATTGTCCAGGGACCACTCCAGGGCCTGGTGGTAGCGGGCAGCGAACCGCTGGAACCCGCGGTCGAAGGCAGAGATGGACGGACCGAAGGCGTTGCCCAGGAGCCTCCCGGCAATCTGGCCCCAGAAAACCACCAGCTGTTTCAGCGTGCTCCAGATCGCACCCAGGAGAAGGAAGGGGGACAGGGCAACCCAGCGAAACGCTTTCAGCGCGGTCCCGATGTAGGCTCTGTCTCCACCCCAACCTCCCTTATCGCTGGCAGTACTCTCGGCAATCTCTTCCTCGGGCTCGGCCTTGATCCTGCCCCATCGAGCTGCCAGAGCCGGCAGCAGGGTCAGGGCCACGATGAGGGAAGCGATGAGGGAGAAAGCCACCGCCAGGGACAGGGATCCGAAGAGCTCTCCTGCCACCCCCTCCACGTAGACGATGGGCCCGAAGACGCTGATGGTTGTAAGGGTAGAGGCGGTGATGGCCCGTTGGACCTCCTCGGCCCCCACAGCCGCGGAGGCCAGGGGGTCTTTCCCCTGCTCCTGCCGGTGTCGGAAGATGTTCTCCAGCACGACGATGGAGTTGTCTACCAACATTCCCACGCCCAGGGCCAGCCCCCCCAGGCTCATGATGTTCAAGGAGATACCGGCTGCCTCCATGAGGGCGAAGGTCCCCACCACGGAGATAGGGATGGCCAGGGCGATGGCCACGGGATAGCGGGGATCCCTGAGGAAAAGGAAGAGGACCAGGAACGCCAGGATTCCCCCGAAGACCAGGGCCTGGACCACGTTGGAGATGGAGTCGGCGATGAACCCCGCCTGGCTCGACGCCACGTCGAGATGAAAGGCCGGGTACTCGGACCGGAGTTGATCCAGGGTGCCCTGGACGTCCTCCGCCACCTGGACCGTGTTTGCCCCGGACTCTTTGAAGACCAGGATCCCCACCGATTCCTCACCGTTGTAGCGGGCGATGGATTCCCGCTCGGCGTAACCGTCCACCACCTCCCCGATGTCCCGAAGACGTACAAGCCGGAATGCCCCCTCCTCACCGGCTGAAGCGCCTGAAGCTCGCTGACGACCCACCACCACTTCACCGATTTCTTCCACAGTCTGGAACTCCCCGAGCGTCCTCAGGGGATACCGGTAGCGACCCCGGAGGATCGTTCCCCCCGGCGCGCTGATGTTGGCCCGGGCCAGAGCCTGCGTCACCTCGGTGAAGGTGAGGCCATAGGAGTCCATGAGGCGGGGATCCACCTCCACCTGGATCTCCCGGTCCAGGCCCCCGGTGACGGCGGCCTCCGCCACGCCGTCCAGCTGCTCCAGGCGGCGACGGAAGACGGACTCCGCCGCCTCCTTGGTGGCCCAGAGGTCGGCTCCCCCGGCCACAGAGATGGTCATGATGGGCTCGGACTCCGGATCCACCCTGAGGATCCGGGGCCGGCTGGCGGTCTCGGGCAGGGCGTCCCGAATGTTGTCCAGCCGCTCCCGGACGTTCAGCATGGCGAAGTCCATGTCGGTGCCCCAGGCGAAGCGGAGGGTCACCAGGCTCACGCCTTCCCGAGAGACCGACGTCACCCTTTCCACCCCCGGCACGGCGGCGCCCTGGGCCTCCACCCGCTCGGTGATGAGGCGCTCCACTTCGGCAGGGGCCACGTCTGGATAGGAGGTGTAGACCACCAGCCTCGGGTAGCTCACGTCGGGGAGGAGGTCGATGGGAAGCCGGACGAAGGAGATGATGCCCAAGAGGATCACGGCCAAAAAGAGCATGGCCACGGCCACCGGGCGGCGCGTGGAGGTCGACGGGATGGACATGGCTACCTCAGCTCCTCTCCGACGATCTCCTCGAGGTCGGCCAGGGCCCGCTCCAGGGCGAAGAGCTGGTTGATGACGGCCCGTTCGGCCTGGGAGGCGGCGTCGATGTCCTGCTGGAGCTCGGCGAAGGTTCGGGAACCCAGCCGGAACTGCTCCCTTCCAAGGCGCAGCCTCTCCTGGGCGATATCCCTGGAGGTCAGGGTGATGAGGTAGCTCTGGTGGGCCGTCTCCAGAGCGATAAAGCTGGCCCGAACCGCTTCCTCTACCTGGAGCTGAGCTTCCCTCAGGAACTCCTCCTGGTTCACCAGGGCGACCTCTGCCTGGACGATCCTGGCCTTGTTGTCGAAGCCCTGGAAGAGGGGAACGGAGATTCCGAAGCTGGCGCCACCGGAACGGGAATCGTTGGGGAAGGGCGCCATGAACCCATCGTAGTCATTCCCGTAGGTCCCCTGGCGGGCGTTGAAGGAGATGGTGAGAGGCGGCCAGTGGGACCGCCGGGCGCTCTGGGCTTGAGCACGCCGGACCTCCAGGTTCGCTTCCTGTACGATGAGCGTCGGGTTCGAGGAGAAGGCCCGAGGCGCCAAGGACTCCGGGTCCACATCGCTGGGGTCGAAAGCTTCCGGCAGCTCCGTTTCCACCTGAAAGAGCTCCAGGTCCGCGTCTCCCACTACGGTCCGGAGATTCAACAGCGCCTGATCAAGGGCACCCTCGGCCTCCCGAATGCGTTGCTCCTGCCGCTGGACCTCCAACTCCGCCGTCAGGACGTCCACACGGCTGGCGCCAGCCAGCTCGAACATGCGAGTGGTGGTCTCGAGGTCGAGCTGCCGGCTCTCCAGAAGGGACCGTTCCACGTCCAGGAGGGCCGCCTGGTTCTGGGCGTTCCGGTACGCCCTGATCACGTTGGCCCTGAGGGTCCGGGACTGGGAGGTGACGGATGCTTCGCTGGCCCGGGCCCTGGCCTGTTGGGCCGCCATCTCCCGTGACCGGGCTCCCCACTGGTACAACGAGAGACTGCCGTTGACCGACTGGGAGGTGGACGTGGACGTTCGCCATTCCGTGATGGGGTTTTCGATGGGGTTACCGAAGACGTCGGTGGAGATCAGCTGGCGATTGAGGCTCACGCCGGTGCCCCAGGACAGGCTGAAGGTAGGGAGGAAGGCCCCCCACGCCTGCTGCCGTTCCACCTCGTTCAGCTCCAGGTCGTTCAGGACCCGGCGGTAGGCCGGGTTGTGCTGGATGGCCCTCTCCAGGGCCTCTCCGAGGGAGAGGACCGGCCCCTCCTGAGAAGCTGTGGAGCCGGTCTGGGCCACCGCCGCACACGGGGCGACCGCCAGCCCTGAGACCACCAGCCCTGAAACACCCAGAATCCCAAAACAGAAAAGAAAGACTGCCCCCGCCGTTCCCCTTCGCCCGCCGGCCTCAGCCCTCATCGGATGCCTCCCAGGGACCCGCCCGCTATGGCGTCCACCAACTGGACGCTGGCGTCGTGCTGGATATAGTAGTGGTTGTCCACCAGCACGATCTCGCCAGGCTCCACCATGGAGGTTTCCTCGTTGGGAACGATCTCCACCAGATCGTCCCCTACCCGGCCCGTGGTGACGTATCGCCACTTCGCCCGGCCGTCTTCGAAGACGAAGAGCATCTCCCGGCGCTCCTTCTCCAGGATTGCGCTCCGGGGAACGAGGATGCGGTCAGGATAGAACTGGGCCTCCAGAGACACCCGGGCGTACATGCCAGGCTTGATCCGACCCTGGGGGTTGGAGAGAAGGAGAGTGACCCGGGCGGTCCTGAACTCTGGGTCAACCACCGGGTTGATGGTCGTGATCCGACCGCTGAAGGTCTCTCCCGGGAAGGCGGCGAAGGTGACGGTGGCCCGGCGGCCCTCGGTCAGGTACCCGATCTCCTTCTCCAGCACCTGGACCTCCACCTTGATGGGATCCAGATCCACGATGGTCAGGAGCTCCGTTCCGGCACTCACGTACTGTCCCTCCACCACCCTGAGGTTTGCTATCCGCCCGGGGAAGGGCGCCGTGACGGACGTTCGCTCAAGGTTCAGGACCGCCTCTTCCAGGGCGACTTCGGCCTGGGTGAGGCCGCTTCGGGCCCGGCTCAACCGGGCCCGTTCAGCCCGGAGCTCCGGGTCGGTGATCTCGTCATCGAAGAAGACCATCTCTTCGTAGCGGGCCTGGGTGCTGACGTGATCGGCCGTGGCCCTGGCCAGGGCCAGGGCGTACTCGGTGCTGTCCACCTGGAGCAGAGGCGCTCCTTCAGCCACGCCCTGATTCTCCCGGGTGAAGATCTCCTCCACCATTCCATTCACCTGGGAGTTGATGGTGGTTCGTCGGATGGCCTCCGCCTGGCCCGCCGCTGAAACCGTGATCCACAGAGTGTCCCTCACCACTTCCGCGCCCACCACGGGCTGGGGCACATCGGTTGCGAACTGCTGAGAGGCGGATTCCGGAAGAACGCCGGCCGCTGCTGACGTGCTGTCCGATGCGGTCTCCTCCGGATCTGGCCGCAGCCGGTAGTACATCCCCCCTGCGAGGCCGCCTACGATGATGATGAAGGTGAGAAATCCGAGAGCCTGCCTGGAAAGCGCCATGCTGTCCTGCCGGGCCGAATGTGATCGGGTCGAAGGTCGCCGTCCGGATGGCCGGACAGCCCTTGGTAAGACGTACGGAATCTAAGGACCGTTGCTTCACTTGTAACCCGTTCAAGGAGACACCCGGGGCCGTATTTGGGCCCTTTTGCGACCGCCGGAGGAAGGATTGTGAAACACCTGACGGAGAATCCGGAAACAGATCTGCAGCCAACCCTTTGTCATGTGACAGATTGCCCCATTTCCAGGAATTGACATATTTAAAGGTTGTCGGTGATCCGAGCACCCGGGTCTTCGACGCCAAGAACCTGGCCCAAGAGACCATGGCCGAAGCCAGAACCCAAAAAGCCGAAGAGCTGGCAGCTCTTTACGAGATCGGTAGCGCCATCCTCAAGACCTTGGATGTCGATGCCGTCTTGCAGCGTGTCTGCGACAATGCCCAAAGGCTTCTCGGTGCCGAGGGGGCCATGATCACGGAGTACCGGGACGAAGCAGAGGAATTCTACCTGCACACCTGCTCCGGAACCTTCGAGCCGGCCCTCCACTACAGCTTCCCTTCGGAACAGAGCCTCAGCGCCCGGGCGTTGGCTCTGGGACAAGCTGTCATCGACAACGATGTGGTTCATGGTCCCGCTGCCGACATCGTCGCAAGCCTCCCTGTGGAAATCGATCGGGCCATCATCGCCCTCCTGAACGGTCGGGAGGGGGTCCTGGGAACCCTGGTCTGCGTAGCCAGCAAGGACCGGGAACCGTTCTCCGAAGCCGACGCCGAACTGCTCTCGGCCTTTGCCACCCAGGCAGCCCTGGCGGTGGAGAACGCCCGATTCTACCAGACTGAGAAGACCCGTGCCCAGGAGCTGGAGATCCTCCGCCGGCAGCGGGAAGAACAGATTCAGCGCCTCCACGATCTGCATGCGGCGGGGCTCGCCGTCACCTCCGACCTTGACTTGAACGAGCTCTTGAAGCGGGTGGCGGAGGAGGCTCGGAAGCTCACTCAGGCTCAGTACGGTGCCCTGGGAATCCTCAACGAAGGAAAGACCGAGCTGGCTCAGTTCATCACCTCTGGGATGAAGGAGGAGGAGGTAGCCCGCATGGGCTCGCCTCCGAAGGGACACGGCCTACTCGGTGCGGTGATCGGAGACAACAAGACCATTCGACTGGCCGGGGTCCAGGATGATGAGCGGTCCAGCCCGGTTCCGGAGGGACACCCCGAACCGACCTCGTTCCTGGGCGTGCCGGTCCGGGTCCGGGGCCAAGCCATCGGGAATCTCTACCTCATCAACAAGGCCGATGGTCTGGCCTTCACCGAGCAGGACGAAACCATCGTCAAGATGCTGGCTGCCCAGGCGGCGGTGGCCATCGAGAACGCCCGCCTCTTCGCCGAGAGCGAACGGCTACTGGCGGAGCTGGAGGCGGCCCACCGGGCCCGGAATCGCCTCCATGCCTACGTCAACCACGATCTCCGGAACGCCCTGCACGGGGTATCCCTCTGGGCCGAGCGCCTGGAGCAGGGAGCCGCGCCAAGAGAAGACGGCGCCCGGGATGACGAGGTGAAGGAGATCGCAAGAAAGATCCTCCGGGGCAGCAGTCACGCCCTGCGCCTGGTTCGGGACGTCCTGGACCTGGCCCGACTGGAGGAAGGGCGCCTTCAGACCTGGCCCCGTCGGGTGGTCATCTCGGACCTGGTGGAAGCCGCCATGGATGCCATCGCCCCCGAGGCTGATCGGCGGAGCGTCGAGGTCCTCGTGGAGATGCCCGAGGAGCGGTTGGAACTGGTGGCCGATCCGGACAGGGTTCTCCAGATCACCCTGAATCTCCTGAGTAACGCTGTGAAGTTCTCGCCCTCCGGCGGAACGGTGTCCCTCGGAGCCCATACCGGAAACGGCGTCACCACTCCCCTATGGACACCCGAGGGTGGTTGGGTGGCCATCTGGGTGAAGGACCAGGGCCCGGGCATTGCCCCCGAAGACCTGGAGCGGGCTTGGGGAGAATTCCAGCAGGTGAACCCCGAGGACGGGGACCACGGCAGCGGCATCGGCCTGGCCCTCTCCAGGCAAATGGCCGAGCACATGGGTGGCTCTTTGACCGTAGACACCGCCGTGGGAGAGGGTTCCCGCTTCACCCTCTGGATGCCCGCCGGCATGGAGCGGGAAGAGCGGAACGGCTGGATAGGCTGAAAGCTACTCCTGCAACACCTGATGGTCGGCCAGCAAGCCGTCTTCCCGATACTTCTTCAGCTTCCGGTATAGCGTCCGGCGATTGATGCCCAGGATCTGGGCCGCCTCCCCCTGGTGCCAATGGGTCTCCTCCAGGCATTCCAGGATGTACTCCCGCTCCAGACGCTCCAGATCCCACCGCTCGGCCCGGGCCCGGGAGAGGGTGTCGCGTTCCGGCCGCCTGCCCAGGGCCTGAGGCGGGTCGAAGGGGATGGACTTCGCGCCGGCGTGCATGATGACGGCCCGCTCGATGAAGTTCTCCAACTCTCGAACGTTTCCCGGCCAGTCGTAGGCCATCATCCGGGACAGGGTTTCCGGCGGGATCTCCGGCGGCTCAACCCCATTCTCTTCCGCGAACCGTAAGCGGAAATAGTTGGCCAGGACCGGGATGTCCTCCCGCCTACTTCGAAGGTCCGGGACCTCCACCGGAAATACGTTGAGGCGGTAGAAGAGATCTTCCCGGAAATCCCCCTCGTCCACCAGCTCTGCCAGGTTCCTGTTGGTGGCGGCGATGAGGCGAAAGTCCACGGGAATCTGCTCACGGCCCCCTACCCTTTTCACTTTCCGCTCCTGCAGGACCCGGAGAAGCTTGACCTGGATCGCCGACGAAACGGTACTGACCTCATCCAGAAAGAGAGTTCCACCGGCAGCCTCTTCGAAGAGACCACGCTTGCTCTGAATGGCCCCGGTGAAGGATCCCTTCATATGACCGAAGAGCTCAGACTCCAGGAGGGTCTCCGGAAGAGCCGAGCAGTTGATGGCCACGAAGGGCCGCCGGGCCCGATCCGAGAGTTCGTGGATACCCCGGGCCACCAGCTCCTTACCTGTACCCGTTTCTCCCGTCACCAGCACGGTGGCCCGGGTTGGCGCCACCCGTTCCATGAGGTCGAAGAGGCGCTGCATGGGTGCCGAGCGCCCCACCATCTTGGCCCCTGGGGTCTGTTCGCCGGCCTTCCGCCGGAGCTGAGCGACTTCTCTCCGAAGGTCCGCTTCCTCCCTTGCGCGTTTGAGGGTCAGGAGGAGTTCCTCGGTCCGGAAAGGCTTGTTGATGTAGTCGTAGGCTCCGAGGCGCATGGCTTCCACGGCGGTGTCCACGGTGCCGAAGGCCGTCATGACGATGAACTGGGCATCGGTCTGGGTGGCCGGAGCAGCCGACAGGACGTTCAGCCCGTGCATGCCCGGAAGGTTCAGGTCCAGGAGGACCAGGTCATAGAGATGATTGTCCAGGGCTTTAAGGCCCTCCTCCCCCGTCTCCACCGCATCGACCCGGTACCCTTCCTCGGTGAGGACCTTCAGGAGAATGTCCCGGACGATCTCTTCGTCCTCCACCACCAGGACCCGTGGGTTCACGTCGCTCTGGGTCAATTCTTCAGTCATCGTTCACTTTTTCCAGATAAAGGCTGAGGGTCGCTCCCCCGAGATCGTTGGGGGACTTCACCCGCAGACCGCCTCGTTGTTCCACCAGGATTTGTCGGGTGAGGAAGAGCCCCATCCCCGTGCCACCGGTGGTGGATACGAAGGGAAGGACCACCCGTGAGAGATCTTCTGGCGGAATCCCCGGGCCCGAGTCCTCCACATGGAGGTATACCCGATCCGTGTTGGACTCGGTTCGGATCCTCACCTGTCGGTCGCCGGTCCAACTCTGGAGTGCGGTGCGGGCATTCAGCAGGAGGTTCACCAGAGCCTGTAGCAGGTGGTTCGGATCGGCCGAGGCGAGTACCGGTCCGTCTCCGGGCTCCCAGGTGCACTCGATCCCCCGCTCCTGGAAGGAGCTGTCCATCAACTCACAAGCGGACTCCACGATCTCGTTCAGATCCACTGGCTCCAGGCTGGGTTTGCCCGGATCGGCCAGAGCAATGAGCTGGCGGGTAAGCCGGGTGATCCTCTCCGTTTGATCCAGAACCTGATGGAGGGTTTTCCTCTCGTGTTCCTCGTCTTCCCCGATGCCGTCCAACAAATGGTCCACCGCGACCTGGATGGAGGTGTTGGGCCCACCGATCTCCTGGGCCACCGTAGCCGCCAGCTGACCCACGGCGGCCATCTGCTCAGCTTCCACCATGCTGCGGAGCCATTCCGGATCCAACTCCCGAATGGGTAAATAGACCCCCCAGAGGCCATCGGCCAGGCCTCGTAGATCCGGGTCGGGCGAGTCCAAGGGCATGCTTGCCTGTATGGCTGGCTGGAGTTGGGGCGGCAGGTCCCAAACGGTTCGGGGATCCTCCACGCCCATGCGGGCCAACGCGTCTTGGGCCGGCGGGTTTACATAGACGATCCGCTGGTCCCGGTCCATGAGCACCACAGCTCGGACCTCCTGGTCCAGCGGACAGGAGGGTACGCTGGAAAGATGCCCCATCCTCGCGTCCCTGCTCGACATTCTACTCCTCTACAAATCCCCTCAAGAGGTCGAAAGCGGTCACGATCCCCTTCAGCTGGTCGTCCTCCACCACCAGGGCCCGGTGGATCCGACCCTTGAGAAGGAACTTCCCCGCATCCTCCACGGTGTCCCTGGGCTTCACCGTGAAGACGGCATCCGTCATGATGTCCGCCACCGTATAACCATCAAAAACACCTTCGGGAAGAGCTTCAGTCTGGTTCTCGGTGGGATACCGCCAATCCCTGGATTCCATGAAGAATGGGGCCGACGATTCCTCGCTGAACTCTTCGTTGGGAAGGATCAGGGGCTCCCACACCAGGTCGGCGGCGTTCAGTTCCGTTTCTCCGGCACCCAACCGCACCACGTCGGTGGTGGAAACCACACCCACGATCTCACCCTCCCCGGTCACCACAGGCAATCCAGAGATATGTTCGCGGACCAGAAGCTTGAGGAGTGTTCTCACCGGTGTCGCCGGGGTCACCGTCACCACTTCCCGCTGCATCACATCTTCCACATACCGAGCCATGACTCCCTCCAATCTTCCTTGGGCCTGTACGAAGAGCCTATCAACGAGATTCGTGCCGCTCGGGAATTGGGTACGGCCGATCTCGTTAGATCGTCCTAGGTTGTTTTTTGATAGAAACTTAGAAGACCGGCACCCCCCAGCGCAGGACCGGCCGGCCCAGGCAGGGGGTGGGTCGTAATGTCACATAAAGTGAGGGCGGAGGACGGAATGGCCCCTCCGGGGCTAGAAGTCCCAAACCATTGCTGCGTCGGGAAGCCCGGCTCGGCACTGAAAGGGGGAGGGGGCCTGGAGCTCCCGGGCAGGTTTCCGGCCGCCCCAGCTCCGGGTCTCAGCTGGCAGCGGCTCCGAATTTCCGGTCGACGTACTGCTGGAGGATCTCCTTGAACTCCTCCACCAACCCCTCTCCCTTCAGGGTGGTGAAGTGCTGGCCAGCGACGTAGACCGGCGCCTTGGGCTCCTCGAAGGTCCCGGGTAGGGAGATGCCGATATCCGCATGCTTCGACTCCCCCGGCCCGTTCACCACGCAACCCATGACCGCCACGTCCAGCTCCTCCACGCCAGGATACTTCTCCCGCCAAACCGGCATCTCATCCCGGATGAACCTCTGGATCTCCTTGGCCATCTCCTGAAAGAAGGTGCTGGTGGTTCGGCCGCACCCCGGGCAGGCCGTAACCTGGGGCTCGAAGCTCCGCAGGCCGAGGGATTGTAGGATCTGCTGAGCGACTTTCACCTCCTCGGTTCGGTCCCCCCCCGGCTCCGGAGTGAGGGAAACGCGAACGGTATCGCCGATACCGTCCAAAAGAAGGGGGGCAAGGCCGGCCGTGGTCGCCACGATGCCCTTGGCTCCCATCCCCGCTTCGGTGAGGCCGAGGTGGAAGGGGTAATCACTGAGGGGTGCCATCTGCCGGTAGACCGCCACCAGCTCCTGAACGTTGGAAACCTTCCCCGAGAGAATGATCCGGTCGTGGGGCAGTCCCGTTTCTTCGGCCAGATTCGCCGAGCGCATGGCGCTCTCCACCATGGCATCCCTGAGGACCGCCCCCGCCTCCTTGGGCTCGGGGCTGGACGCGTTCTGATCCATGAGGTCCGTGAGAAGGCGCTGATCCAGCGATCCCCAGTTCACACCGATCCGGACCGGCTTTTCGTGCTCCATGGCGACCCGGACGATGGCTTGGAAGTTCTCATCCCGGCGGGTGGAACCCACGTTGCCGGGGTTGATCCGGTATTTGGCCAGAGCCCTAGCCATGTCAGGGTAGGTGGTGAGGAGGATGTGTCCGTTGTAGTGGAAATCGCCGATAACAGGGATCTCCAAACCCTGATCCAGTAGGCGAGCGACGATCTCCGGTACGGATCTGGCCGCCCCCTCGTTGTTGACGGTAACCCTCACAAGCTCGCTGCCGGCCAGGGCCAGGGCCTTGATCTGCTCGACCGTCGCCTCCACGTCGGCGGTGTCGGTGTTGGTCATGGACTGGACCACAATGGGATTGCTGCCACCGACCCCCACCCCTCCGACGCCGACCTCCACCGTTTCCCTTCGATTCACCATATCGGGTCAATCCCCTTCCCTCAGTTTTTCCAACAAATGCAACAAGCCCAACGTTGGATCCGTCAGGCGAACCGGATGAAGGACTTCATGGTACTGTTTCAGGTGGGCCATAACGAAGGCGGCCACCCTCTTCAGCGGGATTACCGTGTACCCGTCGCCGTCGTGTTCTTCCCCGTCCCCGAAGGCAACGATCCGTACCCTGGACGGCACGGCGACGCCGCCGTCCCGGACCCAGGTCTCCCCGTGAGCCCTCAGCTCCGCTACGGCCTGGTCCAAGCGGTCTTCGGGGCAGAAGCCGAAACGAACCAATGCCCGGTACAGGGTGTCTTCGGAGCGCATGTGGGGATTGAGCCGGGGCCGTCCCGCCTTGACCTCTCCGATGATCAGGTCCATGGCATCCGACGGGATGTCCAACTCCGTGTCCGGTTCGAAGTGGAGGTCGTCCAGGGGGCCTGGACGCCCCTGGGCGACGATGTGGGACGCCGCGGGAAAGCGGAGCGCGAGAATATCGATGTCGGTGACTTCGAAAAACAGCCCGTCGCCGCCCTTCTTGATGACGGGAATCTCCGTAGCGGCGAAATAACCGTTGATGGTCAGGTAGGTTTTCACCAGCGAGACCGCAGAATTCAAGGCCGGGCCTCCTTTCAGGGACCGTGGGTCAGGAGATAGAATATCCCTCGGAGGTTTCGGCCGGAACCCCACCCACGCCCGCGGGTCTCCCGTGGGTACAACAGATCCACTCTCTGGAGGAAGAAATGGCGGACGTGAAGATCATGGTGAGTCTGGACGGTTCTCTACGAGTAGACGGCGACGTCACCCTCGTGGACCACGAGGGAAAGGAGCTTCCCACAAGGGAGGGCATGCCCTTCTTCCTCTGCCGTTGCGGCGCCTCCCAGAACAAGCCCTTTTGTGACGGATCGCACAAACGGGTCGAGTTCAAGGGATCCTAGATGCCCGGGCCCAGGGAAGACAGCCCATGACCGAACCCGTCAGCAGCTGGCGAGACCTCCTCGATCGGTACGAGGGGTTCAAAAAGGGGTGGTGGTGTTTCCGGGGTGATTGTTGTAACCCCGGCGCCCTCAAGACCAGCCTGGAGAGAGCAGCCGTCGATCGGTGGGAAAGGGACTGGGCGGAGCTCCCGGAGATCGAGGAGGGCCTGATCCGTAGGTTCCGTCGGGAAGCCCACCTCTACCTTCCCTCCGAGCCCGCCGAGGGGGACCGCATCGGATGGCTCTCTCTCATGAGGCACCACGGCGCCCCTACCCGCCTCCTCGATTGGAGCTTCTCCTTCTTCGTGGCCGTGCACTTCGCAATCCAGAAGGCCGAGGTGGACAAACCTTCCTCGGTCTTCGCCATGGACCTGGTGAAGGTCCGAGAAAGAGTGGACCACCGGGACCATCTGCGGGAGCTCCTCCGGCGGGACCCGAACGCCAAGGACAAAGAAACCGTGGCGGCGATTATTGATCATTCACCGCGGCATGCTCTGATATTCCCCCTGAATCCCTGGCGAATGAACCGTCGTTTAATATTACAGCAAAGTATATTCCTGGTTCCTGGTGATATTACAAAGTCATTCATGGATAATCTAAGAGCCGTGGATGCCCCGGACACGCTTCTCGTCGAAATCCCCCTCTCCAACGATCGGAGGTTCCTCGAGGAAGCCACACGCGAATTATTGGCCATGAATATGAGCTCAGCCACCTTATTCCCCGGCCTGGATGGATTCGCTCAGAACCTGACTTCCCTGATCCCTTTTCCCTATCTCCGCGCCGTGGACTCGGAGGTGGGGCTGGAGTGAAGCAGACCCCCCGAACCCCGAACCCAGGCGGAATCACGACTGCTCCCTGCTTCAACCAAG
>JASFVN010000289.1:0-5809 GCA_050049805.1 Gemmatimonadota bacterium
TGGCCCCAGGACTGCTTCAACGTGGCCCCGATGCTGAGCCCTTGCTCCACTCCGGGTACCCATCGACGTGAGAGTGGGAATCCCGCGGAGATCCCCAACGTTGTGACGGCATACCCGTTCAAGCCGGAACCCTGCAGATCGAAGTCGCCCGGGACCCCGGTGCGACCGGCGTTCCCAAAGAGGAGGAGCTCCGCTGCAGCCTCATTCAGGTTCGTCTGGCCCGAAGCGATGGTGGACAGTTGGACACCGAACTGGTTCCAACTGAAGCTGAACTCGGTGACCTCCACCGTTCCCGATCCGGTTTGGCCACCCGCGGCAACGATCTGCTGGAGCCAGTCTTCCTTTACCGAAGCCGGTACAATCTGACCCTCGTAGTCGAAGATGTCTGAGAATGAAAGGGGATCCAGGGATTGACTCAGCGTGGTCGGTAAGATGGCCAGGGTGAACCCCTGGGAATCCGGCATTCCGAGGCCGGCGGGGTTGAGTCCCACGGCAGCGAAGCCCCGAGCCAGGGCGGTATAGTTGTTTGCTGTGGCCAGTGTCGCTGGACTGGCTCCCGGGAGTTGGCCGAAGGAGGGTTGAGTCCAGAGGAGCAGGGCGAGGAGTGCCCCCATCGCCATTCCCATCTTTGCGTTTCTCATGGTCTGTTATTCCCTCATCCGATCAGGAGCACCAAGTCCAGCTTGGTATCGATTAGCATGATTTGGCCCGGAGTAAGGGTTACCGTGCCTGCGTCCTGCCCCACCGTTCCTTGTCCGGTCATGATCACTCCGGGTTCACCCAGGAATGCCTGCAGCTCGGCCCGGCTGAACTCCACCTCCACGTTGGACACCGGTGCCGCCGGGACCGATGCGATGAGGACCACGGGGGCCGCCATGGTGGGACCGTTGATGGTGAGAGTGAGGGTGGCTCCGACCGCCCAGGGGTTCACGATCTCCATCAAAAAAGACCCTTGTTGGATCTTGTCGACCATGTCCTTGCTGATGTCTTCGACGTCGAGTTCGGTGATGCCGAGGTCGAACACCTCGCCGGCCACCGCGACCTCAGCCGATTCGGCCTCCAGTGACTCTGGCGTAGCCGTAATCTGGATCTGGTCGTCCAGGTCGATCTCAACCCAGTTGCCCGGCTCCGGCCCTCCGGCCGGAGAATTGACGTCCATCGTCACGAAGATCGTGGAGGACACAGGCCCCGAGTATTCCAGGTCCCGGCTGAGTGTCTCACCCGGCCCGAAAGTGGTGTCGTCACCGTCGATGACAACCTCGTCGAGAACTGGCCCCCCTACGGCGCCGTCCCTGAGAGCCAGAGTGACAGTTCCCCGGTCACCCCCAGGAGGCCGGAGGGGATCGAAGCCGAAGAGATTCCGGGCTTCCACCACCACTTTCCCCTCCTGCACCTGGGCCGACTCCACGTCTTCGGGTAGTGATACGCTTTCGTGGAAACTCTCGGTGAAGGCGGGTTTGGGCACGGTGAGGCCGTCCAGACCTGCGCACGCCGCACACAAGTTTCCCAGGGTTTCCTGGAAGGTGATGGGATCGACCTCCACCGTGAAGGCGGTGGAGTCCTCGTTCAGACCCACAAAGTCGGGTAGGAGCTCCACCACGTCGATGGACGTGTCCGTGATGGGCACGACCCACTTCTGCTCCAGCTTCGGAGGGTCGGTGGGAATGTCGCATCCCGCCAGCCATCCCACCGTAATGAGGAAGGTGGTTCTTCCCACCATTCTGTGAAGCGACTTCATCGCGGGTTTCCTTGGTGTGATGAGGCGAAGGGTATCCCCTACCAACGCTATCGAATATTCCGCTCCCGGGTCAACGAGGCTGTTGATTCTACGGTCCGGAGCCCCCTCTGTTCCTGGCTTGCCACCAAAAGACCGGGAGGCCAGCGGCAAGAAGGATGAACCCCCAAAAAACGGTGCGGGCTCCTGAGCCCACGATAGCCCAAACAGAATAGAGGAGGGCAAGCAGAGCGATAACGGCTGATCCAGCCAACCGCTCCCCTATGAAGCTCTCCCTCTCTCGGATGAAGATCATTATCTCCGCTATGGCAGAGAAAGCATAAGGCACCAAGGTGCTCAAGGTCGCCAGCAGAATGATGAAGGTGAACTGGTCTACCAGGCTGGCCGTAAAGTTCAAAGCCATCAATCCCGTGGCCAGAATACTGGAGATCACAAGACCGGCCACCGGCGTTCCGCGCCTCGACTGGCGGCGGAATACTCCGGGGAAAAGCCCATCCATGGCGGCCGCTCTCGGCATCTGCCCTTGGAGGAGAATCCATCCGTTCAAGGCGCCGAAGGCCGAGATCGCTGCGCCCAGGGCGATGAGGGATCCGGCCCGGGAGCCCCAGATGAGGTTGCCGGCTTCGGCAAAGGGAGCGGTTGAACTGGCCAGGTCCGATGTGGGGAGGATCCCCATGACGCCCACGGTGGCCAGGATATAGATGGCGGCGGCGGCCAGGGTTCCGAGGATCGTCGCCCGGGGAATGGTGCGCCCTGGGTCCCTGACGTGATCTGCCGGGATGGTGGCGGATTCCAATCCCACGAAGGCCCATAGGGTGAGGGTGGCGGTGGCCGTTACCGCGTTGAGGGGTGATTCGCCGCTCAGGTTGAAGGGCCTGAAGTGGCTCGGATCGAGGTAGAGAAGCCCCAGAGTGCCGATGGCAAGGAGGGGTAGGAGTTTGAGGATCGTTGAAACGAGCTGGAGAATCCCTGCCTCCCGGACTCCCAGGGCGTTGACCGCCGTGAGGAGCCAGATGGCCGCCAATGCCACGCCTGCGCCCAGTGCGGGGTCCTGGGCCAGCGCCGGGAAGAAGGCTGCCAAATACCCGACCAACGCTACGGAGATAGCGGCATTCCCGGACCAGATACTGACCCAATACCCCCAGGCCACCAGAAAACCGGCAAGGTCTCCCAGGCCCCGTCGGGTGTAGGCATAGGGTCCTCCCACCGCCGGCATCATCCTCCCCAGCCGAGCAAGCAAGAGAGCAACCGTCACCGCTCCGGCGGTGGTGAAGAGCCAGCCCAGGAGGCTGATCCCGCCGAAGGGCGCCAGGGAAGCTGGGAGGAGGAAGACACCTGATCCCACCATGTTCCCGACGACCAAAGCCGTGGCGATCCAGAGGCCGATCTTTCGGCGGCCGGCATTCTGGCGGCCGCTCTCCAACGGGCGGCTCCTCTCCGACGACCCGTTGGTCACTTCGGCGGCTCCACCTCGACGGCGTGGGCCAGGAAGATCTGCCAACCCTCCTCGGACTTCGTGTACAGGTCGCAAAAGTGGAGGTGGTGCTCCCACCGTTGGCCTGCGAAGGTGCCTGCCACGTAGCCGTACCCGGTAACGATTCCCACCGGCCCCCTCACCTCACCTCGAAGGTCGGTGTAGCTGGACTCGTCCATGGAAACCCCGCCGGGCTGCCAGGCTTTCAGGACCGCATCCCGGGTTTCCAATTCTCCCCGGAGACTGAATCCCCGATAGTCCGGAGCCAGGAGCCGATCCAATTCCCCCACATCGTTGGCGAGGAGGGCGTTCTGAAACCGGTGAAACGCCTGGAGAAGCCCTTCTTCATTCGACATTCATCTTTCCTTTCCGCTGGAAGCCAACACTTCCGCCGGTGGGTCAGAAGTCAAGGAGTACGGCCGTGGACGGCTCCTCAGCGAATGCCGGGGTCGGGCCCCTCAACTCCATATCCACCAGGGAGCCGCAACCCAGTCTCCGTATACGAAGACGTCGAAGGCCACATGGGCGGCCAAAGGGGGAAGGACACTTCCGGACCGGTGGCGCATTAGGCCCATGAGGAGACCGACCACGAACGTAAAGAACCCGAGGATGTCAAGGCGTACCTCTACCGCCCCAGGGGGGAAGGTGAATAGGGCCACCTTGTAGGCTGTGTGGGCGAGGGCTGCCAGGGAAATTGCGGCCCACCAGCCGAGGGTGGCAAACCTCCCCTGGATGAAACCCCGGAAGAGGAGTTCTTCCATGGCCCCGATGGCCATGGCCGTGAGCACGAAGGGCTCCAAGCCTGCGAGAAGGAGAGACTGGTTGGAGGTGAACCGTAGCATAAAGGCCAGAGCGATCCCCAGGACGACCCCTGCAACCATCCAACCGCCGACCTCTCGCGAGAACCCGGTGAGTCCGAAAAGAGGGCGTCGGGACAGAGCGTCTGTGAGGGAGGATGCGAGGGCCGTAGCCGTGAGCGCCAGACCGGCAAGAGCAACAAGAAAAAGGGGGAAGTGGGCGTGAGCAGCCAGGGCGAAAACGACCATACCGGCGGAAACCGCAGCCCCCGGTCCGATGGCACCGGCATGGTTCGGATGGGTTGTGGACTCTCGTCCTCCCGGCCCCGAAGGCGGCCCGTCAGTCATGGCGGGCCGTGGAGAGCCTTTTTCCCTTCCAGAGGCCGAGGAAAGCCAGAAACATCCAAGTAAGGGGGATCAGGAGCAGAATCAGTCCGGAGCCGAGGCAGAAGGGCTCCACCCGGCCTACGGTGGTGGTGGGAAGCTCTGCCTTGAGCTGAGTCACTACTCCAGATTCGAAGGAGCCCGAACCCTCGTCCTCCATGATGGCCAGGTACTGGAGATGGTCCATTTCGAACAGAGGCTCTGGAGGGGCACCGCTACCGATCAGGAGACCCTGGAGCTTGGTGAGGTGAGTCAGAGGGGTCAGGTCCGTGATCTCCTCCGATTCGAACAGCTCCAGGAATATCAAGTTCGGACGGAGGTCCACGACGGACTCGAGCTGAGGCTGGGTCAAACCCGGAGGAAGTACCAGCCACTCCAGGTCGGGGAGCTGGGCAAGGGGGGAAAGATCGGCCACCCCACAATCCCGGAAGCTCAGAAATCTGAGGTTGGGAAGATTCGAGATTCCCCTCACATCCAGCTGTCCGGACTCTTCGTCTCCGCTGCATTCCCAGATCGTCAGTTCCTCCAAACCTGGCCGCTCTCCCAGTGCTGCCAGGTTTGCCAGGTCGGTTTCAATGAGGACCAAAGACTTCAGATTCGACAGGGACCCCGGGAGCGGCCCGGTTTTCTCTGGATCCCAATCTCCGATGGTGAGCTGCTCGAGGCCCGAGATCTGGCTCAGGAAGGCGAGGCTGGGGAGTTGATACCCGGAGACGATGAGGCTCCGGAGCTCCGGCTCCTGGGAGAGGAAAAGAGCGAGCTCGTCCGATATTGGCATGTCGATGACGCCCAAGCCCTCCGGATTGAAATGGGAGAGGAGGGGACCGAGGAGATCCCTTTCGTCGGTGTAGAGATGCAGAGTCGGATTATGGGAGGCGAGGTCTTCGAGGAGGGCGTCGTGGGTTGGGGTGAGGCTGTCCCGGACCATGACAAGCCTTAGAGATTGCTTTTCTTCAGGGGTTGCATGCCCCAGCCACTCCCAGCTCCCCGTGTCACCAAGGTCGAGATACACGGGCGTTCCATTGAGCTGGACCAGGGCGCCTTCTGGGTCAAAGACCAGGGTGTCTCCGTCCGAAGCGAGAATGGGGAGCCACGCGCCGTCATCCTCCATGTCCACGGCGATTTGGTCAGAGAAGCGCAAGGGTATCCTGACAGGGTCCCCCTCCTCCGCAGGCACAAACACATGAGGAAAGAAGTTCAGCGTGAAATACCCTTCGTCGCTGGGGTCCTCCCCTTCCGTCTGGAGCGTGACCACTCTGAACGGATCGTCCCCCTGGCAGCCGCTGGCGGCCAGGAGTGCCAGTGGGCCGAGGCCGAGAAGAAGGAGCTTCTGGCGTAAGGGTCCCGCGGCAATACGGCGCATCGTGCGGCTCCCGAGAAGGGTGCTGGAATTCCAGACCGATAATCAGGTTAGATATG
>JASFVN010000053.1:0-19796 GCA_050049805.1 Gemmatimonadota bacterium
TTCGTTTCTGATCCTGATGCCGACGGTCTGATGAGGCTTTTCGAAGAGATCGGAAACGCGGGCAAACATGTGGCCCTCATGGCCCACGTCAGCCACCCCAGGGAGCTGGAACCACCCGTCACGCATGAAGCCATCAGACGGATCCAAGGCGCCGGCGCCGTAATCCGGACCCAGGCTCCGCTGATTCGAGGGGTCAACGACGAAGCCGACATCTGGGCGCAGCTATGGAGGGATCAGACCGCTCTCGGCATGGTCCCCTACTACATGTTCCTGGCGAGAGACACCGGAGCCCGGCACTATTTCCAGGTCCCCTTGGCTGAAGGCCTGGCAATCTGCAACGGGGCGACCCGCCTGGTGTCTGGGATCGCCAGAACGGCTCGGGGCCCCGTTATGTCGGCAACCCCTGGCAAGGTGTTGGTGGACGCGGTAGGGGAAATGGGCGGGAAGGACGTTTTCATTCTGAAATTTCTCCAGGGCAGGGATCCGCGTTGGGCGGGGAAGGTCTTTTTTGCCCGTTTCGATCCCCGAGCTTCATGGCTCGACGAACTGAGTCCGATAACGGCGGAGTCTGAGTTCTTCTTCGAGTCCCAGATGCGGGAGTTGGAGGCCGGCCTTGGACGGGTTGCGTGGCCTCAGGCCACTGCACGCCCTATTTCGTACCGAAGAGGCGGTCTCCGGCGTCCCCGAGGCCCGGGAGAATATACCCGTCTTCGTTCAGCTCCCGATCCAGGGCAGCCGTGAAGATTGGGATGTCCGGATGGTCCCGGTCCATTCGCTGTACTCCTTCCGGTGCGGCCACGACGGTCATGAAGCGCAGACTCTCGACGCCACGGTCCTTCAGGAAGCGGGCAGCGGCCGATGCGGACCCGCCGGTGGCCAGCATGGGGTCCACCAGAATGAAGTCCCGGCCTTCGGGGGGAGGAATCTTGCAGTAGTACTCGATGGGTTGGAGGGTCTCCTCGTTTCGGTAGAGACCGATGTGGCCCACCCGGGCACTGGGAATCAGGCGGACGATTCCCTCCACCATCCCGAGACCGGCCCGGAGGATGGGCACGATAACCGGGTTCTCATGCCGGACCTGCTGGGCCGTCATGGACTCCAGGGGCGTCTGGATTGGGACCTCCTTCAAAGCCAGGTCCCGGGTGACCTCGTAGGTCATGAGGCCCGCGATCTCCTCTACCAGCTCCTTGAAGAGTTTCTTCGGCGTCTGACGGTTCCGCAGGAAAGAGAGCTTGTGGAGAATGAGGGGGTGATCCAGCACCGTGAGATTTGGAAAACCAGGCATTTCGAGGCAGCTCCTTATCCGATCATTCCGCGCATGAGGACTCCGACGGCGATTCCCAGGTAGTTTCCGATGGCATACCCGATCAATCCCACGGCCACACCCGGGACGAGGCGGTCATGGTAGCCTCGGGCGCTGGCCAGGGCGATGGCCGACGCTGCGCCACCCACGTTTGCCTGGGAAGCCACGGCGAGGGTCGCCATGTCGAGTTTGGCAAGGCGGCCGATTCCGAAAATCACCATTCCGTGAAGGGCCACCGTGATGATGGCATAGTAGAAAACCGGGGGGCCCATGGCCACGAGATTCGCCACCACCGACCTGGCGCCGTTGCTGGCCAGGAATAGGAGGATCATGTAATTGCCGAAGAGGGCACCGCCGGGCAGGTTCTTGATGGCGGGAATCTGGGCCATGACCAGGACCAGGGTGGTGAGCCAGAGAACCTCGGGAATGGTGGGCAGGAGGTCGGCCAGAAAGCCCGCGCCCCATACCGATCCTACCGCAACTACCACCAGGGCTGCCGCCGCCGTCATGGAGACGGGCTTCACGGAGCTGTTCAGTGCCCTCTCCAGGGTGGCGGGGGTTTCCGGCGTCTCGGGAGGCCGGCTTTCGGGCTCGCTGGACCTTCGGGATCCATGATTCGTGGGCCGGCCCAGGAGCACTGGGACCGCAAGGCACACCATCATCCAGACAGCGGTGATGATGACATCGGCCGCCGTCGCAGCAGAAAAGAGATCCGGGCTGGTTTCGAATTCCCTGCCCACGGCGGCAAAATTGGCACCTCCCCCCGTGTAGGTGCCGGTGAACTGGCCCGCAAGCTTCCACGTCTCGGGACCCACCACCCCTGCCAGAAGGAAGCCCCCTGCCATGGCTCCCACGATGGTGCCCACGGCCCCGATTCCGAAGGCCGTCAACATTCCCGGTCCAGCCTGCAGGACCGATTTCAGGTCGACGCTGAGAAGGATCAGAGCGATACCGAAGTAGACTCCGTCGCCCATGAGAAAATTGTAGGTGGGCGATTCCCCCGGGATGATCCCCGTGTTGGAGAGGACCATACCCAGGAGGATGCCGGTGAGGGCGGCGCCCAGAGAGCGAAACAGACGTGTACGGACCTCGAGTTGAACGGAAACGAGGACCACGGCAGCCAGAATCAGGAAGATCGGTAACGGGTCACTGATCAAGGCCGGCCTCCGCAACCATCAAAAGGGGAAAGATCTGCCTAATGGGGAATGGAATTGCCCCTCCTACCGGCCGTTGGGTCCCTCTCGAGAGCGGCCTGGTATGCCATTGGGAGCACGATGAGGGTCACCAGCGTGCTGGTGAGAAGACCTCCCAACACCACGGTGCCGAGAGGCCTTTGGATCTCTGCCCCCGGGCCCGACGCCAGGAGGAGGGGAAGAATTCCGAAGATGGTGGTGAAGGTGGTCATGAGGACCGGACGAAGCTTGGCAGTGACGCCGTACCGGACTGCTTCCGACACCGGGTCCCCGCCTCTGAACCTCCGCCGGATGGTGCTCAGGAGCACCAGTCCGTCTTCAAGGGCGATCCCGAAAATGGCGATGAAGCCGATGGAAGCGGGGACACTCATGTACTGCCCGGAAATGAGGAGGGCCGCCAATCCTCCGGTAAGGGCCAAGGGGATGTTGATGAGGATCACCCCGGCTTCCACTGCCGACCCGAAAATGGCATAGAGGAGAATCGATACCAGGAGCAGGGTCAGAGGCGTAACGATCATGAAAGTCCGGCGGGATCGCTCCTGGAGCTCGAACTGCCCGCCCCACTGGATGCTGTACCCAGCCGGCAGGTCCATCCGAGCAGCCGCCACCGCCCGGGCTTCCTCGACGAACCCTCCCATGTCCCGTCCGCGGACATTGGCTTGCACAGTGCTGAACTGCCGGCTGTTCTCCCGGTTTACGACTCGGGCGTCCTCCGTCTCCTCCAGCTGGGCTACCTGATGCAGAGGGATTCGCCCACCCCCGGGGAGGGGGATGAGGAGACCGTGGATCTGCTCGATGTCGGCTCGGTACTGGGGCTGGAATCGGAGGAAGATGTCGAAGCGTCGCCGGCCCTCATAAACCTGTCCTATGACGACGCCGCCTATGGCTGCTTCCATGGTTCCCTGTACACGATCAACATCAAGGCCATATCGAGCCATGGCTGCCCGATCCAGGTGAATCACCAGGTTGTTCTGGCCCGTGAACTTTTCCGTCTGGACGTCCACGGCACCTTCCACGCCCATGAGGACCTCCTCCATTCGGGTGGAGAGATCCTGAAGGGTATCGGCGTTCTCGCCGAAAATCCTGACGGCGAGCTGGGCCCGGGCCCCCGTGATGAGCTCGTCCAGGTTGTGGGCGATGGGCTGAGAGAGATTCACCGTGATACCCGGGATATCCTCGAGCTCGTGGCTGATCTCGTATTGGATCTCCTCCAGGTCCATCCCTCGCCAGGCAGAACGTCGCTGGTCCAACTGGATGAGGATGTGCAGGTCGTTCACGAAGTGGCCGTGACTTCCCGCCTCCCCACGCCCGATCCTGGTGAGGACGCCGGCCACACCGGGCATGGCCATGAGGCGCCCCTCCAATTCTTCACCCTGGGCGATGGACCGGCCCATGCTCACGTTGGCGTTCATGGTCACCTGCAGCTGGAGCGTGCCCTCCTTCAGCGTGGGCATGTACTCCCGGCCCATGAAGGGAAGGAGTAGGAGGCCCAGGACCAGCACTCCCCCGGTGACGCTGAAAACGAGGCGACGCCGAACCCTGCACCACTCGAAGAGGTTGATATAGTGGTGGCGAATGGTCCGGATGAGGACGGGGTCTTCCCGGCGCTCCTCGGCTTTTCTGCCAAGTAAAATGGATCCGAGGCCCGGGATAACCACCAGGGTGAAGAAGAGGGATCCCAGCAGGGCTGCCGAGATGGCGAAGCCCATGGGCCGAAACATGATTCCTTCCGTACCCTGGAGCGTGAAGATGGGGAGGAAGACCAGGACGATGATGATGATGGCGAAGAAGATCGGGCGGGTGACCTCCTCGCCACTCTTCACCAGGGCCGAGACCCGGTCCATCCCCTGCTGGATGTGCCGGTAGGTGTTCTCCACATAGATGATGGCGGCGTCGGCGATGAGCCCGATTCCGATGGCCAAACCGCCAAATGACATGAGATCCGCCGCCAACCCGACCCGCTCCATGACGATGAAAGCGAAGAGGACCGAGAAAGGAAGGGTGAGCATGGTGAGAAAGGCCGACGGCAGGTGGCCCATAAAGAGGAAAAGTACGCCGATGACCAGCACAACACCGAGCCCCAGGTTGGTGGCCACGGTCTGAAAGCAGGCTCTGACGAAGGCTGCCTGGTTGTAGAAAGGAACGATCTCCACCCCTTCCGGGAGGCTGGCGTTCACCGCGTCGATCTTCTCCTCGAGGCGGTCGATGACGTTGGCCGTGTTTGAGCCGAACAGTTTCAAAATCAGACCCACGACCTTCTCGCCCTTCCCGTCGGCAAGGGCGGCCCCTCGTTTGATGGCTGGCAGGAGCTCCACCTGTGCGAGGGAGGAGAGGTAGACAGGCGTACCCCCTCGATTGGCCACCACGATGTTCCGGAGGTCATCCACCGTTTCCACCAGCCCGATGCTCCGGACGATGAACTCCTCCGGCCCCCGGGTGATGAAGCCGGCGGCAGCGTTCCTGTTTCCGGCCTGGATCCGCTCCATGATCTCGGCCAGGGTGAGGTCGAACTCCAGGAGGGCGTTGGGGTCGATCAGGACCTGAAACTGCTGGACGTCCCCGCCGATGGTGAGGACTTGGGAGACTTCCGGCACCGACTTGAGTTCATACTTCACAAGCCAGTCCTGGAGGGTCCGGAGCTCCATTGCGGAGTATCCCTCACCTTCCAGGTAGTACATGTAGACCATTCCCAGACCGGTGGCGATGGGCCCAAGAAAGGGCTCATGGGCCTGGGGCGGAAGCTCGGCCTGAATCTCGTGGAGCCTGGGGGCCAGGACGCTCCGAGCCCAGTAGATGTCTGTGCCTTCCTCGAAGTAGACGTTCACCACCGACAGGCCGTAGGTGGAGCTGCTTCGGATCCGTTCCACCTTCGGGAGCCCGAACATGGCGGCCTCAACCGGGATGGAGACCATCTGCTCCACCTCCTGGGGGGCCAGTCCGTGGGCCTCCGTGTAGATTTGGACCAGGGCCGGGGAGGGGTCCGGGAAAACGTCGATGATGAGGTTCTGATAGGCTACGACACCGCCCACGGCCACCACACCTGCCACGGCTATCACCAGGAGACGTTGTCCCACCAGAAAGCGAATGGCCCGAGATATCATGGGAGACCTTCCCCGGGTTTCGGGGCCATCGGCCTTCTCCAGAGTGTCATGGGTTCGGTTCTACCTTCGAGGTCAGTGGACATGACCGTGGCCTCCGGCACCCTTGGTGAGCTCCGCCTTCAGGTTGAACGCTCCTTCCGTCACGATGGTCTCATTGCCCTGGAGCCCTCTCTCGATGATCCGACCCACGGAGAGGGTGGCGCCTGGCTCCACATCCACGGCCCTGACGACGATATGGCTCTCGCCGGGTTCCTCGGGCATGAGGACGAAGACCACATGCCGGTCCTCCAGGAGCTGGACGGCGTCGGCAGGGACAACCATCCTCTCTTCGTCGCTTTGGATTCGGAGGAGTCCCTGAACGTACATGTTGGGCTTCAAGGCCCCGTTGGGATTGGGGATTTCGGCCCTGACCCTGACCGTTCTGAGCTGCTCGTCGATCTGGTCGGCAATGAACGTGATGCGGCCGGGAAAGTCCCGATCGGGAAAAACCGGCGTCCGAATCACCATGTCGGCATCCCGATGGAGATGGGGCATCTGCTCTTCGTAGGCGTCGAGGCGTGCCCAAAGGGTGGAGAGGTCCGAGACAGTGAAGAGACTGTGCCCCGCCTCCGCGTGTTCACCCAGAACCGCGTGACGCTCGATGACCACGCCCCCGATGGGAGTGCGAAGGGGTAGAGGAGGGTCGATGGCGGCGTGATCGGCAGGCGGAACAGACACGTCCACCGCACGCTCCAACTCCCGGATCCTCTCCTCGTCCAGGCCCAGGGAATGGAGAGTCACTTCCGCCGCCCTCCGGGCAGCCAACTGTTGCTCGAAGACGGCCTGGCGCCTGGAGAACTCTCTCTCTTCGATGGCCCGGCTTTCTCGAAGGACCTGAGCTCGTTCAAAATCCTTCCTGCTCAACTCGGCCTGGGCGAAGGCCTGGATGAACTCGGTCTGAGCCCGGGTGAATTCGGGTGAGTTCAGGGTGGCCAGGAGTTGACCAGGCGCGACTCTACTCCCGAGGTCTACGCGTAGGCTGGAGATCTGCCCTTCCACCAACGGGGCAATGAGAGCCGTCCGATTCTCGTTCAGGCCCAGTGATCCGGGAAGGTCGAACTCTGCAGAAATGGAGGTGCGGCCCACTGCCCCTATTCTGATGCCCCAATCCTGGACCTGCTGTGACTCCAGGTGGAGCTCATGAGTGTGGTCGTCAGCCTCGGCTTCAGCCACTTCGTCTTCCGGTCCGCTGGCCCAACAGGCACCCACGAGGCAGGCTCCCGCGAGAAAGACCAGAGGGGCGACGTGGCGAGAAAAGCTCTCCGACTTCCTTGCCTTCTTCCTCACAGGATTCCCCCTCCCACGGCCCGGTTGAGCTCGCTCAGCTCTCGGCTCCACTCGTATAGAGCCTGTTGGTATTCGTTCTGAATGGATTGGTAGGTGCGTCTCGCATCCAGGTACTCCACGAGGGAAATCTCTCCTTCGCGGTAGCTTAATTCCGAAATTTCCATGCTCATCTCTGCCTCCTCCAGGAGACCCTCCTTAAAGAGCCGCAGGGTTTGCTGGCCCTGGACGAGGTGGTTGTGGTGGATCATGAGCTTCGCCTCCAACTCCAGTAGGAGTCCCTGCTGGAGAAGCTCCATCTGCCGAAGATTTTGCCGCTCCCGTTCCGCTGCGGCCCGGGACTGGTTCCAGAGGGGGATCTGGAGGCCGATGCCCCACTTGACGACGTCTCCATCCATTTCCTTTGCCGACCTGGCCGAAAGAACCGGATTCGGAATCCATTGGAAGTTTGCGGCTTTCAGCTGCTCCTCGACTGCTGCCTTGGTGCGGGAGGCTCGGGCAAGAAGAGGGTGGTTCGGGAGGATCCCTGCCCGGAGCTCTTCGAAGTCCGGGACGGCATGGCCGGAATCCAAGTCTCCGACCAGGGAGTAGTCTCCGGGAAGAGCATTGCCGAGGAAGGTATTCAGATGCTGCCTGAACTGCGACAACTCCAACTCCGCTGCCGTCACTTCGTTCTGGGCTCGCATGTGCTCCACTCGAAGCCGGATGGTCTCCAGTTCCTTGACCTCGCCGACCCTGGCCCGAGTCTCGATGAGTCCCCGAATCTCATCAAGCGCTTCCTCAT
Organism: Gemmatimonadota bacterium; assembly: GCA_050049805.1. Taxonomy (GTDB): domain Bacteria; phylum Gemmatimonadota; class Gemmatimonadetes; order Longimicrobiales; family Gaopeijiaceae; genus JABDNZ01. The sequence goes on from JASFVN010000053.1 coordinate 7,705, forward strand.
TCAACCGGGCGATGGCCAAGCGTTCTTCCAGAAAAAGAATGCGGTAGAAGTGGAGGCGGACCTCCGAGTCCAACTCCAACCGTCCGAATCGGATCCCCTCGTCCGCTGCTTCCACCACCTTTCGTCTCGCACCCTGGCGGAAGTGCCGGGAAAGGGGATTCTCGATGATTTGGCTGACGCTTATCTCCCGCAGAGTCCGTTTCTCCGTGCTTTCGAAGGGGTCTCCCTCCCCCATGGCCCACTCGATCTCGGGGTTGTGGAGACGGCCTGCGTCTCTCCGGTCGGCGTCCAGGGATTCCCTCTCAGCTTGCATTGCAAGGAGATCCGGGTTCCGCTCCCGAGCCAGCTCGATGAGGTCGTCCAAGGTGAAAGCTTCCTGCGGTTCGGGTCCCTGGTCGTTGGCGTTCGACTGCCCCGACGCTGGCAGGTGGACTACCCAGAACACGACGGCGGTGACGGCCAGGACTCGGAATGAAGTGCCCATCGTCCTCTCTTCTTCTGCGTTTTCCTTGTTTTCGGGGTTTTTTCGAAAACGAAGCATCCGCCAGAATAGGGCTTCGGCCACCGGCTGACAAACCGGGAACAGTCGAGTGCCGAGGACCGTTTGACGGGGCGGAGGAACCCCGGCAATATCTGGGAGCCTGATCGAGTTCAAAACCGAAAGGAGGCCAAGTGTCTCACGAGCCGCGTGTGTTGTTGGGCCCTGGACCGAGCAATGTCCATCCGAGGGTTTTTCAAGCCATGATCAGTCCGATCCTGGGCTACCTGGATCCGGATTTCCTGTCGGCCATGGACGAAACCATGGCCAGACTCAGATACGTCTTTCAGACCCAGAATGAGTTTTCCGTCACTCTCCCGGGCACGGGCATGGCGGCCATGGAAGCGGCCGTGTGCAACGTGGTGGAGCCCGGCGACGAGGTAATCGTGGGGATTCACGGCTTCTTCGGTCAGCGGATGGCCGATATCGTGGAACGTCATGGCGGGAAGGCCGTCAGGGTGGAGGTCGAGTTTGGCCAGGTCGTTGGCCTGGACCAGATCGGGCAGGCCCTCGACGACCATCCGTCCGCAAAAATGGTGGGCGTGGTGCACGGTGAGACCTCGTCTGGAATCGGCCAACCCCTGGCAGAGATTGGGCAGTTGGTGAGGGAGAGAGACAAGCTTTTCCTGGTGGATACGGTCTGCTCCCTGGGCGGCGCCCACTTGCCCGTCGATGAGCTTCTGGTGGATATCTGCTACAGCGGTGGACAGAAGTGCATCGGAGGTCCGGCCGGGATCTCCTGCATCACCTTGAACGAACGAGCCCAAGATGTGATCCAAGCTCGGGCGAAGCCGGTAGACACCTGGTACCTGGATCTGATGCTTATCAAGAAATATTGGTTTGCGGATCGGGTGTACCACCACACCGCGCCAGGCCCCATGGTCTTCGCCCTGAAGGAAGCCCTCACTCTCATCGAAGAGGAAGGGCTCCACAGGAGAATCGCTAGGCACAAGAAGGTGGGGGATCTCCTGAAGAAGGGATTGACCGAACTCGGACTGGAATTGTTCGGGGATGCTGCAAATCGCCTTCCGATGCTTACCTGTGTCATGATTCCGGACGGAGCCGAGGACGCCACGGTCCGAGGCCGACTCCTGAAGGAGTTTGGGATCGAGATTGTGGGTGGATTCGGGCCGTTGAAAGGAAAAGCCTGGCGCGTCGGCCTCATGGGTTACAGCGCTACCGAAAGGAACGTCCACTACCTCTTGGCCGCCCTGGCCGAGATTCTGGGAGCCTGAGGAGGGGAGTTGGGGGTCGGCCCGGGTGCCGGCCCTCGTCTTCTCCTTTCTGCTCATGGCACCACTCCTGACTCTCGGCTCTATGGTGGTAGGGTGGCTTGCCTACCTGGTGGTGGAGCGGATCCGGTTGGAACGAGACCGGGAGAAGGTGCCTCTTCGCATCGCCGTAACAGGCACCCGGGGAAAGACTACGGTGGTGCGGCGCCTGACGGCGGTCTTGAGCGAAGCCGGACGAGAAGTCCTGGCGAAGACCACTGGCTCGGAAGCTGCCTATGTCTTTCCCGACGGGACGATTCAGGAAATCCATCGGCTGGGGCACCCATCCATCATCGAACAGAAGCGCTTGCTGCGTCGCGGTGCGAAGATGGGCGTCGACGTTGCCCTGGCCGAGGTCATGAGCCTTCACCCGGAGAACCACAGGGTGGAGATTCACAAGATCCTCCAACCCCAGTTGGTTCTCGTCACGAATTTTCGAGTAGACCACATGGAGGCTCAGGGGAGGACCAGGGAAGAGGTGGCCTCGGTCCTGGCCCTGGATGTCCCACCGGGTGCCACGGCTTTGGTACCCGGGGCGGAGTGGGATGAAAGGTTCCAGGAACTGGTTTCCCGGGCCGGGGGGACGGTGCTGAGGGTCCCGCCCGGCGAAGGGCAGCCCCCTGAGGCCTGGGGCGAGTTCGGGCCCAATCTGGATCTGGTCTGGGCCGCTGCCAGGTCCCTGGATGTGGAGGAAGGGACGATCATGGCCGGCCTCCGAAACGCCAAGGAAGACGTGGGCGCCTTGCGGAGTTGGTGGTACCGGCCATCTGGAGACGACAGAGCGGGCGAGGAGTGGCTCCTGGTGAGCGCTTTTGCCGCCAACGACCCCGAATCGACCCTGGCTATTCATGATAGGGTCGCGGCCGACCGACAGGTATCGCCGGCAGCGACGGTGGGTCTTCTCGCTCTGAGGGCGGATCGGGGGGATCGCAGCCTTCAATGGGTCCAGGCCCTGAAGAATGGTGCCCTCTCCAGGTTCGGACGGCTCCTGGTATCAGGCAGCCACGCCCACGCGGTGCGGCATGCCCTGCGCCGGCACCCCGAGGTCGGAAAGATCGAGATGGTCCACCCCGGTCCTCCCGATGAAATCATGTATCAGCTTCTGGGTGGGCCAGGGGGGACCGGCTCGACGTCTGATAGCTCCGACCGACTTGTTTTCGGGTTCGGAAACATCGAGGGGTTGGGCCGAACCATGGTGAGACATTGGCGAAAGATCGGGGAGCCGTATGGGGTTTGAACTCCCTTTCATCGGGCTTTTGATTTCCCTGGCCATTATCGGCCTGACCGGGGTTTACCCCGGAGGAATCATCGTTCCCAGCTACCTGGTTCTTTTTATCACAGAGCCCGAGCGCATCGTCGGGACTCTCATCGCCGCCCTCCTCACCTTTCTGGCCTACTCGGCAGCCAGCCGCTGGCTCATTCTCTTCGGCCGGAGGAGATTCGTCTTCCTCCTCCTCCTCGGTGGGCTCTGGTCCATTCTCTGGCGCGCGTTCTTGCCTACCTTCTTTCCCGTCTCTCTGGAGTTCACCGTGATCGGATGGGTGATTCCCGGGCTCATCGCTCACCACTTCGAGCGGCAGGGGGTCCTGGTGACCCTGGGATCCCTGCTGTCGGCCACGGTGGCCATCGGTTGGCTGGGTCGGATCCTGAACCTGGTCTGAGCTCCAAGGCCCCCAATGCTCCGGCTCCCGTCCGCCACTGTCTCCAAGCGCCTTCGAAACCGTTTTGTGTTAGCTGGATTCGTGAGCGTGGCGGCCTGGGCCCTTCTCCGGACGCTGGCTCCCGGCGCGGCCATCGCATGGACGCCTGACATGGTCAGGGCCGCAGAGGCCATGAATCGAGCTCTAGCTTCGGTGGCCGAAGAATGCCGGGACCGGGGTATTGCCATCGATCCTCTTCTGGACCCGAACGGCACCTGTCTGATAGGTCCGGAGCAGAGCCAGCTTTTTACCTCCCTCGGCCAGCTCGAGGCGAAGAGGACCGCCACGAATCCGGACATGGCAGGGCTCATGGTCCACCTTCTTTCCCAGGCCGGTGTTGGAGAAGGGGACCGGGTGGCCGTGGGGGCGTCGGGGTCCTTTCCGGGGCTTCTTCTGGCTACCCTGGTCGCGGTGGAGGCCATGGGAGCCCAGCCCACCACCATCCTTTCTCTGGGGGCTTCGTCGTTCGGTGCGACGCGGCCCGATTTCCACTTGGGCGACATTCACGGCCTTCTCGAAGAGAGAGGTTTCGTTACGGATCCACCCGTGGCCGTGTCCCTTGGGGGTGGTGGAGACATAGGGCGGGATTTCGATCCAGGCTTCCGAGAAGAACTCCTGCGGGACCTTCGGGCGGAAATGGACTCCGGTCCGGTCTTACTCTACGCCCCTGACCTTCGTGAGAACGTGGGGCGCCGGATGGACCTTTATACAAACCCCGCAGCTTTCGTGAATATCGGTGGGGCGGAGGCGAACCTCGGAACCAGCCCGGAGATCCTGAGGGTGCCGCCGGGGTTGGCTGTTGGCCCGGGATCCAGAGAGTCCGAATCCTCGGGAGAGGCGGCAGCTCTTCCGGAGCTTCCCCGAAACGATAGGCGGGGTGTCTTGTTCGAGATGGCCTCCCGAGGTGTTCCGGTCATCCACCTTCTCTATCTGAGGGGTTTGGCTCTCCGTTACGGCTTACCCTGGGACCCACTTCCCTTGCCCGAACCGGGGTCCACGCCGATGGCCGATTCCCAGGGGGGGAAAGGGGCGGGATTCTGGCTCCTCACGGTAGGATACCTTCTTGCCATGGTGGCGGTCTTCAAATCGGGGCGGCGATCCCCCTCGTCTCAGACAGTGCGGCAACCCCGTTGATCACCTACTTTCACCGAGGTTTTCGAAGCAACGTGTTTTGATGGAGGTGAAGACTATGATGCGGCAAACCCGTGGGCTTCTAGGGCTGGTCGCTGTCCTTTTGATGCTTGCCACCATTCCCGGGACCGCTCAGGCCCAGGATGCTGGCGTCATGGGCGAAGCTCCGGCGGGAGAGACCCCGGTCCTTCTCACGTCCTGCGGACAGAGCCCCGGCCCGACCTTTGTGAAGCTCTTCCTGGGACGCCTGGGCTACGACCACGAGTTGAAGGAGCAGGCCACCGCCCAGGATCTGGCGGACGCCCAGTCTTCCGGGAGCCCCTACAAGTCCATCATCATCGTGACGGGGGCCAGCCTGAAAGGCATGGGGGCGGCGGGGGTCTCCATGAGGGAGGAGTTGATGCGGACGGAGGACCTCATCGCAGAAGCGAAGCGCCAGGGAATGACAATCATCGGGGCCCACGTGGAGGGGATGGACCGGAGGGCCCAGGGTGCTGCCCCGGGAGACAACTCCGACGAGCAGTCCATCGATGCTGTCATGCCCAACTCCGATGTCATGTTGGTCCGGGCCGACGGCAACGAAGACCGGAGGTTTTCCATCATCTCCGACAATGAAGGCATTCCGCTGGTCCTCTTCGAGAAGAACATGGAGATGGGTGACGCCCTGGGCAAAGTCCTGAAACAGTGAGGGAGAGGTAGGGAGGCCTCCCCATGAGCATGTTCACCTATGCCGAGCTCGTCCTCGGCGTGATGGTCGCTGTTTACATTGTCGCGAAGGTCTTCAAACTCTCGACGGAGCTTTCCATGTTCGCCGCCGCCATCGGCGGAGCGCTGGCGGGAGGCTTCTGGATTCCCCCTCGGCATATCGCCGAGGGGGCCATGACCTACCTCGACATCAACCTCATCTTCATCACTGCCACTCTCTTCATGAACATTCTGAAGGAATCCGGGGGGGTGGCCTTTGCCGTTCGGGGGATTTTGAAGCGGTTCCACCGGAGCCGAACTTTGCTGGTGATTCTCCTGACCGTCCTCCTTCTTCTTCCAGGAGCCCTCACAGGCGCTGGGAGTGTCACCGTCCTCATCACGGGCGGCATGGTGGCCATCGTCCTGGAGACCATGGGCGTTTCCCGGGTCCGGACAGCGGCCATCGTCTTCATCATCGCCGGCCTCAGTGCCGCTGCTCCGCCGGTCAGCCTCTGGGCCATGATGACGGCTGCAGGGGTGAACATGCCCTACGTCGGGTTCTTCTGGCCTCTCCTGGTCCCCTGCGTCCTCCTCTCCTTGGCCACGATCTTCCTCCTGGGTTGGAAGGGGGAGAAGATCGATCTCCAGAAGGCTCTGGCCGAGCTGCCCGAACCACCGGAGAAGATGGGGTGGGGGAAGGTCTTTCTTCCCCTTCTCGTGTTCGGGGCCCTGATCTTCATCGGCCGACAGTGGCCCCACAGTACGCCCATCCTGGGCCTACCACTGATGTTTGCGTGCGCGGCCGCCACATCCTTCATGCTCTCGCCGGTGAAGCTGGACTTTCTGGAGATCTCCAGGGACACCATCAAACAGCTCCTGCCCCTCATCGGCACCTTGACCTGCGTGGGTGTCCTGGTCCAGATCATGACGCTGACGGGTGTCCGGGGGCTCTTGGCCGTCACGGCGGTGACCCTGCCCGTGGCCCTGGTCTTCGCCACCCTCTTCGTGGTACTACCCGTTTCGGAAGCTGTCCTGATGTGGGGGGCGGCCCCGGTCCTGGGGGTTCCCCTGGTCCTCCTCTTCAACAACATCGGGCTGGATCCCATTGTGGCCCTGGCCGGAATGAGCGTGATCTGGCCCCTGGGGGATGCTCTTCCGCCCACGGCCATCATCGGGCGCCTGACGGTGGATGTGGTGGGCTATAGGGATCGGTACACCGAGTTCTTGAAGGCGTGTGTGGTTCCGGCCATCGTCATAATGCTGGTGGGCACCCTCATGGTGATCTATTCGTCCCGCCTGACCTTCCTGACTGGGCTATAGGAGGACCCAATGGCTCTGGTTCAATCCATCGTCTCCGTCCTCTACTACATCCTCGTGGCGTACGTGGTGGTCCTCCTGGCGTGGAACTTCGTTCGGAGCAAGAAATGGGATGAGGAGGTTCTCTACATCATCGTCCTGATTCCCTTCCTTCTCCGCCTGTTCAGGTTGAAGTGAGGTGAAAACGGTGATCCAGAACCATGACGGCGCGCCGAAAAGAGTGGTCCATGAGAGCACGATAACAACCCCCTCTCTTCGAAAGCCACTTTTCGGCTTACTGGGGTTCCTCCTTTTCATCACCTCGGGCCTGAGTTTCCACAGGAGCCGAAATCTGGAGGAGCCTGTGGTTCTGAGCGCCGGGGTCACCGAAGTGAAGCACCTCGGTGATTACTTCGAAGGGGTCCGAGGCACCGTTAACGACTGCAACGTCTACATTTTCGAGGGAGAAGAGCCGGGGGGTACCGTGTTTGTGATGGGCGGGACCCACCCCGAAGAGCCGGCGGCCCGCTTGGCTGCCTGGCTGCTGGCGGAAAACGCAGAGATGGACGTCGGCAGGATGATCGTCGTTCTGAGCTCCAATCGGAGCGCCTCCACCGTCACCCGGGTGGGAGGCGCTTATCCACCAGACTTCACCATCCCAACGGATTGGGGTGAGCGGACCTTCCGGATGGGAGATCGGTGGGCCAACCCCTTGGACCAATGGCCGGACCCGGAGGTGTACATCCACTATCCCAGCGGTCAATACCTGGCGTACGTGGACATCCGGAATCTGAATCGGGTCTGGCCAGGACGGCCCGACGGGACCCTCACGGAGCGGACCACCCACGCCTTCCTGGAGCTCATTCGTCAGGAAGGTGTGGACCTCTTCATCGACCTCCACGAGGCCGAGCTACAGTACCCCGTCATCAGCACGATCGTGGCTCATGATTCCGGAGAGGAGTTGGCAGCCTTCACGTCCATGATGTTGAGCGACATGGAGTTCAACATAGGCATGGAGTATTCCCCACCCACCCTGCACGGCCTTTCCCACCGGGAGGTGGGGGATCACTCCGACGCCGTTTCCCTGCTCTTCGAGGCTCCGGAGCCCTTTCTGGACGCCACTCGGGGGAAAACCACCAGAGAGCAGCTCTTGACCGGGAAGGACGAGTTCGTGGTGAAAGCCGGGGAGGCGGGCCTCCTTTTCGAAGAGATCGATGAGAGCGGGTGGCCCATGGCCAAGCGAGTGGGGCGGCACACGTCGACGGTCCTCATGACCCTGGAAACCTGGTCGGAGTTGAACCCGGACAAGCCCATGAGCGCTAGAGGGATCCCTCGCTACGCGGAAGTGATCGAGTTGGGTGTGGGCCACTGGCTACACGACCCTGACGCCGCACTCGCAGAGAGGGTCGTCATCGAGTAAGGAAGAAATGGTCGGTACTCGCAATACATCTGAAGGAAGGAGCGATTCCGTGAAACTCCAACGATGCATCGGCCTCATTGCCGGGGCCCTCTTTTCCCTGACGGCTCTCACGGTGTCCGCACCCGAGAGCGCGGCTGCTCAGTGGGACGAAATGGTACAGGCAGCCTCCGTGCAGCAGCTGCAGCCATTCCCCGGACCCCTCTGTACCGGGGAGCCGGGAGATCCGGCGTGCGGTTGTGATCCGGAGGTCCAGGATTGCGGATGTACCAGCATCCAGGTGAGTAAAGGCGCCTCCGCGGACGGATCCGTCATGACGGCCCACAGCTGCGATGGCAACTACCGCACATGGCTCCAGATCGAACCGGCGCGGGAGAACCCTCCGGGTACCATGCGGCCCATCTATTGGGGCAAGCTGCACACCGAGACTCCTGACGACATGCGGAGGATGCGCCTCAAGGGGGAGATTCCGGAGGTCGCGAACACGTACCGGTACTTCAACGTGGCCTATCCCGCCATGAACGAAAAAGGCCTGGCCATCGGTGAGACCACCATCGGTGGGCGCAGGGAGCTCCGGAACGACGAGGGCCTGTTCCTCATCGAGAACCTCCAGGCCATCGTTCTGGAACGGACCACCACTGCTCGGGACGCCATCAGGCTCATCGGGGAGCTGGTGAAGGAATACGGTTATGGTGACGCCGGCGAGTGCCTGACCTTCGCCGACGCCAACGAGGTGTGGCATTTCGAGATCATGGGTGCAGGGCCCTTCGAGGTCGGGGGAGTCTGGGCCGCGGCTCGGATTCCCGAGGGCCAGGTGGGCGTGAGCGCCAACATCCCGCGCATCAGCACCCTCGATCTGGACGATCCGGACCACTACATGGCCAGCGACAACGTCTTCTCCCTGGCGGAGGAGATGGGGTGGTGGGATCCGAATAGCGGCGAAGAGTTCAAGTGGTGGAAGGCCTACAGCGGCCGCCAGCCCTATGCCATTCGCGACTTTTTCATCTTCAGCACCTTGGCGCCCTCTCTGGGTCTCACCATGGATATGGAGGAGCTCCCCTTCAGCATCGTTCCGGACGAGAAAGTGTCGATCCAGGACGTCCTGGCCTACTACCGGGAGACCTATGAGGGGACGGAGTTCGACGCCTCCAAAAACCTCATGATCCCGAACCGGTATCAGAGAGGGCCGGAGGATCCGGAGATGGTGAAGAGCCCCATGGTGAACAACTGGAATCTCACCAGGGACATGGGGGCCCTTCTGAATGCCGTACAGCCGGGCGTCGTCGAGGGGCAGCGAACCATCGCCGTGCAGCAATGTTCCTATTCCCAGGTAATCCAGGCCAGGGACTGGCTGCCGCCGGAGATCGGGACGGTGGCGTACTTCTCCTTCGACAATCCCGGACAGAGCCCCAGAATGCCAATCTACGCCGGGACTCTGAGCCTACCCGAGAGTTTCAAGATCGACTGTCAGCACAGCTACCGGGAGGACTCGGCCTGCTGGTCGTATCGGCGGGCCAACCGCCTCGCTCAGATCAAATGGGGTTGGGCTCGGGAGTATCTGGAGCCGGCCGTCATGGACTTCGAGGAGCAGATGTTCATGGAGCAGCCCCTCATCGAGCAGAAGGCGGTGGAGCTCATGGAGGCCGAGGGTGGGGAGGATCCCATGACATTCCGGACCTTCCTTACCCGCTACGCTAACAATTGGGCCGGTGCCACAATGCAGAAGTGGGAGGAGCTGGGGGACTTCTTCTGGGCCTACTTCGCCCGGGGTTGGTAGGACCGTTCCCCCTACCGCCGCACACACGTCGGGGTCGGCAAGGGATTGGCCGACTGGGAAAACTCGGCGAGTGGTGTCGGACGGGTGATGTCATGAGACGCGGGGCCCAATTGGGCCCCGCGCTCGTCATTGATTGGGCGGGCTTCTCCATTTGCCCTCGGCTCCAGCGGCCGCGGGGAAACAACCACGTGCCTACGGCGTACGTATGAAGGAGCGGCCGGACCAATCGTGGGCCGATCATTTCTTCAGGCAGGATATTGCTCCACCGATGAAGCTTCTCCGCAGGATTCCGCTTCTGTTTGTGGTGGTAGGATTGAGCATGGTGGCTCTGTCCTCCCCCAACTCCCTGATCGCGCAGCAGACAGGGACGATCAGGGGCACCGTGCAATCATCCATCACCGGCGAACCTCTCTCCGGTGTAGTCGTCACGCTCATCCAAACCGGAGTGGAGATCCGGACCGACGAGGATGGGCAGTTTCTTCTGCGGCAGGTGGGGGCCGGCTCTGCCCGGCTCCGATTGGATTTTCCTCCCAACTTCGTGACATCCATCGAGGACATTGCGGTTCGGCCAGGCGTGACGACGCGGGTCTTCATGGAGATGACCCCGGTTGCGGTGGTCCTGGACGAGTTGCGGGTCAGGGGTAGACCGGCGCCTTCCGATGCAGACGTGCGTAGATTCACGCCGGCCGAGGCCCGGGCGGTGTCCGGCGGCGGAACGGCCGTAGACCTTTTGACGGCCAGTTTCTCCGGGATTCAAGTGACCCGCGGATCTGGCCAGGCCGGGTCCGGAACCAGGATCCTGATCCGGGGCATCAACAGCCTGAACCTACCGGGGGATCCTCTGGTGTTCGTGGATGGAGTGCGAGTCGGGCAATCCTTGATAAGCCAGGGGTCGGAGGCCAGCTACGTCGTGGGATTCCTGGATATGATTCAGGCGGACCAGGTGTCCCGCATCGAAATCCTGAAAGGGCCTTCGGCGACCAAGTTCGGCGTCGGTTCGAGCAACGGGGTCATCCTCATCTATACCCGCTGAGGCTTGGTTCAACAGGCGGTCACCCTCTTTCCATCGTTACGGCAGCCCGGCGGGACTGCTCTTCGGATTCCACAACATGTCCATGGCCAGGCCCAGATCCAGAGGCTCACCCTGCCAATTCGGGGTGGCCGTCCCCGCGTCCGGAGTAATCCCCCCACGGCGGTTTCCTTCCACAAGGGTTTTGATGGGATCGCCGCAAAGGGAAGGGGGCGGGGGCAAAGGGAGTAGCTCCTTTCCATCCGGTCTGTGGAACCGCGGGTCATGACGACGAGCCCCGCATCGCAGACTAGGCGCCGAGAAGTTTCCGCGGAAACTCGGTAGCCCGAATCGGCTGCTCTCATCGCAGGCCTCTCGGGAAAGCCAAGGGGCTCACGTCGAAATCCCTCCCCGGGATGCCGGGCTGCTCGCAAGGAAAACCATCCACCGACACCGGGAATCCCGAGCCAGGCCCATGGGCTAACCCGTTGCAAAAACCGAAAAGTGTCTTATCTTTGTCTAAGTTTAAGTCGAAAAAAAGATATACAAAAGGTGAACCCATGTTCCTGAAGGCGTCCATTCTCTTTGCCGCGGGCCTCCATCTGAACGCTGCGGATGACGTCGGTGCCGGGGGAATGTCTCTCCAGAGCCCAGTTGCGGAAGACACCGTGAAATTGGCCCCGGTCTCAGGAACGCTCCTCGATCCCCGCCCAGGAAAGCTCACCGATTCCGCCCCATCCATGGTCTCCATCTCGTCTGCTGCCCGACCCGGTTCAGTGCCGGCGAACTCGGGGACGCCGTCCGCCCCATCTCCGTTTGCGAAGGCTGAGGCCTCGGGGGCCGCCGGGGCTGTCTTCTCCGGAAACGAAGGACAACTGGAAGTGGCGCCGCCGCGCCTGCCATCGCCCGAGATCCGGATCGATGGTCGTTTAAGCGATCCCGCCTGGGAAAACGCCGCCATTCTCAATGGCTTCACTCAGTACGAACCGACGGAGGGCATCCCGGCCACCCAGGATACGGAAGTCAGGGTTCTGGTGTCCGAGGACGCGGTGCTTTTCGGCGTTCGAGCCCGGGACTCCGAGGCGGGGGGAATCAGGGCGACTATGGCAAGGCGGGATGGTTTCAGACGATCCGACGATTTCGTCCGGATCGTCCTGGATACCTTCGACGACCAGCGTCGAGCTTTTGTCTTTCAGGTGAATCCTCTGGGGATTCAGGGTGACGGCCTCTGGGTTGGGGGGGGTGGCTGGCGGTCCATCGACTGGAATC
>JASFVN010000054.1:0-19667 GCA_050049805.1 Gemmatimonadota bacterium
TCTGAGGATCGATGAAGGGCCACATCCCCTGTCTGTTTCGAAGTGTCGTCGTCACTTCGATCCGCACCACGGCAGGTGTCACCGCCTCCGCCGCATTTGCGAAGGCTTCACTGAGGTCCAGGGCCGGACGCACCGCATCCTCACTGACCTGCGGCACCTGGGTGATGGTAGGCATGGCGTAGCTATGACCTGTCCAGCCCATGCCGGAGGCCAGGGCCAGGCCACCCACGAATCCAACGGTTATCGTCACGATGACTCGGGCTTTCGCCCGCAACGGGTCAAACATCGGTCCACTCCATGAAACGTCTAAGCAATCTCTTCACCTGATGTCTCTTGTCCAATCGGAATCCGGCCTTTACCGGGCTCCTATTACCCTTCCCTGAGGCAGGAAGGTCCGAAGATTCAGTCTGCGGACCTCGGAGAATGATCCTCTCCTCCCACCTCTCTGAGATTGGGGAGGGGTGGGAAGGCGTTGCTCGCCTCCCACCCCTGTGCAGGCCTAGAGGGCCCTATTTCTCTTCATCAACAATCTCGTAGTCCGCCTCGACCACTTCTTCCTCACCCTCTTCCACTTCGTCGTCGTCGGAGTCTTCGGATGTGGCCATATCCTCCATGTCGGGCATCCCCTCTCCCGGAGTGCCCGCCTCCGCCGCTTGAGCCTGGTACATCTCCTGGCCGGCGGCGCTGAAGGCCTGCATGAGTTCGTCCCGAGCCTGGTTGATGATGCCGGTGTCGTCACCCTTCAGGGCTTCCTTGGCTTTCTCCACCGCCTCTTTCAACCGCTCCTGGGTACCTTCTGAGACCTTGTCACCCCACTCTCCGGAGTCCTTCTCCACCTGGTAGACCAGGGAATCCAGCTGGTTTCGGGCCTCCACCTTCGCCCGCCTTTCTTCGTCCTCCGAAGCGTGGGCTTCGGCGTCCTTCACCATGCGGTCGATCTCGGTATCGGAGAGGCCGCTGGAAGCCTCGATGCGAATCTTCTGCTCCTTGCCCGTTGCCCGGTCTTTGGCGGAAACATGCAGGATTCCGTTGGCGTCGATGTCGAAGGTCACCTCGATCTGGGGCATTCCTCTTGGAGCCGGTGGAATTCCAGTCAACTGGAATTTTCCGATGGTCTTGTTGTCCAGCGCCATCTTCCGCTCACCCTGGAGAACGTGGATCTCCACGGTGGTTTGGTTGTCCTCGGCAGTGGAGAAGACCTCGGCTTTCTTCGTGGGAATGGTAGTGTTCCGCTCGATGAGGGTGGTCATCACTCCGCCCAGGGTTTCGATCCCCAGGGAAAGAGGAGTCACGTCCAGCAGTAGAACGTCGGTGACCTCACCGGCCAATACCCCGGCTTGAATCGCAGCACCCACGGCGACCACTTCGTCGGGGTTGACACCCCGGTGGGGTTCCTTGCCGAAGAACTCCTTGACGATATCCTGGACCTTCGGGATCCGGGTCGACCCACCTACGAGGACGACCTCGTCGATCTGGTCCTTGCTGATCCCTGCGTCCTTCAGGGCCTTCTCCATGGGCGGGACCAGCCGCTGCATCTCACCGTCCACCAGCTGCTCGAACTTGGAGCGGCTCAGGGAGTAGTTGAGATGCTTGGGGCCCTCCTGGGTGGCGGTAATGAAGGGAAGATTGATGTCCGTCTGCATGGTGGAGGACAGCTCCATCTTCGCCTTTTCAGCAGCCTCCTTCAGTCGTTGAAGAGCCATGGCGTCTTCGGAGAGGTCGATGCCCTGGTCCTTCTTGAACTCCGACACCAGCCACTCGATGATGCGCTGGTCCAGGTCGTCCCCACCCAGATGGGTGTCGCCGTTGGTCGACTTTACCTCGAAAACGCCTTCCCCGAGCTCGAGGATGGAGATGTCGTAGGTTCCCCCACCCAGGTCGAAAACAGCGATCTTCTGGTCTTCCTTCTTTTCCAGGCCATAGGCAAGGGAGGCCGCCGTCGGCTCGTTGATGATCCGCAGAACCTCCAGACCGGAGATCTTACCGGCATCCTTGGTGGCTTGCCGCTGGGCGTCGTTGAAATACGCCGGCACTGTGACGACAGCCTGAGTCACAGTGGTGCCCAGATAATCTTCAGCTGTCTGCTTCATCTTCTGGAGGATCATGGCGGAGATCTCAGGGGGCGTGAAGGTCTTCCCGGCGTTGGGGAGCTTCACCTGAACCCGGTCCTGTCCATCAGCGGTCACCTCATAGGGCACCAGGTTCTTTTCGTGGGTGACCTCGGAGGCCTTCCGGCCCATGAACCTCTTGATGGAGAATACCGTGTTCCTCGGGTTGGTGATGGCCTGGCGTCGGGCCACCTGTCCAACCAGCCGTTCATTGTCCTTTGTGAACGCGACCACAGACGGTGTGGTTCTTCCCCCCTCGGAATTGGGGATGACCACGGGCTCCCCGCCCTCCATCACTGCCACGACCGAGTTCGTGGTTCCCAGGTCGATCCCGATTACCTTGCCCATTGCTTCTCCTTGCCACTTGGCTTCCTAAGGTATCTCCGATCCTGAGTGGGACCGGAGCTTCAGTTGGGGTAGTCGAGGAGCAACGTCCATGCCGGTTATCGACCCGGTTTTTCAGGGATTTCCCCGCCAGAATGGCGGGTTTTCTGATGTGATACGCCGCTTTGGCAGGGATTCCCCCTGGCCCCGATGCGCCGCCCCGCCTATCCTGTGTACGGCTCCTGGGCCCCGGTAATCGAACTCCCCAAGGGATCCATGTTTCCCCTCTACGACGACAACCCTACAGAGATTTTTCCCCTGGTCACCCTTTTGATCATGGGGCTCTGCGTCGGGGTGTGGGTCCTGTACCAGGGGGCTGGGTTCTCCGAACCGGTTCTCATGGACTCCGTCTGCACCCTCGGAGCCATCCCTGCGGAGATTACCGGTGAGCTGGTGGGGGGACCACCGGGTGGAATGGCGACCCTCTGCCGCATGGGAGGTATCACCTGGCCTGCCCTGTTTACATCGATGTTCCTTCACGGGAGTTGGATGCACATCATCGGCAACCTCTGGTTCCTCTGGATTTTCGGCAACAACGTCGAAGATTCCATGGGCCATGGCCGGTTTCTGGTTTTCTATCTCCTGACGGGGCTCGTCGCCGGCGGGGGCCATGTCATCTCCGATCCAGGGTCGGCGGTTCCCATGGTGGGCGCCTCCGGAGCCATAAGCGCGATTATGGGGGCCTATTTGGTCCTCTACCCGAGGGCTCGGGTACATACGCTCTTCATCATTATCATCATCATTCGTGTTTTTCCCCTGCCCGCTTGGTTTTTCCTCCTTTACTGGTTTTTCATTCAGGTCGCCTCTTCGAGAATGCTGGGGGCCGGAGCTCCGGGGGGCGTGGCATTCTGGGCTCACATCGGTGGGTTCCTGGCGGGCCTGGTCCTCGTGAAGCTATTCCAGAACAGGGTCCTTGTAGACGCCAAGCGGTCCAAGCGTCACTTGAGCCGGAAGGACCTTCGGGGTGGAGGGTGGTGGTAAGGCGGCAGCACAACGGTCATATTGGACCGTTCCGACTTGTCTGATCGGCGACTGGGGCTGCCCCGGGGCCGGGACCCCAGAATCACTGACTCGGAGACCACACCATATGAAGCGTCCCTCCTTTCCCCTGCTTGCTCTCTGGACGGTGGCTGCCGTCCTTATCGGATCAGGGATTTTTGCAGCTTCTCTGGGGGCCCATTCCGGGTCAGTGGCCAGCGGCGCAGCCCCCGACGGCGCTGTTGTGCCGGCCCACGGATCGGTCCCGCCCGCCACCGTAAGGACCGAGACCCAGGAGAGTGAGCAGACCAGCCTGCGAGCTCAGGGCGAGGGCGGGCTGGATACACCCCTCCTCCCTCGATTGAGGTCTCTGGTGGGCATGCTCCTTTTGGGTCTTATCGCCTGGGCATTCTCCGTCGATCGGTCGAACCTGGCCTGGCGTGTCGTCCTTTGGGGAATCGGCCTCCAATTGATCTTCGCCACATTCATCCTGAAGACGCCGTTGGGGGCCGGGATCTTCGACTGGCTGAACACAGTGGTGGTAGCCCTTCTGGGGTTCACGGTGGAGGGGGCCAGGTTCATCTTTGGAGATCTGGTCTACAACAACGTTCCCCTGGGCCTGGGTGAGGCCGGAAGCAACGCTCCCATCCAGGAGATGCCCGGGCAGGTGGCCCAAACGGGGGCTTCCTTCGCCTTCAATGTGCTCCCCACCATCATCTTCTTCTCTTCCCTCATGACAGTGCTCTATCATGTGGGCGTAATGCAGTGGATCGTGAAAGGTGTCGCCTGGGTCATGCAGAAAACCCTCCGCACCTCGGGTGCCGAGACTCTCTCGGCGGCGGGGAACATTTTCGTGGGCCAGACGGAAGCTCCCCTCATGATCAAGCCCTTCTTCGAGAAGATGACCATGTCGGAGCTCCATGCCGTCATGACCGGCGGTTTCGCTACTGTGGCTGGGGGCGTCCTGGCGGCCTACGTGGGCATGTTGGTGGCCTACTTCCCCGATATCGCAGGGCATCTGATCGCTGCTTCGGTCATGTCGGCCCCGGCGGCACTGGTCATGGCCAAACTCATGTATCCCGAGGACGGAGATCCCGTCACGAAGGGGGAACTCAAGATCGAGTTGGAGCGACCCGATGTGAACGTCATCGACGCTGCTTCACGAGGCGCCGGCGAAGGACTGCACTTGGCGCTGAATGTGGGCGCCATGCTGTTGGCGTTTATCGCACTGATTGCAATGGCCAACGCTCTCCTGGCCTGGGGAGGCAGCCTCGTGGGCCTCGAAGGCCTTTCTTTTCAGCAGATTCTAGGCTGGGTTCTCGCCCCCCTTGCCTGGTTCATGGGCGTGCCCTGGGTGGACGCGGTGACCGTTGGATCGCTGCTGGGAATCAAGACAGTGGTGAATGAGTTCGTGGCCTACCTCGAGCTCTCCTCTATCCTTCAACAAGCTGGAAGTCTGCAGCCTCGTTCCATCATCATCGCCATCTACGCCCTCTCCGGGTTCGCCAATTTCTCCTCCATCGCCATTCAGTTGGGAGGGATTGGGGGCCTGGCACCCTCCCGGCGACACGACCTTTCCCGTGTGGGCCTGCGTGCCATGGTGGCGGGGTCTTTGGCAGCGTTTATGACGGCCACGGTAGCGGGGATGCTGCTGTGAGCCAGGGTCCGTTTCCGATGCAGGAGGCCCTTGATGCCATTCGCCAGAGGATTCCCGGTGATCCGGAGGTATTCCTGGTCCTCGGTTCCGGCCTCAGCGGCCTTGCGGATGCCGTGGAGGAAGCCCTGGTAATTCCCTTTGCAGAGGTTCCGGGTTTTCCCGGGACCGGGGTGTCGGGCCACGCGGGTCGGCTGGTCTTTGGCCACATCGAGGGGAAAGCCCTGCTGGTGCAGGCCGGGCGGTTCCACTTCTACGAAGGGCATGATCCGGACGTGATCGTGGCGCCGGTGCGGCTTGCGGCCCGGCTGGGTTGCCATACCGTCATCCTCACCAACGCTTCCGGGAGTGTTTCCCCTGAGCTGAAGCCCGGCTCCATCCTGCTATTGGAGGACCACCTCAACCTCATGTTCAGGAGCCCGCTGCGGGGACCCGTGGCCAACGGGGAGGAGAGATTCCCGGACATGAGCGATCCATACGATCGGGGGCTGAGAACCCTGGCCCGAGACATGGCTTCCGAGGCAGGTGTTCGGCTTGCTGGGGGTGTCTACGCCGCCATCCTCGGGCCCAGCTACGAGACGCCGGCGGAGATCCGTTTCCTGCGGGGCGTGGGCGCCGATGCGGTAGGGATGTCCACGGTGCCCGAAGCCATAACGGCACGGGCACTCGGGCTGAGGGTCCTGGCTTTCTCCCTCGTCACGAACCTGGCGGCCGGGCTGGCGGAAAGATCGTTGGACCACTCCGAGGTGATCGAGGTGGGGCGGACCGCAGGTGGTCAGTTGGAGAAGCTGATCCGCCTGGTGTTGGGCAGGATGGATTCCTGAGAGGGTCGCGGAAGAGGAATCCTGTCTCTTCCGGCCGACGGTCAGGGCAGATCCAAGCCCGGGATGAAGGGAGTTCCGACGAAATGGTTCACCGGACCGTTTCCCGCTCCGAGGCCCGGTGCCCGTTCGATGGCTCGGGCCACAAACTCCACCGCTTCGTGGACTGCCTCCCGGAGCGGAAGGCCTCGTGCGAGGCAGGCGGCGGCCGCAGCCGACAGGGTGCATCCCGTTCCATGGGTGTGGACGGTTTCCACCCGCTCCCGCCGCCAGGTGGTCTCACGGTGACCGTCCCACAGGAGGTCGACAACCTCCCCGGGGCCCAAATGACCCCCTTTCACCAGGACGGCACCCGCACCGATTTCCACCAGGGCTCGGGCGGCGGAGCGCATCCCATCCAGGTCCTGGATCTCCGACCCGGTGAGGATCCTTGCCTCATGGAGGTTCGGCGTGACCAGGTCGGCGAGGGGTAGCAATTCCTCAACAAGTGCCGTCTCGGCATCCCTTGCCAGGAGTCGGTCTCCACTGGTGGCCACCATGACAGGATCCATCACATAGTTTTCCAAGTGGTGATCCTCCATGGCCGTGGCCACGGTTCGGACCAGCTCGGATGTGGCGAGCATGCCGGTTTTCACCGCGGTTGGACGGAGGTCTCTGGCAACCGAGTCGATCTGGGCCCGGACGGTCTCCAACGGGATGGGGTGGATGGCCTGGACTCCCGTGGTGTTTTGTGCCGTCACGGCCGTGAGGGCCGTGGTCCCAAAGACGCCAAAGGAGTGGAACGTCTTGAGGTCTGCCTGAATTCCGGCTCCTCCTCCGCTGTCCGATCCGGCTATGGAGAGAGCGATGGGTAGGGGTGGGTGGGTCATCCTGTTTCCCTGGTTGTTCCGGTGAATTGTGGTCTCAGGGCTCCCGCCAGGCTAAGCTGAAGTATAGAAGAAGCCTGGAGGAGCGCCATCCTTCTCCCTGGGGAGCCGACCGTGGAACCAGGTCGGCCAGAGGTCGAGTCAGAGAGGACCGCCGCCCGTGACCTTGAGCAAAGAGAAACGTAGGCTCCTGGGCCGTCTCAAGAATCCCAGATTCCGGGGGCGGGAAGGGTTGTTTTTGGTGGAAGGGGTCCGGGCGGTCCAGGAGTTTCTTGAAGGATCGCTACATCGGGATTTGCGCTTTGCCCTGACCTCCCCCTGTCTCGAGGCTTCGGAGGGAGGCCGACAGATCAAGACCCGCTTGGAGAAGGCAGGCGTTCGAACGGAGGAGGTGTCAGACCAGGAGTTGGAGAGGGCCTCCGACACCGAGAACCATCAGGGAATCGCCCTGGTTGTGAGGGAAGAAGTAATGGCCTTTCCGCCTGCGGCGGAAACCCACTTCGAGAGAGTCCTCCTCCTGGATGGGATTCAGGATCCAGGGAATGCCGGGACGCTCATTCGGGCTGGGAGGGCCTTCGGACTTTCCAGGGTCATCGCTTTGGAGGGGACGGTGGACCTCCTGAATCCGAAGGTGGTTCGGGCCTCGGCCGGTGCCCTGGCCTGCCTCCCCGTCCACCGTCGCCCCTGGAATGAGACGAGAGCCTGGCTGGATGAGGGAGGAATTTCCCTCCTCGTTGGCAGAGCCGGGGGAAGGGACGTGCGAACTCTCTCCCCGCCGCCCGCATGGGCCTTGGCGGTGGGAAACGAGGGGGCCGGTGTCAGATCGGAAATCCAGGAAGCCGCCTCAGAGGTCGTGGGAATCCCCATGGTCTCCGGCACCGACTCATTGAATGCCGGAGTGGCGGGAGCCATACTAATGTTTGCTCTCGATCCTTTTTCAGGGAGACGAACGGAGACCTGATGGGCCTCACTCTCGAGAACCAATGGATGGTTGCTTCAATCGCCGGGTTGGTCGGGTTGATGCTCGGTTCCTTTCTGAACGTCTGTACCCTTCGCTGGCCCACGGACGAATCGGTCATCCGCCCTCCTTCCCATTGCCCCGGCTGCGGGGCTCGGATCAAGTGGTATGACAACATCCCCGTGGTGAGCTATCTGATCCTCCGGGCTCGGTGCCGGAGCTGCGGGGCTTTCATTTCTCCCCAATACCCCATCGTGGAAGTGGCTACCGGCCTCCTTTGGGCCGGGACGTTCATGCAATACGGTCTCTCCGTCGAGGCCCTCCGAGGAGCCCTTTTCCTCAGCATCCTCCTGGGGATCGCGATCACCGATGCCAAGTTCTACCTCATACCGGACCAGTTCTCTCTCGGGGGGCTGGTCATTGGCTGGGTTCTGGCACCATTTCCGGGCGGGTTGACGCTTCTCGGGTCTTTTTCCGGATCCGTTGTCGGCTTCGGAATGCTCTGGCTCGTAGCCCGAGTCGGTACCTGGATGTTCAAAAAAGAGGCCATGGGTGGAGGAGACCTCAAGATGATGGCTATGGTGGGAGCCTTCCTGGGTGTTCCAGGGGTGTTTCTCACCGTCTTTCTGGGCGCCTTCCTGGGCTCGGTGGTGTTCGGGCCCATAGCCTGGAAGACGGGGAAGCTGGTGCCCTTTGGGATCTTCCTGGCCATCGGCGCGTCGGTGACCTACGGGTGGGGCGAGCGCGTGATTGCCTGGTACTCCTCGACTTTCTTGGGCATCTGAGGTGCCTGACGGGCTGGCGGGTGGCAGGCCCCCGGGGGTATTCGGCTGCCCGCGAACTTGGCTGCCTTCAGGCCTTCTCTCGGTTCCCGGCCCTCAGTCGCTTATCAGGTTCAACCCCTGGGCCAGGTAAGCCCGGGATTTCTTCACGTAGTGGCCGGCGCTCCTGCGAACGAACTCGGCGGCCGACCCCTCCAGCGCCTTTCGGACCTTGCCCGGGGCCCCGGCGAATAGACTCCCGGGTGGAACTGTCGTTCTTTCCAGCACCACACTGTTTGCTGCCACCAGAGAGCCCCGTCCGATTCGGGCCTCCTGGAGAATGACCGCGTTGATGCCGATGACACATCGGTCCTCGATGGTGCAGCTCTCGAACTTGGCCCCGTGGCCCACCGTGACCTCGGCGCCGATGATGGTGGGCTGCCAGTCGCCGACGTGAACGACGCAGTTGTCCTGGATGTTGCTTCGAGGGCCGACCTTGATGCCGTTTTCGGGATCGTCCCCTCGCAGTACCACCCCGAACCATATGGAGGCTTCAGCTTCTACGGTCACGTCTCCGATCAGAACGGCGGTGGGGGCCAGGAAGGCGTCGGGGGCGACCTTGGGTGTCTTTCCGTTGAAGGGAAGGATCAGGGCCACGCTCAGGTGTCCTTGGGTAGTGTAGAGGAGAGGACCTTCCGCACCCGGGCCCTCAACACCTGGGTCTCGGATGCGTCCACCACGTCGATTCTCACGCCCTGGCGTTCCAGGCTCTCCCCCCGCTCCGGCACATAGCCCAACTCCTCAATAATGAAACCGTTCAGAGATCGGTGTTCGATTTGCGGGAGGGACACATTGAAGGCGTAATTGATCTCACGCAGGTCCAGGGCTCCGTCGGCAATGACCTCGTTTCTGGAAATCCGGATGAGGGGTTCCTCTGGGAGGTCGGTTTCATCGACGATCTCGCCCACCAACTCCTCCAGGACGTCCTCGAGCGTTACCAGACCGTCCGTTCCCCCAAACTCGTCGGCTACGATGCCCATGTGAATCCGTCGGGCCTGGAAGTCCTTCAGGAGCTTGGTGAGAGAGAGGGACCGGGGCACGAAGAAGGGCTCGCGGGAGAGATCCTTGAGAGGGGTTTTGCCGTTCCCTGAGATAAAGGCCAAGTAGGCCTCCCGGACGTGGAGAATGCCGGTGATGTCGTCGACGGATTCACCGAAAACGGGCACTCGCGAAAACGGTACCTCGTCCAGTTCTCCAACGATCTCCTCGATGGTGAGGGAATCCTGCCAGGCGAAAATGGCCACTCGTGGGGTCATAACGTCCCATGCGGTGAGTTCGTCCAGGCGGAACGCCCTCTCCACCAACTCGTGCTCCTCCATGCCGACAATACCTTCCCTCTGGCCTATGGAGGTTATCTCCCGAACCTCTCTTTCCTCCTGGGTGCTTCCGTTTTCCCCTCCGGCCCTGGCTATGAAGCTCTCCAGGCGAAAGAAGGGGGTCAGGACCGGGCCGATGGCCCGTTCCAGCCGAAGGATGACCGGAGCCACTGCAAGGGCAACTCTGATGGATCTCCTCACTGCCACTGAGCGGGGGAGGATCTCTCCGAAGAGAAGGACCAGGAACCCCGACCCGAAGAGGCCGAGAAATAGACCTGTGAGTCCTCTCTCGAGGGCCGCCCAACCGGTAAGGAGTCCCACGGCAAGAAGGCTGAAAAGGGAGCCGAGGAAGAGGAGGAGCCCCTGGACGGTACCTGCACGGGCTCGCACCTCCCCCAAGGCTTCCGCACCCTTGAACCCTTCTTCCCGTAAAGTCCGTATGCGAGCGCCGCCTACGGAGAAGAGGGCAGTGGAGGAGGCCGAAAGGAAGGCAGACAGGAAAATCAGTGCTACCGACACCGAGATCACGACCGTCATGGCCGTTTCCCGGTACTTGGCGGTTGGTCGGGATTACTGCTGGCTGGGTCAGCGTCCATGAATTGGGCTGTCGCGCAGGGGCTTCTCAGAAAGGGAATTGGTAATCGGCCATCCAGCCGAACTGAAAAAAGATGAGTCGAAAAATCCCATTCCGTCAAGCATTTCCGGACAGAAGAGGCCCCTTTTGTCTGACTTGCGAAAAAAATCACAATTGCCTAACTTCGGGCCGCTTTTTTCAGTCGGCCTCGAGGATCAGACGGTATGGCCGGGCAAAACCAGCGGGAATCTCAGCGGACCCAGCTACTTCGGGCCGCGGGTCAGTTCACCGGGTATGGCCTCAGTTGGGCCCTATCGGTTTTGCTCTTTCTTCTGGGCGGTTGGTGGCTCGACGGAAAGTTGAGCACCGAGCCCCTGTTCATGATTCTCGGGGCCTTCGTCGGGGGTGCAGCCGGTTTCTATAGTCTTTACCGGCATATCGTGCTGGACTCCCAGGAACGAGATGAAGACCTAGAGCCTTGACCCAGTTTTTCCGGTACGGCGGAGTGGCGCTCCTGGCCCTCCTTCTGGTGAATGCCGGTCTCTGGCCGTGGCTCTCGGGGCCCTCGAGGACCGGAGTTTTGATGGCCGCAGCGGTGGCCTACCCGGTCCAGATGCTGGCCTTCTTTTTGCTGGTCAGGTATTGGAAAGACAGGAAACGGTTCCTCTTGGTTTGGGTCGGTGGAACCGTGGTGCGAATGGGGGTAATCCTGGTTGCGGCTCTGGCGCTCACGCGTTGGGACGGGCCGCCCCCGGCTCCGACATTGTTGGGATTGGCCGGGTTTTTCTTTGGACTCCTCCTGCTGGAGCCTCTCTTCCTGAGGCCCCGGGAGGCTGAGACCACCGAGATCATATGACGACCTTCTTGAGGGTCCTTCAGGAAGCTGGGCAGCACGGGGCGGAAGCGGCTGAACATGCAGTGGAGACTGTCCAGCATGGTGCGGAAGAAGTAGCGGGGACTGGGCCGGACGTCGGAGGGATGCTCATGCATCACCTCGCCGATGCTCACGAGATCGAATTGCCCTGGGGGGTCTGGCATCTCCCCCAGTGGGAGCCCATTCACTTCGGTGGTCTGACCATCGACCTCTCTCCCACCAAACATGTGGTTTTCATGCTCCTGGCGGCCGTCATCGTCTGCGTGGTCTTCCTGGCCATGGCCCGGGCCATGAGGGGGAAGTACGCCGGAAGAGCCCCCGGTGGAATGGCCAACGCCCTGGAGGCCATCATCCTCTATTTCCGGGACGAGATCGTGCGCCGGAACATCGGCCACGGGGCCGACGGGTACACCCCGTTCATCCTCACCCTCTTTTTCTTCATCCTCACCATGAACCTTCTGGGGCTGGTACCCTGGGGGGCTTCCCCAACGGGGAACATCATGGTGACAGGAGCCCTGGCGGTCTGCAGCCTGGTGGCCATTGAGGTGAGCGGCTTTGTGGCGCTGGGTCCGTCGGGCTACGCCAAGACCATCTTCTATGCACCCAAGGGGATGGGGCCGGTGGGCACGGCCATCATGCTGGTGATCATGACCCCCGTGGAGCTCGTGGGGAAGATCGCAAAGCCCTTTGCCCTGATGGTCCGGCTTTTCGCCAATATGACGGCGGGTCACACCGTCATTCTCTCCCTCATCGGCCTGATCTTCGTGTTCGGGAATCTGACGATCGGCCGCTGGGGGATTGCCGTGGGTTCTGTCGGGATGTCCGTGGCCATGATGATGCTGGAAATCTTCGTGGCGTTCTTGCAGGCGTACATCTTCGCCATGCTGACGTCGGTGTTCATCGGCCTGATCCGGCACGCTCACTAGAGTGGTCGGGCCTGGCTTTTTCGAGTTTGAGCAGTTTGTGTAAACCCTAATAGACGAGACGAAATACCATGCTGCACGCTTTCCTTACTGCCGTTCAGGACATGGGCGCCGCCATGGACGCCGAGGCGGCCAAGAACTACCTCAGCCTTTTGGGCGCCGGTCTGGGCGTGGGCCTCACTGTCATCGGGGCCGGGCTCGGCATTGGCAGGATCGGCGAGAACGTCACAGCGGGGATCGCCCGTCAGCCCGAGGCAGCGGCTGCCATCCAGACCGCAGGGATCATTCTGGCTGCTCTCATCGAGGGCGTTGCCCTCTTCGGATTGGTGATCGGCCTGCTCTTCAAGCTCATGTAGCATTCCGGAGCTTCGGCCCCGGAGGTGCTTCCGGGTGCGTGCTTCCGGAACCCGTTCCTTCGCCGCCGAGGCGAGAGGGCGAGGTCCACGGGGCACAAATCCGGAAGAGAAAGAGCCTCCACGGTGTCCCTGATTTCCGGGAATTGAGACAATGAGACTCAGACTGAGCATGTTGGCCCCTCCAGCCGTCCTACTCTCCACGCCTGTGTCGCTCCTCGCCCAGGGGCACGGAGAGGAAGCCGGAGGAGGCCTCTTCGATATCAACGCGGGATTGATCGTCTGGACGATTATCATCTTCCTCACGGTCCTCTTCGTACTCTGGCGCTTCGCCTTCGGCCCCATCCTGGCAGCGGTGAACGCCAGGGAAGAGGGCATCAACAAGGCCCTGGAAGAGGCCCGCGCCCGCCAGGAAGAGGCCGAGAGACTCCTCGAGGAACACAGACAGCAGTTGGCCGATGCCCGGCGCCAGGCCCAGGAAATCGTGGCCGAGGGGCGGGACGCCGCCGGAAAACTGCAGAAGGACATCGAGGGCAAAGCCAGGGAAGAGAGTGAGGCTATCCTCACTCGAGCCAAAAAAGAGATCGAACGGGAGAAAGACGCTGCGGTGGAAGCCGTCCGTCGGGAAGCGGTGGACCTGGCATTGGCGGCCGCCTCCAAGCTGCTCCACGAGAAGCTGGATGGGGAACAGGACCGGAAGCTGGTCTTAGACTACGTGGACGGCCTTTCCACGATTCCCATCAAGAATCCTGGAGCCGACGCGTGACCAACGAGACCATTGCCAGGAACTACGCGGAGGCCCTCTTCGATCTGGCCCAGAAGCAGGAGGGCCTGGAGGCTTTTGCCGATGGTATGGACGCGGTGGTGGGACTCCTGGACCAGAATCCCAACTTCAAGCTCTTCCTGGAAACGCCGCGGATCGCGGACAGAGACAAGAAAGAGCTTCTGAAGAAGGTCTTTGGCCCCGTCCTTCCCATACGGCTCCTCAACTTTCTCCAGGTGACGGTGGACAAACGGCGGCAACGCCTCCTGGGACTCATCGGGGAGGAGTATCACGCTCTTCTGGATGAGCACTTCGGTAGGGCCCACGTCACGGTGACCGTCGCGAGAGCTCTTCCCGCAGAGGCCTTGGAGGAGCTTTCCCGGAGGCTATCGGCCCTTCTCGGGAAGGAGGCCATCCCTCACATGCGTGTCAAACCGGCCGTTCTGGGGGGGGTGCATCTGAAGACTGGGGATACCGTCTACGACGGGACCCTCAGCAGAAGGATCAAACAGTTACGAAGGCAGCTGGTATCGACGGAGCTTCCGGACAGCGTGTACGGCGCTTCGGATGCCTGAGACCGGCAAAGCCGAATTCAACTTTTTTGAGGACCGAATAGGAAATGGCCAACGAGTCCCAGCTTCGACCCAGTGAGATCAAGGACGTACTCCTTGCCGAGATCGAGCATTACGAGGAGGAACTCCACGCCGAGGAGGTGGGGGAGGTCCTGGAGGTCAAGGACGGAGTCGCCCGGATCTATGGCCTCACCAAGGCCATGGCCAGTGAGATGCTCGAGATCACCTCTTCCAAGACGGGGGAGGCCGAGACGGCACTGGCCCTGAACCTGGAAGAGGACAACATCGGGGCGGTGATCCTCGGAGAGTGGACCCACCTTCAGGAAGGCGACCAGGTCCGTAGGACCGGTCAGGTTCTGTCCGTTCCGGTAGGTGCCGGATACATGGGCCGAATCGTCGATCCTTTGGGACAGCCTCTGGACGGGCTGGGACCCATCGAACCCATCGAAGGATCCAGGGGAATCGATATCGTGGCCCCTGGGATCGTCCTGCGACAGCCGGTGAAGGAACCCCTCCAGACGGGGCTGAAGCCCATCGACTCCATGATTCCCATTGGACGAGGGCAGCGGGAGCTTATCATCGGTGACCGGGGAACGGGGAAGACGGCCATCGCCGTCGACACCATCATCAACCAGAAAAACACTGATGTCATATGCGTGTACTGCGCAATCGGGCAGCGGGCTGGTAAGGTGGCTGCGGTGGTGGAGACGCTGAAGGAACATGGCGCCATGGACTACACCATCGTCGTGGCCGCCAACGCATCCGACCCGGCGCCCCTGCAGTACATCGCCCCCTACTCAGCCTGTGCCATGGCCGAGCACTTCATGTGGCAGGGGAAGCACACGGTGGTTTTCTACGACGACCTGACCAAGCAGGCCCAGTCCTATCGGCAGATCTCGTTGGTTCTTCGGCGCCCGCCGGGGCGTGAGGCATTCCCCGGGGATGTTTTCTATCTCCACTCCCGTCTCCTGGAGAGGGCAGCCAAGCTCTCAGATAAACAGGGAGGTGGATCCCTGACGGCTCTTCCGGTCATTGAAACCCAGGCCGGGGACGTCACCGCCTACATCCCCACCAACGTCATCTCCATCACTGACGGGCAGATTTTCCTGGAGCCGGACCTCTTCTACTCCGGGGTGCGTCCGGCGGTAAACGTGGGAATCAGCGTGTCCAGGGTGGGTGGGAACGCCCAGATCAAGGCCATGAAACAGGTGGCAGGCCGACTTCGCCTGGACCTGGCTCAGTACAGGGAGATGGAGGCCTTCGCCCAGTTCGCATCGGACCTCGACGCAGCCACCCAGAAGCAGCTCGCCCGGGGTGAGCGGACGGTTTCACTTCTGAACCAGGGCCAGTACCAGCCTATGGCGGTGGAGCACCAGGTCGCGGCGATCTTCGCCGTTTCCAACGGCTACCTGGACAAGATCGCCGTGGAACATGTCAAGCCGTGGGAGAATGGCTTCCACCAGTACCTGGATGAGCAGGCCGCCGACCTTCTGGCGAAGATGAGGGAGCAGAAAGAGCTCACCGACGAGCTGAAGGAACGACTGGGGAAAGCCATCCAGGACTACACGAAGGACTTCGAGGCCAGGTAGACGGCTGGATCCCCAAAGGGTTCGGGCCACGGACGCCGGGGACTCTTCAACCGAGGGTAGCCGGAAGTGCAAAGCACGAAAGAAGTGAAGCGGCGGATCAAATCCGTCGAGAATACAAAGCAAATCACCAAGACCATGGAGATGGTGGCCACTTCGAAGTTGAAGAAGGCCACCGACCGGGTCCGGGCCGCCGAACCGTACAGCGACGCGTTAGGGGTGGTGGTGAAGAGCCTTTACGCTCCGGAGTTCGCGGAAAGGTTCCCGGTCCTCCGCCAGCCGGAAGAAATCCGGAAGGTGGCCTTGGTGCTGGTTACGGCCAACCGAGGCCTGTGTGGGGCGTTCAACGCGAACCTCATCAGGGAAACCAGGCTCCTTAGAGAGTCTCTGCTGGAGGAAGGGCTCGACCTGGAGTTGCACTCCGTGGGCCGCAAGGGGATGGCATTCTTCAACTTCAGGAAGGTACCCCTGGCGAGCACCAACAACGACGTCGGGGACGTCCCCTCGGTTGACGATGCAGAGGCGGTCATCGGCTCCCTCAGAGAACGCTTCGAGGAGGGAGAGTTGGACCAGGTCCTCATGGTGAGCGCCGAATTCCGGTCGGCCCTCTCCACGCCTCCCAGGGTCACCGAACTGCTGCCCATCCGGCCGCCGGAGGGCGCGGTGTCGGCGGATTCTTACATCCTCTCCCCGGGGGCCGACCTGATTCTGACCCGGCTATTGCCGGCGTACCTCCGGAACACGGTTTATAAGGCCTTGGTTGAGAACGCCGCTGCCGAGCAGGGGGCGAGGCGGACTGCCATGAAGGCTGCGACAGACAACGCCGGAGAGATGCTCGAGACTCTCATCCGGAACTATAACCGGGCCCGTCAGGCCCAGATCACTCAGGAGATTTCCGAGATCGTTGGAGGTGCGGAGGGACTTTCCTAGGCTGACCGCCTGGGAGAGCCCGGCTGAGCCTCGCCGACCGGAGAAGGAAGAACATGGCTGAGCAGAACATCGGTAGGGTGGTGCAGGTCATCGGACCCGTCCTGGACGTGGAATTCGACCCGGAACAGTTGCCCGAGATCTACAACGCTCTTGAACTCAGAGCGACGACGGACACGGGGGCGGACATCGAGCTCACCGCCGAGGTGCAGCAGCACATCGGCCGTGGCCAGGTTCGAGCTGTGGCCATGTCCTCCACGGACGGGGTGGTTCGGGGAATGAAGGTCGTGGACACCGGGAACTACATCTCGGTTCCCGTGGGCGAGGCGGCTCTGGGCCGGATTCTGAACGTTCTCGGAAAGCCTGTGGATGAAGGCGGTCCTCTCAAGGGCGAGGTAGAGGGCGAGCTGGAGCGCTGGCCCATCCACCGGGAGTCGCCGACCTTCCAGCAGCTCGAGCCTAAGACCGAAATCTTTGAAACGGGCATCAAGGTCGTGGACCTTCTCGCGCCCTACGTCAAGGGTGGAAAGACGGGCCTGTTCGGTGGCGCCGGTGTAGGCAAGACCGTCATCATCATGGAGCTCATCAACAACATCGCCATGGAGCACGGCGGTCGCTCTGTCTTCTCCGGTGTGGGTGAGCGGACCCGTGAGGGGAATGATCTCTGGCTGGAGATGAAAGAGTCAGGGGTTTTGGAGTCAACGGCCCTCATCTACGGGCAGATGAATGAGCCTCCCGGCGCACGACTTCGGGTGGGTCTTTCGGGCCTGACGGTTGCCGAGTACTTCCGGGACGTCGAGAAGCAGGACGTGCTCTACTTCATCGACAACATCTTCCGTTTCAGCCAGGCGGGATCCGAGGTCTCTGCTCTCCTCGGCCGCATGCCGTCGGCGGTGGGCTACCAGCCGACGCTGGCCACCGAGATGGGTGAGCTTCAGGAGCGCATCACTTCCACCAAGGAGGGTTCCATCACCTCTGTGCAGGCCATTTACGTGCCTGCTGACGACTTGACCGATCCGGCTCCGGCAGCGGCCTTCGCCCACCTCGATGCGACGACGGTTCTCTCCCGGGCCATTGTGGAGCTGGGGATCTACCCTGCCGTCGACCCCCTGGACTCCACATCCCGCATCATGGATCCCCAGTTCTTGGGCGAAAGGCACTATGGAACCGCCACCCGCGTTCAGGAGATCCTCCAGCGCTACAAAGACCTTCAAGACATCATCGCGATCCTGGGTATGGACGAGCTTTCGGAGGAGGACAAGGTCATCGTGGGTCGGGCGAGACGGCTCCAGCGGTTCCTTTCCCAGCCCTTCCACGTGGCCGAGGCCTTCACCGGGACCCCTGGGCGTTATGTGAAGCTGGATGAGACCATCGAGTCCTTCGAACGGGTGGCTGATGGTGAGTTCGACCACCTTCCCGAACAGGCTTTTTATATGAGGGGCGGAATCGAGGAAGTGGTCGAGGCAGCCAAGGAAATGGAAGGCTAAGGCACTATGGCATCGAACCTTGCGGTTCGGTTGGTATCCCCGGAAGCAGAGGTTTTCCGGGGGGAGGCCTCCAGCGTGGTGGCCCCGGCCTGGGATGGCATGGTGGGCATCCTGCCGGGGCATGCCGCCTTCATCACCCTTCTGGGTCACGGCGAGATGGCCATCGACATTCCCGGAGGTGGCAGCGAGAAGTATTTCGTTGCCGGCGGCGTTCTGAAGGTCGAGGGCGATGAGCTGACAGCCCTCGTTGAATATGCCGGGGAAGGGCCGCCGGAGGTCCTGCCTCCGGAGGCCGATTTTCATCCGGAAGACCTTGCGGAGGAGGCGGTCGGGGAAAAGTAAAGGATCCCCTTTCTTGACCTGATCGACCTGAAGGCTCGGGGAAGGTCGCCCCAGGGGCGGGCCTACTCCAAGCCGAGGATCGAACGACTCCAGCGAGGCGAAGAGGTCTACCTCTTACGCCTCGTTTCAATACATAGACTGGTCGGCATTATGCGCCTGGACCTCCACATTCACTCAACCGCTTCCGATGGGGCATTGCCTCCCCAGGAAGTGCTGGCCCGCTGCGAGGCTGCCCGCCTCGACGTCATTGCCCTGGCCGATCACGACACCACGGCCGGGGTTCGGCGCCTCGAGCGAAAGGGTGTACAGGGGGACATCCAGGTCGTGCCGGCGCTGGAGGTCAGCAGCACCCTGGATCAGAGGGAGCTCCACTTCCTCGGATATTTCGTCGACCCGAACGCTGAAGTGATCTACCGCCATGAGGAGAGGGCCGTCCGGCTTCGAGAGAAACGGATGCGTGGAATGATCAAGCGCTTGGGGGACCAAGGCATCGAGGTGACCATTGAGGCTGTGGCGGCGGCAGCCGGCCCGGACGGAACCGCCCTGAGTCGCCCCCACCTTGCTCGTGCCCTGGTGGACGCCGGACACGTGGGCAACATCTCCGAAGCCTTCGATCGCTATATTGGCGATGGCCATCCGGCCTTCCTCCCGACCTCCCTCCTTTCTCCGGACGAGGCAATCCGTTTGATCCTGGAGGCTGGCGGGATTCCGGTTTGGGCCCACCCGCCGGAAGACCGGGTGGAAAGCCTGCTTCCCCGTCTGGTTCAGGCTGGCCTCCGCGGGTTGGAGGTGTACCGTCCCCGCCACCCCGCCCGGTACACTCTTCGCCTCGAAGGCCTCTGCCGAGCGTGGAAGCTCTTGATGACGGGGGGATCTGACTGGCACGGGCCCGACAGAGGCTCGGAGTTGGGAGATTTTTTCGTAACTGCCGAGGAAGTCGCGGCCTTGTTGGAAGAAGGGGGAATGTAGGGACTTCCTATCGCCGGCGTTGCTTGTCGGCAGGTCCCTGACTCCGCACGACGGCGAAGCCCAGGCGTTGGACGCCGTCGGAGGCGACTCCTACGCCGGATGCCGCCGAACCCGGAATTTGCGCAGGCTCCGACGGAAACGGGACGGACGCCGGATGCCGGCCTGCCCTTGCACCCCCTTCGCCTGCGCCGGAACCGAGGCCGGATGCCGGCTCCCCCCTACGCCGGAGTTCGCCGAACCGAGACCCTACGCCGGATCCAGCACTTCCCACGCCCGGGCCTCCACCTCCCAGGGGATGGCGGAGTCCCTCTTGAAGCGGGGGATGGCGGCTGCGGCATCGATCGCCGGTGGCGGTGGCAGTGACGTTCCCATTGGCCTGGGCCGCCCGGGC
>JASFVN010000290.1:0-5795 GCA_050049805.1 Gemmatimonadota bacterium
GGTTGGGACAGAAGGTGTCGAGCTCGACTCCGAAGGCCCGATCTCCCTTGAGGATAGACTCCACAATGGATTCACGGCAAGCTTTTCACGGAAACCCCCTTTCTGGGGAGGGCCGCCTTCGCCCAGATTGTCCTTCGGAGAACCCTCGACAAGGAAGGATACGATGGCCGACCGGGTCCTCATCGCAGACGAGCTGAAGGCCCTTCTTCCGGAACGGCCCCTGCCGGGTTTCGAAGTGGTGTGGGTGTCCGCCCGGGACCCTACACCGGCCGGTGATTATGTCGCCATGGTACCTCTCCTCTCCCGGCCCATCGGGGCAAAGGAGTTGGACGGCCTCCCGAATCTTAGAGTGGTGGCCCAGTGCGCTGTGGGTTATGACAATATCGACCTCCAGGCCGCGGCCGAGCGAGGAGTCCCGGTGACCAACACGCCGGACGTTCTCACCGAGTCCACGGCTGATCTGACCTGGGCCCTGATCCTGGCGGTGGCGAGGCGTCTGAAGGAGGGCCAGGAGATGTTGGCGAGGGAATCCTGGGCGGGGTGGAGCCCGACCCAGCTCCTGGGCCTGGAGCTGAATGGCAGCACCCTGGGGATCGTTGGAGCTGGGAGGATCGGCCGGGCCGTGGCCCGGAGGGGGATCGGCTTCGGGATGCGGATCCTCTACCGTGATGTTCATCCCCAACCGGAGATGGATGGTCCTCTGGGTGCCGAGCACCGCCGTCTTCCGGAACTCCTCGGCGAGAGTGATGTGGTCACGGTCCATGTGCCTTCCAACGACGAGACCCGTGGCATGTTCGATGCCCGGATGTTCTCGCTGTTGAAGGAGGGATGTCTCTTCATCAATACGGCTCGGGGGGATCTGGTGGATGAGGAAGCCCTGGTCCGGGCCCTCGACCAGGGTCCCGTTGGGGGGGCAGGCCTGGACGTCTTCAGCCGGGAGCCAGAAGTACCCAGGGAGCTGGTGGAACACCCCAAGGTCGTGGCCCTCCCGCACATTGGAAGCGCAACCGTCGTTACCCGTCGAGCCATGGCTGAGCTGGCGGTGAGGAATGCCAGAGAGGTGCTGGCGGGCAGACCCCCGATTACGCCGGTTCAACTGGAGGGGGCTTGAGGTCCTGCTGGCTTACACCACATTCTCCTCGAGAAGGAGGGCGCCCCGTTGGAAACGGTCGAACCCGAATCGAGTCAGATCGAGGGTCTGATAGGCGCCGTGCAGGATGAGCTCGGCAACGGCCCTCCCGATACCAGGGGATTGCTGGAGTCCATGGCCTGAAAAACCGTTGGCGAAAAGGAAATTCCGGATCTCCGGGTGGGGGCCCACGATGGCATTCTGGTCCAGCGTGTTGAAGGCGTAGTGACCGGCCCAGGAGGACCCGAGCCGGAGGGAATCGAAGGCCGGTATGCGGTGGGCCAGAATGGGCCAGACCCTCTCGTTGAAGAGTTCGTACTCCATGTCCAGATCCAGGGTGTCCGGGTCCGCGTCCTTGGGTGGGGATGTCCCGCAAAGGAACCCCTCCCCCTCCGGGCGGACATACACGCCCGAGGGATCGATCACCAGTGGGCACCCGGGGAGCTTTGCCGGGCTCTCGACCCGGTAAACGAATCGTTTCCTGGGTTGGACAGGTAAGTCCTCCACGCCAGCGAGTCGGGCTACTTCGGAAGCCCTGGGGCCGGCGGCGTTGACGACGAGGTTGGCCCTCACCATTCCTTTCGCCTCGAGGGTGGCGCCCAAAACGCCGTCGCCGTCACTGGGTATCTCCATGACACGGTCCTGGACGTAGGTGACACCCTGGTCCTGGGCCTTTCTCTTGAAGGCTTGGAGAAGGGAGTAGGGGTCGAGCCACCCCTCGTTTCGGATTCCCAGTGAGGCCCCCCCCAGATCGGAGACGTTCATCCAGGGGAAGCGTCGTCCAAGGTCCTCCTGAGTCAGGAGCTCGACCTCGGCCCCCATCTCCCGTTGCCGAGCCGTGTTCCTCTCCAGGACCGGGATCCCGGCCGAAGTGGCCAAAAATAGGTAGCCGGCCTCCCGAAACCCGAGCTCTGGTCCCTCTCCACCCACGGCCAGGGCGCGGTGGGCGTTTCTGACGAAGTCTGCCGAGAAGAGGGAGAGGGCGATGTTCTCCGGCGTGGAAAACTGCTGGCGGATTCCACCCACGGAGAGGGCGGTGGAAGAGCGGGCATAGGTGGGGTCCGGCTCCACCACGCAAATGCGAAGTTCCTTCGGCCGGGAATCTACTGAGCTGAAGTAGGCGACGGAGCTTCCAACTACGCCTCCGCCCACGATGAGAACGTCATAGCTGGTTTCGGGCATGAGAAGGCCTTGAGAAGCTCAGGGTAGCCCAGGCCAGGCACCCGAGAGCGATGGACCGCTGGAACCAGAGTACTCCCGGATAGCCCGTGTGGTCGATGATGAGAAGCACGATTCCCGAGAGGATCAGGGCCCCTGCGAGAATTTGCCGCCCCGGGCTCCTGGCTCCCCAGGTGAACCGGCTACCCCAACGGATGCCCAACCAGGCGGCTGTCCATCCCAGGGCCAGGCCCGCCAGAACGTCGCTGGGCCAGTGGACGCCCACAGCCATGCGGGACACCCCTACCAGAGCGGCCAGCCCCGCGGCGAGCCATCGTGTGTAGTGTTTGGACGCCGTCAACGCCCAAATCCCTGCCCACAGGGCCATGGTGGCCGAGTGACCCGACGGGAAGGCCCCCCGTCGATGACCGGGCCCGATGACCGTGACGGCATCCTCGGGAAGAACCCCCAGAGGCCGCGGCAGGCTCACCGTTCCCTTGAATACCCTCAGCACCAGGACCATGAAAAGGGCGCCCAGGAGGCCTGCCCAGATCCGCTCAGGGTGTCTCCTGACCCAGATCAAGAGGAGTACGGCGCACACCAAGCCGTCCCCGAGGATGGTGACGTTTGCCCAAAAAGACGAGCCAGTGTAGGAGGAGAGGTTGTTGAAGGCAGGAAACAGCCGCTGGTCCAACCCGGCCAGGGAAAGAGCGACCAGGAGACCCAGGGCGAGAGCGGGAGGGCCGAGGGCGACCCAGCTGGGTGGACCTGGCGGGCTGGGCGGGCCGGGTGACTCCACGTCAACCGCCCGCGTCTTCCAGGGCTCGAGCCAGCACGATGCCACCCTTCTGAAAAAGGACCTCCGTCGGGGTCTCGAGCCGATCAAGACGGGTTACCCGGGTGAACACCACTTCCCCTTCCTTGGGTGGCCGGAGAGGTGTGATGTCTCTGTAATACACGGCGAAACTGGGCATGTCCAACCGCCACATCACCACATCCCATCCCTGGCTCTTCGCCAGAAACGCTGCTTCCTTGGTAGGGCCCTGCTGGATTTCGCCGTAGGTCGGTACCAGGGCCAACGCTACTACGGCGGCCACCACCATGCCGGCACCCATCAGATTCTGCCAGGGTCGCCAACGCCTGATGAACGAGAGAAGGATCAACGCCGCTAGACCAAGGCCGGTCCAGAAACGGTAGGCAGCATCAAAAGCCTCCGGCGCGACTTCCATGATGGCCCGGGTGAAATCGTCGGTGACCCGGGGTTCGGCCACCTTCCAGATCTCGGGAAGAAAAGCCAGGAGCGAGACCAGGAGGAAGGCGGGAAGGAGGGCCAGAGCACGGCTCCGGAGCTCTTCCCGATACCTGGCCATGAGGAGGAACAGGGGCGTGGCCCCGTAAAGGAGATAGTGGGGGAGTTGGGTGCTCGATACGGAGAAGAAGAGGAAGACGAATCCGAACCAGAGCCACAGAAAAAGCTCGAGATCGCTTCTGTTGGCCTTTCGGATCCTGGTCAGAGTCTTCAGGAAGAGGGTGGTATGGGGCAGGACGATCAGGAGCGCAACCGGGACGAAGTAGAAGAGGGCTCCCCCGTGTCCCTCCATGGTATCGGCGAAGCGGTTCAGGTTGTGCCCGAGGAAGAACCCGTCGACAAAGGCCTGACCATCCCTGGCATAGATGGCCAGGTACCAAGGGCCGGCAACCACGAAGAAAATGGCCCATCCCGCGGGGTTGAAGATGGCCTTCAAATACCGTCCCATCTGTCCTCTTACCAGGGCCAGGAGGAAGGCCGACGCCAGCGGGACGGCCACGGCGACGGGACCCTTGGTGAGGAAACCCAGGGCGGACCAGAGGAAGACCCGGTAGAGGGGCGCTCGGCGTCCATCCTTCCAGAACCGGTAGAGGTCGAAGAGGGTCAAAGCGAGAAACAGGTTCAGAAGAGCGTCCGCTGTGGCAGCCCTCCCGATGACCATCACCCACAGTGAGGTGGCGGCGATGAGTCCAGCGACCCAGCCGGTGCTGTCGTCCCATTCCCTGCGGGCGAACCCCCAAATGGCCAGGACCCAGAGGGTTGCGGCCAGGGCCGAGTGCAAGCGAAGTCCCCACTCGTTCCAGCCCAGGAGCCCTACCCCTAAGGCCTGGAAGTAGTAGGTAAGGATGGGTTTGTCGTAGCGTGGCTCCCCGTTCAGTGTCGTGGAGACATAGTCCCCGCTCTCCACCATCTCCCGGGTGGCCTCGCTGAACGCTCCTTCGTCTCGATCGAAGAGGGGAGCGTTTCCGAGGTTCAGAAAGAAGGCGAGGCCCGTGGCTGCCAGAAGGAGTACCAGAGGCCCCCGGCGGTCCAGGAAACTGAGCTCGGGAAAACCTGACGTCATCTTTTCTCGTTCATGCAGGGGGAGCCGGCTCCGTTGGGATCCCGCCGGTCCCGCCGGAAGAAGGCTCCAAAGCCCAGGCGTCAGGCCCTTCCGATGCCGTCCTGACTATGTACGGCTTGACGTTGGAGGATTCGAAGTAGGTCCTGGTAAGGAGCTCTCCCACGACACCCGTGGTGATGAATTGAAGAGACGCGATGACGAGAACCACCCCCACCAGAAGGAGAGGCCGGGTCCCGATATCCTCACCCAATCCGAATTTCACCCAGGCCAGATAGGCCAGGATCAGGGCACCAATCCCCCCGAAGCTGAGGCCTATGGATCCGAAGAAATGGCCTGGCCTGGTCCAGTAGCGCATGAAGAAGTGCACCGAAAGGAGGTCGAGGAGAACCCTGAACGTTCTCCCCAGCCCGTATTTCGATTTCCCCGCCACCCTGGGCCGGTGGTTCACCACCGCTTCCGCGATGCGTTTCGGGGAGGTCGATGCGGCGAACCAGGCCGGGATGAACCTGTGCATCTCACCGTAGAGGCGTACACTCTCCAGGACCGACGCACGGTAGACCTTGAGACTGCATCCGTAGTCATGAAGCCTCACACCGGTGACTCGGCCGATGAGGCGATTCGCCAGGAGCGATGGCAGACGCCTTAGCAGAAATCCGTCTCTCCGGCTCTTTCTCCACCCCACCACCAGATCCAACTCCTCCCGGATCAGGCGGTGAGTCAGTGGCAGGATATCCTCGGGATCATTCTGGCGGTCTCCGTCCAGCGTGACGATGAAGTCCCCTGACGCTGCGTCGATTCCCGCCTGAGTGGCTGCGGTCTGGCCGAAGTTCCGTTGCAGGCCCACGACCTTCACGTGGTCCCCGAATCGTCTTCGGATCGAATCCATTCGTGCCAGCGTATCGTCCTGGCTCCCGTCGTCCACCAGGACCGCCTGCCACGGCCAGGGTGAGGACTCCATGGCCCGGTGAAGCTCTTCCAGGAGCCCGTTCACGTTCTCCCCTTCGTTGTAGAAGGGAATGACGATGGAGAGCATCGGGTCGTCCCCGGTTTCGGTGCCGTACGTCGGAGGCGTGTTCATGTCATCAAGATACTAGGAATGAACCGGTGCTTCATCCGGGGCTTCTTTCCGGACTGGG
>JASFVN010000291.1:0-5779 GCA_050049805.1 Gemmatimonadota bacterium
CTTCGACTGAACCTCCGTGATCGCAGCCGTCAACGTCGTCTTCCCATGGTCCACGTGACCAATCGTTCCCACGTTTACGTGCGGCTTCGTCCGCTCAAATTTCGCCTTGCCCATCGCTCTGCCTCGTGCTTTTCCTCGTATGTTGGAAAGAAGCCACCCGGACCGGCACCTCGCTGGTTGGAGGCCCCTGTCCGGGACAAGTACGTCTTCGTTTTTAGATCACTCCGCAACCCTTCTCTTGGGGAGCGGGAGAGCTCTGGCCGGGATTTGAACCCGGGACCTCGTCCTTACCAAGGACGCGCTCTACCCCTGAGCTACCAGAGCAACCTCGCTGGCCCAATGGCTCCGGCATTTCTCCTCCGGATCCCTGTCCAGGTATCAAAGCGGGAGACGGGACTCGAACCCGCGACCCTCAGCTTGGAAGGCTGATGCTCTAGCCAACTGAGCTACTCCCGCAAAGCTTTCCGTCCCCGATCACCTGAGGACCCCGGGGTCGGAACCGGCCATATGGTGGGGGGAGGATTCGAACCTCCGAAGGCTTAGCCAGCAGATTTACAGTCTGCCCCGTTTGACCGCTTCGGTACCCCACCGAAGATTCACCTCGGCACCAGCCCGAAGTTTTCCCTTCGAAACCAACTCGAAGTTCACACCTCGACGCCCACCCGAAGTCCCGACCATGAAGCCCTCGGACCGCAGCATTTCCAAAGGATTCATAGCGAGCTTGGTAAGCTAACCGTAACAGCAGGGGCTTTCAAGGGCGT
The DNA here is from genome assembly GCA_050049805.1 of Gemmatimonadota bacterium. Lineage (GTDB taxonomy): Bacteria > Gemmatimonadota > Gemmatimonadetes > Longimicrobiales > Gaopeijiaceae > JABDNZ01. Next base: position 762 of record JASFVN010000291.1, read on the forward strand.
ATCCGGGCAAAAAAAGCTCCCTCGGCCCGGGCGAAGCGGAGGCACCGTTCTTGGGCGAGTGACCAGCTCGCGAGACACCGAGTGCCCGGGACCGAGGGAGATGCGTTTCCCTTTTCACGCTGAAAGCTAGCCGTTGGGGCAGACGTCATGGTTGCCATTCGGAAAGGACCATGTCAGAAGGATGTCAAGATCGGGGAAATATGTGGCGACAGCGGGGTGGGCTGGGAAATCAGGTAGGGCCGGACCAGGGGACTTGGCGAACGGGGCCAGCCCGAATTAGTCCTGAAACCGGTACCCAGCCTTGTGAACAGTGAGAATGTGCCGGGGGTGGGAAGGTTCCTCTTCGAGTTTTTTCCGGAGTTCGGAGATGTGGGTGTCCACCGTTCGACTGACCACGGCCGCACGGTGTCCCCACACTTCCTGGAGAAGCTCGAGCCTGCTCGCTACGGCGCCTTGGCGGCGGATGAGGGCCAGGAGAAGGTCCAACTCCTTGGGAGTGAGCTGGACTTCTTCGTCGTCTTTGAATACGGCCCGGGACCGGAGATCGATTCGGACCGAACCAAACTCTTCGGTCTCCTCGCCGCTGCCACTCTCTTGCCCCACCGAGCCCCGGGTACGGCGAAGGATCGCCTCCACCCTGGCCAGGAGCTCCATGACCCCGAACGGCTTCGTTACGTAGTCGTCGGCGCCAAGGCGAAAGCCCAGGAGCTTGTCCGACTCCTCCCCCCGTGCCGTGAGGATCAGAACCGGTGTGAGAATGCCGGACTTCCTCAGGTGCTGAAGAACCCTATAGCCGTCCAGATCGGGAAGCATCAGGTCCAGGATGATGAGATCGGGATCGAAAGCCGAGGCTTCCTTCAGGCCTGTCTCACCGGTTTCGGCCACTCGGACCTCGTAGCCCTCGATCTCCAGGTTGTTCTGGAGCCCATAGGCCAGGTCGACATTGTCTTCCACTACCAGTACCCTGGACATGGTTCAGAACCTACACATTCCTCGGACGATCCGTCACCGGCGGGAAGGCGACAATGAACCGGGCTCCGCCGCTTACCGAGTCCTCAACCCGAACTGAGGCCCCCTGCCGCTGGGCCAACTCCTTCACCACCGCGAGGCCGATCCCGGAGCCGGCCACCCCCGAATCACGGTCCCGCTCGAGTCTGGAGTAGGGAGAGAACACTTCGGCTCGCTGGTCGGCCGGTATTCCCTCCCCTTCGTCTTCAACCAGGAGTTGGACGATTCCGCCAGGTCCCTTTCGAAGTCTCACATCGACGATCTGGTTAGACGGCCCGTATTTGACCGCGTTCTCCAGGAGGTTCAAAAGGATCTGCCGGAAGGCCCCTGGATCAACCCATGCTTTCAGCGTCTCGTCGAGAGAAGATTCGACCCGACAGTCCTGGGCCTCGGCCAGGGGACAGAAGCTCTCCAAAACCTCGGAAACCAGGGGTGCGAGGTGAGCCTCCTGGAGGCTCAAGGCTATTTCTCCCCGCTGGGCCCGCGAGAAATGGAGAACGTTATCGACCTGGTGGGTGAGTCGCTGGGCTTCCTTGACGATGATCTCCAGGGACCGTTGCTCCTCCTCTTCGCTCCGGACCCTCCCCAGAAGCAGGGTTTCCCCGAACATTCTTATCTGTGCAAGGGGTGTTCGAAGTTGATGGGATACGCTCGACACGAAGTCGGTACGAAGGAGAGAAAGCTCCTGTTCCCGCCGCAGCTGGAAGAACGAGACCAGGACCATTGCCGAGGTCAGACCCAGAAGTACCAGGATTGCTGGGAGCCTGGACTTGGGAAGTCCGCCAATGACCAGTAACTCGATGGCCGCGGGATTGATGTTCACCGTTCCGGTCAGAGCACCGAGCGCCGTACCGACGGTGTCGCTGGCCTGGATCTCGGAAGGATATTGAGGGAACGAGGAGAACACCGTTCGACCCGACGGCGCCGTGACGGAGAAGGAGAGGAGATCGGACGGGTCGTATCTCCCCGTAAGAGCCGGCGCGATGAGAGGTATCCCTTTGGCCACATTTTCCACCGTTGCCTTGACGGGACTCAGGTCGACGGTCTGGAAGCCGAAAGCGATAAGGCCTCCACTGTCGGGATCGATGTGGACGCCGTAGACCAGGATTTTCTCTTCGTTCGGTGCTCCGTAGATCCACACTCCAGCAGGGAGTTCGGTCTTCGTCTCCACGCCTGACGTAATCCGCTCCTTCAGATAGGCGGTCAACCACCCCTTCGCTTCCTCCACCGGCTCACCACCACCCCGGAATTCCAGCTTGCCCTTCGTAAAGTTGTATCGGAAGAGGAAGTCGAACTTCACGGACTCGAAGGACCACCAGAAACTTTCCAGAGCCTTTTCAAAGTTCACAAAACTCGGGAGGGGCGCTTCGGGGTACGCGGCCAACGTCTTGTAGGAAGCCTCCAAACCGGGGGAAAGAAGGCGGCCATAAAGCTCTCTTCGAATGGCCGAGGTGAGTTCCCAGGCTGCGGAGAGGGCATGGTCTTCCAGAGCCGATTTGGCCACTCGTTCGTGGGCCCGGTGGGCGTCCCAGGCCTGATAGGCCAAAACCCCCGCCAGGCCGAGGGTGAGGAAGAGGAGGAACACCATGACGGCCGACCGGGACGGAAGCCTTCTTCGACGGCGGTAAGAAACCATGGTGGGAAGGTAATACGCCTACTGCCCGGCGTGGATGAGGATCTGTCAGGGATTTGTCAGACTTGGAATTGGGCCAAAAGTGCGGGAATGGGCCACAGTTACCCTCATGGCGAGGGACGGGGCCCGGGAGCGGAGGGAGGCCCGGTGCGTGGGAGGGCAATGCCGAGATAGCTGCTGCCTTCATTTATCACCACTCGAGCGTTGACAAGATCCGCCAAGCACTCGGAGACCCGCTTCGGCGCCATTCCTGTCGCTCGAGCGATTGCGTCGACGGAACGCGCCTCGCCAGCACAGTTACCGTAGACCGTCGCATGTGAGGAGCCAAACGTCATCACTTCCGGAGTCTCCGTTTCACGCGAATCATGAAACGTGATGCCCTCGCCGCCCAAAGAATAAAGTAGTTGTACGGCTCTGGTATTATGCAGGTCTTGCCAATGCCGGACCTGAGCCACCAAAAGCGCGTAGTTTTGCTGAAGAGCGGACGAGTTGCGGTAGGTCGGCTCGAAATAGGATGCAAAAGATTCGAGATCAAACTCCGTCTCCTGCAGGAACTCCGGCGAAAAGATGACATCGTACAGAGCCCCACGCCCCGGCTCCTCGATCCCAAATCGCTTCGGATCAACCTGCAGGGGGGCGAACCGGGTGATTTCCACGGGCTGACAACCCAGCGGTGGGTCGAGATGAAAAAGCATCGGAATGATGCCGACCATGAGTTCATAGTCCTCGACTTCGTCATTCGGAAGATCAAAGAGAATGTTGTAGAGGATCTTGACGTCGTGGGTCTTCCCGAGCACGAGAGTCTGAATATTCCTGATCCCGGTGACCCCTTTGCACATTCTTTCGAGAACGGAAGAGGAGAATGACTCAATGCCGGGCTGGCAACGGTGGAATCCGGCCGCCTTCAGGAGAGCAAAGTGTTTTGATGTCAAATTGGACTTTATTTCGCACTCCAGGCGGTACTTCTCCTCGCCTTCGGCAAGACGCGGAAGGAGGGAAGAAAAATACGTCTGGGGAAGGATGTAGTCGGTAAAGCGAAAACGCAGGATATCGTATCGTCTTCTCAGCGCATCGAGAATACTCATCGTGATCTCTGGAGACCGAGCACGATACTGCATCGTTTCGTCATCTATGCCGCAGAACGTGCAATGATGATGTTGTCCCCACCAGCATCCACGAGAGGCCTCAATCGGGAGTGACCTCACCGCGAGTTCGACTTGGTCGACTTCCCGAAGTTCTCGAACGTCCGCGAAGAAGTCGTCGAAGTCCGGCGCTGGGCTGTCGTCCATCGGGAGGGGTGGATTACGTTTTATCGGATCGCGAAGCGCCAGCAGACGTCCCTTTGCCCGTACCGGTGGTTGCGTCTGTGGAGTGGTATCTGATTCCGTGAGGCAGTTGTTGATCCCCTTCAGAGGGCGTTCTCCAATCGAAGCGCGAGCCAATTCAACAATTGCTCGCTCCCCCTCGCCGAGACAGATCGCGTCAATATACGGGAAACACCGTAGGACTTCGCGTGCAGCAGGACCTTCAAGCGCATAGCCTCCCAGCACAATCGTCACAGATGGGAGGCGTTTCCGTATGCGGCGGGCCAGAGCAACCGAAGCGATGGTTTGGTCAAATTGACACGTCAAGCCGACGAGCGTTGGCTGTTGGTTTTCCACAAAGTCGACGCATTCATCGAGCCAACGTGGAATGGCATTCTTGCGAAGATCGACGAGTTGCCTCATCACTGCATCGGTATCCGCCTCATCTGAATTGAGCAGGCCGACGGTGATCAGCTCTTCAACTCGTTCGCGTGCAAGGCGGTACTGGAGGTCCGACAGATCGGCGTCGAGATCATAGGTAAACATCATGTCGTTGATCGCGTAAGCGTTAGCCAGACCAACGTAGGTGGTGGAGCACATATGCCGGAGAAGGAATAGGTTGCAGTGGCGTATGCGGCAGCCTATTCCAGCCCGCGAAAGGCAGGACTTCAAAATCGCCACGCCAAGCGGAGGCTCGGAAAGACGGGCCCAAGGCATGCTCAAGAGGAGGACATGCGGTTGTGGTTTCGTCATACTCAGTCTGGCCCTGAAAATGGGCCGGCCAATCCAGCAGGTTGGTTGATCATCGCTTGAAAAAGAGTTGCTGGCAACGGAGGCAGCGGTCTAGACTTCACATCAATGACATGTTGGCGAGACAGGAGCACTTCGCTCGTGGACTCTGAAATGCACTGACAACGACAGCGCCAAAAAACCACAGGTGGTCCGCAAACTGTTTTTTTTGGCGTTTCTTTTCCCGGGAGCCTGCACGACTGGAGGACAGAGGCATGACAGAAGATAGAGCAATGCACCGAGTTCAATCGGCGCTAGTCAGAGCTGGCATCTCGTTCCAGGGA
>JASFVN010000055.1:0-19535 GCA_050049805.1 Gemmatimonadota bacterium
TCCGGACGTGACGTTCACCGGAGGGGGGTCCACGGACATGGGGGACCTGAAGTTGCAGACGGCCAACGTGACCATCGGGATTCCGGGAGCGGTGCCCGGGGACATCGGACATCACTGGAGCAGGACCGCCGGAAACTTCGGTTCGGCAACTCACAAGGGGATCGTGGCGAACGCCAAGGTCATGGCGGCCACCCTCATGGATCTTCTGACGAACCCTGACGAATTGGCCCTCGTGAGAGAAGAGTTCGAGGCCCAGGCGGAGGAGCACCCCTACGAAACCTTCCTCCCCGAAGGGACCGAGCCTCCCATCGACCTGAACCGGGAACTGATGGAGAAGTATCGGCCCCTGATGGAACCGACCTACATATCGTTTCCACCTCCGGGAGGCGGGCGCTAGGGCCGTATTGCCACCGGAGGCGTGTTGATCCGGGGACCCAAGGCTGTTGGAAAGACGACCACAGCCCGGAGATTCGCGGCCTGAGGGTTTACGCCCAGCCGAACCGAGGACTGAATCGATGGCAGATCGTCCAGAACCTGACGAACATCAACCATTTCAACTGGATCGCCGCGGGTTCCTGAAGTGGGGGGCCGTGGCCGGCGGCTCGGCCCTGGGTGGATTCGGAACTGGCCGCTCCCTCCCGGGCGGACCCAGGCTGCCATGGGACATCGAAGAGCCCGGTGTTCCAGCTCCCGCCCCACCTCCCCTCACCGGCGGCGAGTGGATCCCCGCCGCCTGCTGGCACAACTGCGGAGGCCAGCGGTGCCTCCTTCTGGCCTACGTGGTGGACGGTGAGGTCCTGGCCGTCAAGACCGATGACACCCACCCGGACACGGCCCACACCCCACAGATGCGGGCTTGCGCCCGGGGCCGGGCCCAGCAGGGACAGGTCTTCGCTCCGGATCGACTCCGGTATCCCATGAAGCGCCGCAGCTGGGAGCCGGGCGGGGGAAGGCGGGAGCTCCGGGGCGAGGACGAATGGGAGCGCATCTCCTGGGACGAAGCCCTCGACCTGACCGCGGCGGAGCTGGAGCGCATCCTGGCCCAGCATGGGAACGAGGCCATACTGGAGCTCGGGAGCACTCTCCGGCAGCTCTTCAGTGGACTCGGCGGCGCCGTGACCAACTGGGGCTCCACCTCCTGGGGCACTTGGCTGGAAACGGGCCCCCGGATCGGCCTGGGCGACGGGTTGAGCCGGACCAGCCACAACGACCGGCTGGATCTGCAGAATGCTGAGCTCATCGTCCTCTGGGGCGGCAACCCGGCGTGGACGGCCCAGGGCAACGCCATGTACTACTACCTCCAGGCCAAGCGGGCCGGAGCGGAGTTCATCTTCATCGATCCCTACTACAATGATTCGGCCATGGTCCTGGCCGACGAATGGGTTCCAACCCGGCCCGGCACGGACCACGCCCTGGCCCTGGGCATGGCCTACGCGCTCCTGGAGGAAGACGACCCGGCTACGAACCCTCTCATCGACTGGGACTTCCTGAACCGATGCACCGTGGGCTTCGACCGGGAGCACATGCCCCCCGGCGCCGACCCCGAAAACAACGTTCGCGACTATGTCCTTGGCCGTAGGGACGGGATCCCGAAGACGCCGGAGTGGGCGACCCGGATCTCGGGGGTGAGCGCACCACGCATCCGACGGCTGGCCCGGCGAATCGCCCGGGCCCGGCGGGCCGCCCTCCTCACGGCCTGGGCGCCGGCCCGGACCCACAACACCGACTCGTGGCCCCAGATGTTCCTCACCTTGGGCTGCATGACGGGCCACATCGGGGAGCCCGGGCGGATGACGGGGGTCAGTTGCTGGGAACGCACGGCGGATGGGGGCCCGTTCCTCATCGGAGCCGGGGGCTCGGGGGCTCCGTCCAGACGGCGGGTACCCCGGAGGACCACCGCCCGCATCAACAACAGCGAGCTCTGGCAGGCGGTGCTGGAAGGGGAGTACACTGCCGGCGAAGGGGAGCGCAGGCAGGTGGACCTGCGGGCCATCATCCACGACGGGGCTTCGGCCCTGAACCAGACGTCGGGGCTGATGAAGGGGATCGAGGCCCACCGAAAAGTGGAGTTCGTCCTCACGCTGAACTTCGTCTACAACACCAACGCCCGGTACTCGGACATCGTCCTCCCGGTGACCACCCTTTGGGAGCGTCACAGCTTCTTCAAGGGAAACCGTGATCACCTGATTTGGGCCCGGAAGGTGGTGGAGCCCCAGCACGAGTCCCGGGACGACAGCTGGATCGGTGCGGAGCTGGGCCGGCGGCTTGGGCTCGATCCGGCGGAGATGCTTTCCCTTTCCCCTGAACAGGAGGAGTTCAATCGGCTGGCCGGAGCCTGGGTGGTCAGCCCTGACGGGCTGGAGCGGGAAAATCTGGTGACCATAACCGCCGACGACATTCAAGAGATGGGCGTTCAGGGCCAGCCCCAGGAGGGGCGCATATCCCTGGCGGAGTTCCGAGAGAAGGGGGTCTACGTGGTGCCCCGCAGTCCCGGTGACGGCCTCGGCCACGTTGCCTTCGCCGACTTTCGCCGAGACCCTCAGGGCCACCCCCTCCGCACATCGAGCGGCCGTCTCGAGCTCCACTGCCAGGATATCGCCGACCACATAAGGTCCGTGGGCTTCACGCGCATCGATCCCATTGCCGTCTACCGGCCTCCCGCAGAAGGGTACGAGGAGACCTTCGACGACTTCGAGGGAGGCATCAAGGGGCCCCACCCCCTGCAGCTGATCACCCTCCACTACCGGCGCCGCACCCATTCCGTGTTCGACAACGTGGCCTGGCTCAGGGAAGCGTTTCCCCAGGAGTTCATCATGAACCCCTTGGACGCAGACGCCCGGGGCCTGGCCACTGGAGACACGGTTCAAATCGAGAGCCGACACGGGTCGGTGCTTCGGCCCCTCTTTGTCACCGAGCGGATCATGCCTGGCGTGGTAGCCCTGGGAGAGGGCGCCTGGGCCGATGTGGATCCACGGACGGGGTTGGACCGGGCCGGGGCTACCAACGTCCTCAACGGCGACCGACCTACGGGCCAGGGGCACCAGGGGTGGAACACCTGCGTGGTCCAGGTGAGGCGCTACCGGGGCCCGGACTCCCTGGAGGCCGACTGGCGACGACCCCCGCGCAGGCCGAAAGGAGCCGGATGACCATGAACGCTCCTCTCGGCTTTTACCTGGACGCTTCGGCCTGTATCGGGTGCCGGACCTGCGTCATCGCCTGCAATTCCAAGAATCGGCTCCCGGCAGGAAGATACTATCGCAGAGTGGTGGAATACGGCGGCGGAAGCTGGATTCCGGACCCGGAAGACCCCTCGCTCCTGGCCCCCTCCGGCCTCTTCGCCTATTGCCTCTCCATCGCCTGCATGCACTGCCAGGACCCGGCCTGTGTGGCCGCATGTCCCACCGAAGCCATCCATCAGCGGCCCGACGGAATCGTCCTCATCGATTCGGCTCGATGTGCCGGGTGCCGGTACTGCGAATGGGCCTGCCCCTACGGGGCTCTGTCCTTCGACCCTAACACGGGACGGATGACCAAGTGCGACATGTGTGTGGATCTCATCGACGCCGGCGAGGATCCGTGGTGCGTCGCCTCCTGCGTGACCCGGGCCCTGGAGGTGGGCCCCGTTGACGACCTTCGGGCAAAGTACGGCAGCCTGGATGCCCTGGCTCCCCTTCCCTCGGGAGATCAGACTCGCCCGCGCCTGGTCATCACTCCCCACCACCACGGTCAACCCGCCGGCCAGGGAACGGGCAGCTCCTCCAACCCGGAGCGGGACCTGCGATGAACCTGCTCCACGAGTGGCCCCTGGTTCTCTTCACCCTGACGGTTCAGCTGGCGGTGGGGCTTCTTCTGGCCTCTCTTGCAGCGAAGAGCCTCCTCCGAGCCGGGCACCGGGCGGAGAGCCCCGTGGGCGAGGGCCCGTTCCTTCTGGTGGGTGTGCTCATGGCGGCAGCCCTGGCCGTCTCCATCCTCCACCTGGGCTCCCCCATGAGTGCCGTGTTCTCCCTGTCCAACCTGGACGAATCCTGGTTAAGCAGGGAGATCCTGGCCGTTCTGGTCTTCCTGGGCCTCTGGGGCCTCGGTTACTCGGTGAGGAGGCGTCCCGGAGCGGCCCCTCGGATGGCCGGGGCCCTGGCATGGGCTACGGCCCTGGTGGGCATCGCGCTGATCTGGGTCATGGCCAGGATCTACATGGTTCCGGCCCGCCCTCTCTGGGATCACTGGCTGACGGCGGCCGGGTTCTTTCTGACCACCCTTCTCCTCGGAGCCGTTGCTGGAGCGGCCTATCTGGAGTGTCCTACCGGCTCGGGAGCTGGTACTCCTGGTGCAGCTTCCCTGGCCCGGCCCACTCTCCTGGCGGTGGGGCTGGCGGCCTCCCTGGCCCAGATAGGGGCCACCCTGGCTCATCCCATGACCGGCGAGATCATGAATGCTCCGGGAGGATCTCCCCTGGCCGGCCTTCGCCTCCTCCTCCTCCTGGGGGGCGCCTCTCTTCTGGCCATCTCCCTGGCCAGGTCCGCCTTCCCTGGGGGCCTTTCTTCTCAGGCGGGAAAGAAAGGGCGATGGGCCTCCGGTGCACTCCTCCTGCTGGGTGCCTCGGAAGTGGTGGGCCGTGTCCTCTTCTACGCCGCGGGGCCCGTGATCCCCTTTTGAGATGGGCCATGCACCACCGTCACAAGCTGGCGTCGGCGCACGGAAGATCGCAGCTTAGGGGAAGTTCCGTCACAGACTCGGACGCCACGCTGAGAACGCCGGAGAGCCACGCATGCCCGAGGAATCCTCTCAGAGAATCTCCTGTAGTGAAAGTGAGCTTCAAGAGGGGCTCCGGGTTCATTCCGGGGCCCGTTTCGAAATCAGGGTCTCGGAAGCCTCGGGGGAAGTCTATTTCAAGGTCCCCTATTCTGCGGAACACCCCCTGGACAACGAGATGGAGGTGACCTTCTTCGCCACCGACGGCACCTACAACCGGACCCTCCTGGTGGCGGAGCAAGAGGAAGAGGAAGGCCGCAGGGTACTTCACTACACCTCTGTGCCCGTTGGAAAGCGGTATGGTGCGACCCTGGCCTGGGTGGACCCTGACACCGGCGAGAAAACCAGCGCCTGGTCCCTGTTCGACGACGTGTCGTGGGAAAGTCTGGAGAACCAGGAAGAAGGAGGCTGAGGCGTGTCGTTCCAAGATGCGATTCGAGCCCATCGGCCCAACCGGGTATCCGACCTGAACGTGATGGAAGGGGATTACCGGTCGGAAGACCTGGAAGAGATCAACCAGATTTTTCAGTTCTGTGAGGAAATCGAGGCCGACAACCAGACGGTTCGGGCCTTCCAGGGGCCCGGAGGAGAAATCAGCGAGGTTCTCCTGGTCTCAGACGAAGTGAGGGAGGCCGTCCTGGACGGCCTTGCCGGGGCCCGATGGACCCTATCCCGTTTTGCCGAAACCCGGGCTGCCGACTCGGTGGCGGAAATCTACCAATGGATTGGAGAGGCCGGGTTCCTGCCCGCCAACAAGGGCACCGTGATGGCCACCATGCTGGACTTCAGGCGGAACCTGGCCCAACGGACCCTGGGGTCGGGAATGGGGAACGCGGGCCTGTGGGACGATCTTCAGGGCTCCATGGAGGATGTGCTGGAGGATACGGACACGGCCCTCAACGCCGTGGCCGTACCCGCCCTTTCACACGGGGCAGGTACCCTTTCCAATTTCTTCTCGGATACCCCTGAGCCCACCGTCAATCGGCGCCTCCTGAGCTTCCGGCCCTCCAGCGTCCAGCCCCATTTCAGCCGGGTACGGGGTCAGATCGCTACCAGGGTGGTGGGCTCGACAAATGTTCTTCGGAACCTGGAGCGAGTCACCTGTTGGTCCAGCCTGGCCTCGAAATTCCACACCTGTTTCAACCTGGCCCAGGCCTGCATTTCCTTTCCCGAGACCTCCGAGACCTGGCGGAACACCCTTCAGCAGTTCAGGGAAGACCCGACCGAGGAGAACCTCATGGCCTACGGCGTCTCTGCAGGCCACATGGTCCAGGACATCTCCAACATGCTGAACAACCCTCCCCTGAACCCCACCGGAGGGTCCATTCCCTTCTACGGCAGCCTGTTTCGACATATCGACCAGTTCACCGAGAACGCTGTTCGGGTTCTGGGCCGGGGCATTTTCCGAACCGATCGAAGGCTCAGGGACATTGCCGAGCGGGCGGGCATCGACTGGGACAGCAGCGACCCCGGGGACAGAGGAGTCCGGCGCCAGGGTGCGGACGAGGACGGCTGAGTGGCCCGGAGATTACCGGTGCTGGTCTAGTGTTCCCCTGACACTCGGCCCTGACCGCCGATGACTGATTGGGCGATGACGGGGAGGGGCGCCCGGCCAGAACGCCTAGGTCTCGATAGGCTCCGGATCGGGAAGATTCAATCTGCCGGGGTTCCGGTAGATGGTATAGAAGTTGGCACTGAACTTGAGCTTGGTGACATCGGCCCACCCCCGGACTTCCTTGCCGGTGCTATCCTTGAGTAATTCTCCCCAGTCTTTCTTCACGTGTCTGCGGGTGATGGTCCTCTTGATCAGGGAGATTCCACAGCATTTTCCATCACCAGGGGTGGCTTGTCCCCCGTCACAGGAGAGAACTTCAATGGACTCGTCGTCTTTTTCTTTAACGATCTCGACGACGGTCGACATGTGCTGGGTCTTTTCCATGAAAAGCACGTCCCCGCTTTGTGGGTTGAACGTGTCCCAGGTCAGCTCCGGTATCCATAATCCATTTCGAGGCCGGTGAACCCCCTTCGCCTCTTCGCGTGTAATTCTTCCGTCCCCCATTGCCGTATGGATTACCGCGCCTTCATCGCCACGATAAGCGTTGTTGAGAACGGCGAAGGCTCTCACGTAGGTCATCACCCTTTCCTTCCGATACGGCGGATTCAAAACAGCGTGACGCGCTCCGAGGAGCAACCAAAGGGAGCGAACCGTCACCCCGCAGGAGGAGTGGGATTTGTCTTTGGGGCAGCTTCTGGCGTAGCCGGCACGGGAATCTTCATCCCCAACGAAGGGGAAGAGGAGATAGCCGTAGGCCTCCGGCCGGCCGATGGGAGGTTTGTCCCCGCTGGTGATCTTCCCTTGGCCGAAACCGTGGTAGGTGCGGATCAGGGCCGCGACGAAAGAACGAAAACGCGGCGGATCCGTCAGAGGTCCGAGGACATACGGACCTGGTATGAACTGAATCAGCTTCGCTACATCGTCCGCAGGCTTCGGTGGGGGCGCCACCGTCAGGGGTGGTTTGACCGAATTGCCCATGCTGGCCTCCCCGGCTCACCGCATCGTCTCACTTGGAAGTAGAAATTACATCTTATGCGTATGCCGGCGGGGAGAAAAGGTCGATGGCACCGCCTACTTCGCCTACTCCACCAGTCTCGTGCAGCGGATCGCCTCGATCCTTGGCGAGGCCGATGACGCCGCGCCTTACGGGGCAATGGTAGACAAGATAAAGGAGGCGTTCAGCAGGGAGTTCATCACGGAGAATGGGCGCGACGACGACCTGGGAGCGTTGGGACGGCATTAAGCCTGACTCGAGCTTCCAGGATGCGGGGATGAATTCCTTCCACCATTGCGCCTATGGCGCCATCGGCGAATGGATGTGCCGGGTAGTGGCTCTGCCACAACCGAACCGTTCACTCCACGATGATCGGTCGGCTCGTCACCACCGGATTGCGTCCGGCCAACTCCAGCTTGAGGTGGAGCGTGTACTCGCCGGGATCCAGGTCCGGGAGCTGAAACTCGATGGACCGGAAGGCGGTCTGCACAGACTCCGGGCCCCGATCCTCGAAGATCACCTCCACCGGACGGTCCGGCTCGAGCACACCGAGGAACTCGCCGACGCGCGTAAGGAAGCCTGGTCGCCCGCGGGTGAAACCGAGCGTCACCCGCACCGGTTCCGCGATCCGGAGCCCGTACGCCTCCCAGACCACAGGGAATCGCTCTCCCTTCCGGATGCGCACACCCGGCCGGACGTGCGGGATCGCCTCCTCGAGACTCTCCGGAAGGGGTGACCCTTCATTCAGGATCAGAAGGTCTGAGACGGATACGAGTCCAGGCACAAGCGGAAGCTGCACCACGCCCTGACGTGCGCGCCAAGCCTGCTTCCCCTCCAGATCCACCACCTCCAGTCCGCTCACGTACCGGCCGGGCGGTGCGTTGATCGTCAAGACGCCCTCCTCGTCGAAGCCTCGGACGAATCTCGGCTCCGATCCGTCTTCGGGAATCAGGAAAAGCGCCGCATAGGGTTGTCCCTGGATCCCGAACTCCCCGCTCCCTTGCGGTTCCAATTCCAGTGCCTCTGCCGACAGAGAATCCGACCCTGGTGCCCCCGACCCCACCGTGTCCATCGCCGGAGGGACGGGCCGGTAGGCGCCTACCACGAACATGTTCTCACCCCGGCGGAATCGTCCGACCTGCGTCTCCAGCGGACGCATCTCCGGGGAGTACCGGGGCGCGTACCATGTGCGCGCCTCCCGCGGCGCAGTGATCCAGCTCTCCGGCGGAATGTCGGACGGCGATTCGAGGAACCTTTCCGGGAAGAGATAGCCGCGGCTCTTCGGATGGTGGTGCCCCAGCACGCGCCGGGTATCACGAAGGTTGAAAGTGGCGATGGGATCGTAGGTTCGACTGTAGCCGATGTTTCGGCCGTACCGAATCAGCGTCGCCTCCATGTCCTGGTCCCACGGAATTCCCATGGGGTTCGCCGCGTCCTCCCAGATCTGCGCCTCGACCATGCGCGCGAAGTGGTCGGTCAGCCGATCGTTGCCTTCGATCAGGAAGAGGGGGTCGGAAAGACGCCAGAACAGATCCCAACGGCGGGTGCGCTCCACAGGCTCCATGCCCGCGAACACCTCCGCCGCCTCTTCCGTCAAGATGTACCGCGGCGCCGTCCAATGCTCGCGCTCCGCGGGCGACATCAACGCGAGGGCCTCCCGGAACGCCGCTTCCGAAGCCACATAATCCGCCGTCAAATGCAGGATGTACCCTCGTAACGCGGCGCACCACCAGGCCTCGGGAATCCCGCAATCCGTCGCTACGCGGGTGGCTCCGTCCACATCGCGATTCTCGATCAGATAAAAGACCAACTGCCCCAACACCCAGCGGTCCGGTACCCGATCCGCCGTCTCGGTCAGGAAGGAGATCAGCTCCACGCGGGCTTCGCCGACCTCAGGCCTCTCCGCAGGGAAATGGGTCTCACCCTCGCCGCCGAACCAGATGCAGATGCGCCCGATCTGTTCGTCGCAGCTTGGCTGATACCGCTCCGGATCCACCGGTATGCGACTGGCCCGGTATCGCTCGAACTCTTCCTGGCGGTCCCGGGCTTCCTGGAGCAATTCGGCTGCCTCCGCCGAGGAGGTCGATGTGTCCTGGGCAGCAATCGGCGCGGTAGCAGACAGGAGCATTCCGAAAAGGATTGCTACGGTCACGGGTTGGCGAGGCAATTCAGGCCTCCTTGGCATGGTGCCGACTCGGCTGAGGGCTCGGTCGACGGGCTGGCTCACCTGCCCGGGCATCTCCGGCACGGAGTTGCCCGGCATGTACCCCGGTTTCGATACACCAGGCAGGGGCCCACGTTGCGCCCCGGGCGCGCGGAGTCGAACCGAGGGGAGGGCGGCTCGCGGAACTGGACGTGTCCCTTTGGGGAATAAGATGGTGAAATGGTCTTCAACTGACGCAGGGGAAAGGAGCGGAGTCGCGCTGCGACGAGGTTCATGAGTGCTGGATCTGTTCCTCTCCTTTGGATGCTCGCGGCGATTTCGGCCAGCGGCCTCGGACTCGATGCCGCTTCCCGAGAGCCCGGACCGTCCGAAGCGCTTGCCGGATTGCCGGGCGCCGAAATCCGTCGTGGCCCGGTGCGACCACTGCCCTTCTTCTACGATCTCTACACGTTCCGGGCTGAGGCCGGCCGCACGACCGTAGTTGCCGCATTCGCGGTGGAGGCTGGGAGTCTCCAGACGAAGCGTGTAGGCGACAACGACCGCTACCGCTTCAACGTGACGCTCCTTCTCGTGGACACGGTGTTGCGCTCCGTGACCAACCGGCACGACAGCGTGTTTGTCGACCTTCCCCGCCGGATACGTGACGAGGATCTTCTGTACACACATATCGAGGTGCAGGCGCCCCCATCCCGTACTATTCGGCAGACCGTGTTCATGACCGATGCCACCGAGGCGGGCATCGGGCAGATGTACTGGAAATACATTCAGATCCCCGACTACAGCGGGAATGAGTTGATGTTGAGCGATGTAGCCCTCGGCCAGCCCGACGCGCAGATCGGATGGGAGCGGGGAGGAGCCACACTCGCCCTCCTACCCACCCACCAGGTGCCGTCGCGGGCATTCGATGTCTACTACGAGATCTACAACCTGCCGGCGGGCAACCCGTACACGACGGAGATTACGGTCGAGGGCGTTGCAGACAGTCCCAGCGAGATAGCCCAGGACCGCGAGCCGATCCGGCTGCGTTTTGCCGGTGAGTCGACGGCCTCGGAAGACGGGACATTGCCCGAACTCCGCCGGGTGGGAACGCCGTTTTCGAAGGGCAGTTACCGGATTACCGTGACGATCGAAGATCTGACCACGGGCAGGACGGCGACCCGGTCGAGCATCTTCGAGGTCCAGACCTCAGGGCGCGGTGCGACGATGGTCCCGGCCCTGCAGGTGGCGCCCTTGATACGGTGAGAAGGACACGCCGGTAGCTGTGTCCCCAGACCACACCCCCACTCCCACATATCCCGCCCGCCCATCTTCCCCTTCCCCACCTTGTCCTCGACTTCCCTCCTGATCATTCTCATCGCCGGAGGCCGCTGACGCCGACTCCCGGGGCGGAGGACGGATGGGTGGATGGCAGGAGGCGCCATGGAAGATGCCGACACACCAGGAAGGAAGGGACCACCGCATGCTGAGGAACCTTACTGAGCGCCCGACCGAGGTTTGCGATTTTGCCTTCAGCCGAATCGTGTTCGATGTCGGGGAGGCCAGGGTGGTCTCGTCGGAGGAGGTGACCGTCACCGACGACATGGACTTCCTGGGCGGAATCGGTCGGTCCTTCAAGATCCTGGCTGACTACGAGGTCCGGGATCCCTTCGAGCCCCAGTCGCCCCTGGTGATCAACACCGGGTGTCTCACCGGTACGGCCTACATGACGGGGCTGAGAACCTACTTCAGCGCCTACTCCCCCCTGAAGCGGACGCGGCAGGGAGCACCCATGGCCGGATGGTCCGCCATGAGCGGCAGCTTTGGACGCAAGCTGGTTTCCGCCGGGGTCGGGGATCTGGTTCTGAAGGGCGCCGCCGAGAGGCCCAGCCTCCTCCTCATTCGCCAGTCCGAGGGTGATTCACTGCTGACGGTGGAGGACGCGCCCTCCGAGCTGTTGGGCGAGCGCGTGCCAGCCAGGATGGCCTACCTGAATCGCCGATTCAACGACGTCGCAAAGAAATCCTTCCCAGCCCATTTCGCCATCATCGGACCGGCCGGGGAGCACTGGAAATCGGTGTGGTATGCCAACATCGTCGGCTCAACCCAGGAAATGGTCATGTCCGGCGAGGACAAGTACCGTTTCGGCGGCCGCCTGGGGATGGGCTCGATCCTGGGATCCAAAAACATCCTGGGCATCGTAGTCGTAGCTCCTGAGGACGTGATCCGAAAGGGCGACGAGGGCCTCAAGGCCGTGAACCAGGAGATCGCCACCGGGCCTTACAGCCGCGGGTACAGGCATCCCAACAACCGGGATGGTTTGGGGGGGACGGGGAAGAACGAGAAAATCCTGGACGGCATCGGGATCCTGCCGTGGCGGAACTTCGAACCTCGGGGAACGGACCTGGCGACCCCGGTCCACATCGAGACCATGCGGGAGTCCGACGAGTACATCGTCATCGACAAGGGCTGCTTCGGGTGCCGGATCTCCTGCCACATGGAC
Organism: Gemmatimonadota bacterium; assembly: GCA_050049805.1. Classification (GTDB taxonomy): domain Bacteria; phylum Gemmatimonadota; class Gemmatimonadetes; order Longimicrobiales; family Gaopeijiaceae; genus JABDNZ01. The sequence continues at coordinate 11,942 of JASFVN010000055.1, forward strand.
TTCTACGCGGCGCCGACCGAAGGGAAGGATCCGGACCCTCGGATCCAACGCCGGAATCATGGGCCCTTCCTCGGGCGCTATGAGTACGAGCCCATGGAACTGTCGGGGCCGAACCTCGGCATCGTCGATCCGGACGAGAACCTCCGATTGGCCCGCCTGGACGACGATCTTGGTCTCGATACCATTTCAGTGAACGTCGTCCTCTCGTACGTGATGGACTACAACACTCGTGGCGGGGACCGCCTGGGGGAAGGCCTGCAGTTCGGCGATGCATCAGGCGCGGCCCGCTTGAAAGAAGCCATCGCCTTCGGCCGGGAGCCCCTCCTGGGCAAGGGCGTCAAGGCCATCTCCGAGGCCGTGGGCGGAGCCGGGTTCGCCATGCACTGCAAGGGGGTGGAGCTGCCGGCCTACCTGGCCCAAACCAACCCCGGGTATCCATTCGGACTGGCTGGTGGCCACATGTCCATGCGGACCTTCCTCCTCTACGTCCTGGATCCCAACCGGAAGCCGGAATCGGCAGACTACTGGGTTGAGAAGATCACCCGGGAAGGCTGGGATATGATCGCCAAGGATCTTCACGGAGGGTGCCTGTTCTTCCTCGCTCCTCCCGCTGAGGTGGCCAAAGGGATTCAATCCATCTACGGCGTTCCCATGACCGGGGAAAGGATCCTGGAAGCGGCCCACCGGACCCATCTCCTGGGCTTTGCCCTGGAGCAGCGGCAGGGTGCCGAGGCCGACGACTACGGGATGCCGGAAGAGATCTTCGTGGGGAACCGAAAGGGGGATCTCCCCGGCGCCCACTTCCTCACCGAGGAGATGTTCCTGGAGATCCGGGAAAGGGTGCTTTCGACCATGAAGGCCGATACTCGAAACGCTGGATACGGGGCCTGGCTTCGGGGCTGAAGCGAGAGGGGAACACCCGGCCCAAACACCAGCCCCGAGAAACCCGGGACTCGAGAAAAGCGGTCTTGGATGAGCCCGGGGCGACTCACCCTATGAGGGCATGCGGCCTCGCCAGCACGATTTCAAATGCGCTCCCGGTCCCTGTAATCAATCCGGCCAGACAAACCGGAAGTAAGCGATTTTCCAACTCCCATCGGCCTCCCGACTCATGACGGCGGCGAATTCCAGATCATAGCTCCGTTCCGCTCCGGTCTGCCGGTTCACGTGGGTCTGGGTGTTCTTCACCCAGACCACGGCGGCGTCCCGTTCCCCCATGATGCCTTCCACCCGGCTTTCGTGGGCGGAGACCCGGAGACCTTCAATACCGGAACCGATCCTCTCCAGAATCGCCTCTTTCCCGTAGCTGATCTGGTCCGGCTGGAAGACTTCGACGGCATTCTCCGCATAGATCCCGGACAAACGGGCTACATCGCCGGCCATTGCCGAGGCATCCATCTCTGCCCAGACGGCCCTGATGGCGTCTTGGTCCGCGGCGGTGAGGGATTGGGATGCACCGGGGTGGGCGATCGTGAGGGAGAGCGCCAGAACGATGGAGATGGGAAGGACATGGCGAGCCATGAAGGCCTCCTGACGGTCAAGGAGAGTGCGTATGAAGGGGGACCCAGGCCCGGGAGGGATCCAGCGTGTATGCCGGGCCAAGGGTCGGTGTCGGGGATTTCCTAGCTATCATCGGCGTTGAAGCAACACCAGGCCAGCTTCCAGCTTCCGTCGGGAGCCTTCTTGAAGACGTCGATGAACTTCCCCTTCAGGTGGATCCCGTCTCCGCCAGCCTTGGGTTCCAATGTCTGGTCGTACCACCCCCAGGCAACGGCTCTATCGCCCAGCATTTCGTGATCCTCGTAACCGAACCGGAATCCGATGTCGAAGGGATCGAAGAAACTTTCCTTTGCCCATTGGCGAACGGCGTCCTTGCCGATGACCGCCGGGGCGTTCGGGGGAAGGAAGAGGCAGTCGTCGGTGAGGGTGTCCAGCCATGCGTCCAGGTCGCCGGCCTCTAGAGATTCGGTGTACAGTCTTCCGTGCAGGTCCAGTCCCGCTCGATCCGGTTCATGCGCCATGGCTGGGTCTCCGGGCAGAGGGTTCGCGGCGTTCCTCATGAAGATTCTCGGTGAATTCACAAGAGAATAGCTTTAACCCCTCGGTTGCGCAAAAACTGTGCTTCCGGCCCCGCCGGAGATGACCGCGGCCCATGAGAACGCCATTCGGGCCCTCGAAGACGTCCCCAAAGCGAGTCCACTCGAATCTCGGTCTTGGCCCAAGGGAGTCTGCGCCCTAGACATATCAATACTGATTGATATATTCGGTCATGACTTCATTTGCGCCTCCCCCGGCCCTTAGAAGATCCGTGGCCTCCCGGCTCCAGGCTCTGGCGGATGTCAACCGCCTCCGGATTCTCGATGCCCTTCGTGAAGGCGAACGCTGTGTCTGTCGGCTCACCGACAGCTTGGAGATGGCTCAGCCTCTCCTCTCCCACCATCTGAAAGTCCTTCGGGATGCAGGTTTGGTATCCGGTCGGAAAGACGGACGATGGGTCTACTATTCCATCATCCCCGATGCCCTCTCGGAAGTGGAGATGTTGCTGGCGGGGATAAGAGAAGACGCCGTAATGGCGGGTCCGATTCAGGACCGATGCTGACGGGGGTGAATAGCTGTGAGCGGGCCCATTAACTCAACCTGATATCTGACCCTCATGACCGATTCTACCCGGGGCTCTTCTCAGCATGGAGCCGGCGTCACGAAGCGCCTCTCCTTCCTTGACCGTTATCTAACGCTCTGGATCTTCGCTGCCTTGGCCGCCGGCATCGGCGTGGGATACCTCTGGCCCGGGGCCATCCGGGCATTGAACGAGTCCACACAGCTCGGCACTACCTCTGTGCCCATCGCCATCGGACTCATCCTCATGATGTACCCGCCCCTGGCGAAGGTCCGTTACGAGGAACTGGGAGACGTGTTCCGGAACTGGAAGGTCCTCCTCCTTTCTCTGATCCAGAACTGGGTCATCGGCCCCATCCTCATGTTCGTCCTCGGGATCATCTTTCTCCGGGACTACCCGGAGTTCATGATCGGCCTGATCCTCATCGGCCTCGCACGGTGCATCGCCATGGTCATTGTCTGGAATGACCTGGCCGAAGGAGACCCGGAGTACGCAGCGGGCCTGGTGGCCTTCAACTCCATCTTCCAGGTCCTTTTCTATTCGGTTTATGCCTACCTCTTCATCACGGTGCTCCCCCGGTGGTTGGGGCTGGAGGGCGCCGTGGTGGACATCACCGTGGGGCAGATTGCGGAGAGCGTGTTTATCTACCTGGGGATACCTTTTCTGGCCGGAATGCTCACCCGGTTCGCGTTGGTCAGGGCAAAGGGGAAGGATTGGTACCACAGGGAGTTCGTGCCGAGGATCAGCCCCATAACCCTGGTGGCCCTCCTGTTCACCATCGTGGTAATGTTCTCCATCCAGGGAGAGGCCATCATCCAGGAACCCGTAGGAGTGATCAGGGTGGCCATACCCCTCCTGATCTATTTCCTGGCCATGTTCGCCGTGACCTTCTTCATGAGCCGGATGGCGGGAGCCGATTATCCTCAGACCGCATCCCTCTCTTTCACGGCGGCCTCCAACAATTTCGAGCTGGCCATCGCCGTCGCCGTGGGGACTTTCGGCATTGCCCACGGCGCAGCCTTCGCCGCAGTCATTGGGCCCCTGGTGGAAGTTCCGGTCCTGATCGGCCTTGTGAACGTGGCGCTCTGGTGGCGGAAGAAGTACTTCCCCGGCAGCGTGGCTGGTATAGGGAGCGTGTCGAACTGCGCCGTGCCCGCTGGAGTGAAACCCGGGTCCCGAGCGTGAGCCTACGGTTCGACCTCAACCGCTGACTCTGGAAATCCCATGAAGCTCGATGTCGAAATCCTGATCACGGAAGACTGCCCTCACGCCCGGCTGGCAATCGAAATGACCCGGGAAGTGCTGGCGAACCTGGCCCCCATGGTATCTCCCAGCGTCATTACGGTTGCCCATCGGGAGGAGGCGATGGAGCTGAGTTTCCCGGGGTCGCCAACCGTCAGGGTGAATGGTGTGGATCTGGAAGGGGCCATAGCCGCTCCTCCCGCCCTGGCCTGCCGCCGGTATGGCTCGGATGGGGTCCCTCCGACCTGGCTTATCGAAGCCGCCGTCCTTCGGGCTCTGGCGCCCCGCCATTTCCTGTTCCTTTGTGTTGCCAACTCGGCGCGGAGCCAGATGGCCGAAGGCATCGGCCGATCCCTGGCCCCGGAGGGGGTGAAGGTCTCCTCAGCCGGTTCCCAACCCACGAAGATCCGACCGGAAGCCGTCAGGGTGCTGGAGGAGATCGGCATCGATCCGAAAAGCCAACAGTCGAAAGGAATGGAGGACGTTGAGGAGGGAGTGGACGCCGTCGTTACGCTTTGCGCAGAGGAGGTTTGCCCGGCTTGGCTCGGCCAGGCATCCAGAGTCCATTGGGGACTCCCGGACCCCGCGGCGGTACAGGGGTCGGAAGAAGAGAGACTCCAGGCGTTCCGGGAGGTGAGGGATGAGCTGGGGCGGAGGTTGGCGATCCTGTTTCATCGAAGGACACCCTGGATCAATCCGAATGAGCTTCCTTCCACCCCTCCAACCGCTTCTTCACCTGAGTTACGCTGAGTACGTGACCGGAAGACACAACCTTGCCGGCCACAACGAGGCCCGGCGTCATCAGCACGCCCCGGGAGGCGATCTCATTGATGTCGGAGACCTTAGTGACTTCCGCATCGAGCTCCATCTCCTCGACAGCGGCCCGGACGTTCTTCTCCAGCAGCTGGCACCTGGGACATCCCGGCCCCAGGACTTCGATCTTCAACATTACGCGATCCTCCCGTAGATCAATCCGGTGATGGTCGCCATGACCGCCACCAGCAGAATGAAGGTCAATGTCTTTCTGGTCCCGATGACACTTCGAATCACCAGGATGCTGGGAAGGGAGAGCGCCGGACCCGCCAGCAGAAGCGCCAGGGCCGGCCCGCTCCCCATTCCACTTCCAAGCAGCCCCTGGAGAATCGGGACCTCGGTGAGAGTGGCGAAGTACATGAAGGCTCCGGCAACCGAGGCGAACAGATTGGCTCCGAGGGAGTTCCCGCCCACCGCCCCAGCGATCCACTCGGAGGGTATCAAACCCTCTTCCCCTGGTCTTCCCAGGAGCAGTCCAGCTACGAGGATCCCGATGAGAAGGAGAGGCAGGATCTGTTTCGCGAATCCCCAGGAGGCGGCGAACCAATCCCCCAACTCCCCCTCGCTCGTGCTGGTGACGAAGGAGAGACCGATCGTGGCCGCGACAAAAGCCGGCACCGGTGAGTCGGGCAAGAAGACCGCCAGAGCAAAGGTCGGCACCGAAACCACCGCGAGGCGGTTCCAGCTCAACCCGAACCATGCTACCAAGACCAATCCCAGCCCTCCAGCAAGCACTGCCGTCACGATCCATCGACTGGAGTAGATCATGAACCAGAGACCTTCTTGCACCTCCGGCCGGCCCCAGTTGGCAAACACCAGGATCCCGATCATGAGACCGAAATAGACGAGGTTCTGACCCAGGCTCCGTCCGCCTTCATCGTCACCCTCCGGGATCTCCTGGGCGGCGACCCGGGCCTCTTCGTCTTTCCGGAAGATGACGTGCATCAGAAGCCCTATGACCACCGCAAATATGATAGCCCCCACGGCCCTGGCCACACCCAGACCGAGGCCCAGGACGCTGGCGGTAAGCACGACGGCCAGGACGTTGATGGCCGGACCGGAGTAGAGAAAGGCCGAGGCGGGCCCCAGACCGGCCCCCGTCCCGTAGATGCCGGCAAAGAGGGGAAGAACGGTGCAGGAACAAACCGCCAGGATCGTTCCGGAAACGGATGCTACACCATATGCCAGGACCTTCGGCGCACCCGGACCCAGGTAACGCAGCACGGCTTGCTGATTCAGGAACACCGAGATAGCACCGGCAATGTAGAAAGCCGGCACCAGGCAGAGAAGCACATGCTCCTGGGCATACCATTTGGTGAGTGCCAGAGCCTCCACCACCGCACCATCGAACCGGGGATTTCCGATAGGCAGCCAATATGCCCCAACGAAGACCGCCACTACCCAGAGAAGGGGCTTCCACTCGGTGCTCCAGTCGGTTGCCAGGTTCACTCTCATGACGCCTCTCTTGCCTCCCTCATCTGAACCAGGATGGGGCCCGCATCGAGAATCGGTCGACTCGCCAGAAGCTTCTGAAGCATCGCCAGAATCGTCGACAGCTCGTCGTCCTGATCCCGCGGCAGACGGTAGTTGATGATGAGGCCCTTCCTCTCGTCCTCCAGGACTCCTGAATCCCGAAGGTATCGCAGGTGCCTGGAAGCTTTCGACTGGGAGATTCCGAGGATCCGTTCCGTTTCACACACGCACAGGTGTCCATGCCGGAACACGAGTCCCATGATGGCGAGACGGGTATCGTCCGAAAGTGCCTTGAACACGCGACTGAGCTTCTTCATGACTTCCTCCATTGCCAAGAAATATACTCGTCTAAGCGCGTATACGGAATTAGCGACAGGAGGAAGCGGTTGCGTGCGGTGAAGAAGGACGGTAATACAGGTTGGATCTGACGCAAAACGGAGATCAGGGGTTCACCACGAACCATGACGGCAACAGTTGAGCAGGCGACACGGTACTCGTCGGATGGGTCCTCTCTGCCCTCGAGGGATGCTGGAAAGGGCCCCTTGAGCGAGATCTGGCAGCGGGCAGCTGTCCTGGGCAGCCTTTGGGCGGCATCGGAGATCGTACTGGGGAGCTTTCTCCACAATCTCAGAGTCCCCCTGACCGGCCATCTCCTCACGGCCATTGCCGTTGTCATCCTGGTGGCAGGACATCGGAACTGGCCCTTGCCAGGCCTTCTTCTTCGGGCCGGCCTTATTGCCGCCCTCATGAAATCTGCTTCTCCCAGCGCAGTCCTCCTGGGCCCCATGATCGCCATCTCCATGGAGGGCATCCTCATGGAGCTGGGCACCCGCCTCCCCGTACCCAGAATCTGGGGTTATCTCATCGGGGGAGCCCTTGCCATGTCCTGGACCTTGGCCCACAAAATCCTGAGCCTTCTCCTCACGTACGGAGGGGACCTGGTTCGGGTGTACGGAGACCTCATCGCGGTCGCCGAGCGGCAAATGGGTCCCGTGCCCCTGGGCCCATGGGGGCCGCTGGTGGCCCTGGGTGTCGTGAACCTGGCTCTCGGGACCGGGGCTGCCGCTGCTGGTTTCCGAATCGGCTCTGGCGGGAAGCCGGTACCGGCCTCCCCGTCCTCACCGGAGATGTCGCCGGGGCGGCATCGCCGGACAGTCGCTGTTCCCGGATCCGGGACGCGCCCTTCTTTCCCCCTTCTCCTCCTGTGGTTGGCGGCCCTTCCCCTCGGCTTGGGCGTTTTTGGGGGGCTTTCTCTCGCCGGGAAGGGCTCCATGGCTGGAATCGCCGTTCTGGCGGCCGGCATTCGGTACCGAAGGGCGCTGCGGCGTCTCGGTCGCCCGGGGTTTTGGCTTTCCCTCTTCATGGTGACCATGGCCGTGGGAGCCATCACGGGAGCGCTCTCCACTGAAGAGGGGATGGGGTGGATTCCGGGCCTGGGGATCGGACTCA
>JASFVN010000292.1:0-5757 GCA_050049805.1 Gemmatimonadota bacterium
TGCACCGCCGAAGGCGCATCTGGATTTCCCGAAGACACCGTTCCCGTACCTAAAACCCCACCCCTCTTGGCGTTCTTGACCCGGCACACCCACCTCATCCACATTCCCTCAGCAGCCTCATGACCTTGTAAGGTCCTTGGAACTCCTATCCCTCTATCCCTTGACTTCAGGCCGTTTGGGTCGCATCCGCCTGAAGCTGGCCTCGGGTGCACTTGAGCAGCGCAGCCCCGAAGGAGATGGGAATGATGGCCAGTGTAAGGAAGAGGTAGTCCATTCCCTGGATCAGGTCCGTCCTGAAGAACAACCCCGCCACCATCATGGCCGTGATGGGAACTAGGCCGATGACGACGCCGGCAAGCATGAGGTTCAGGCCTTCCTCGGCTCTTTCCCTCGGTCCGGCCGTCACGAAGCTGTGGATCAGGGCGGCCATGGCCAGGAGCACATACCCGATGAGAAAAATGCCGATGATCAGCGCAGCGGGGAAAGCATCCGGAAGACGCCCGAAGAAGTTGATGCCTCCTAGCAAGGCAACCACGGGCACCGGGAGGTAGATGAGCTTCCCGGCGTGTTTCTTTTCCATCACCCCTTTTCGCTTCGGGAAGACCAGGAAGAGGTGAAGGAGACAGGCGAAGGCCGTTAGGAGCAGCAGGAAGAGGAGTTCAGCCGCCAGGGCACGGATGCCGAAGGGGGCGATGTACGGGTCCGGAAGAAGGATCGTCGCGAATCCGAGCCCAACAATGGCGAATAAAAGGGAAGCGGTAGTCTGCACCTTCAAAAAGACCAACAGGCCGGTCAGGAGAAAGGCGAGGCCGAGGATAGCAGCCACCGTGTCCAGGGTCCGTTCCGAGGCGGGAATCCTGGCGTGCGTGATCTCGATGGTCTCCGTAACGTTCTCACCGGTGACCTCGTCGGATCGTTCCACGACCAGCACCTGGGTTTCCCCGATCTCGGTCCGCGGTTGACGCTGTAGGTTCTGGAGGTCCGCCGACGATACGCCGTTCATGGTGAGTATCCGGTCTCCCTCCTTCAGGCCAGCCCGGTCTGCAGGCCCTCCCTGATCCACGCTGAGGACGACGGAGCTGCCCCAGTCAAAGCCACCGGTGGGCCGATTGCCCAGGTCCATCCAGCCCCAGACGCCCCAGATCAAAATCAGGGCTCCCGGCGCGATCCACCTCTGCGGGTACATCATGACCTCCTTGTACAAACGGCGGGCCAACATCGGGGGAACCGACGTGGCGATCTGCCACCAGAACCAGCGCAGCGCAGCCCTCCGGCCATGCTTCGGCAGGATGACGAGCTCAGCCTCCTCAATCAGGTCCCCCTCGAACTCCTCGGCTCGATCCTCTGGGAGGAGGAACCAACAGAGCAGGCGCACCAGCGCACCGGGGAAGCGGATTCCGGCGCCGCTCCTCTCCTCCACCGCGGAGCTCATGTCTCCGCTCCGATGGGGTCGTCCAGCTCCTTGATGCCTCTGCGCAATCGATCCAACGCTGCCAGCGACTCCTGCAGTGCCCGGACTCCAAGAGCCTCCGCCCTGAAAAAGCGCTTTGCTCGGCCGCGGCGTTGGGGGGTGGGATTCCCCTGGGCCGACGAAACCAGACCCTTTTCCTCGAGACGATCCAGGGTGGCGTAGATGGCTCCCAGAGAGACGGAACGTCCTGCGTTCGCCTCGATCTCCCTTCGAACGGCCATTCCGTAGGCCCCCTCGCCCAGGCGCATGACGGCCAAGATCACGAGCTGCTCGAAATCGCCGAGGTTCTTTCCTTTTGCCATGACTTCTACTCTTTTTCTACAAAATAGGAATATCTACAAAATAGAAATACGACCATCCGAGGGGTCTGTCAAGAGTAGGGTGGGCCTGAACCGGCACCAGAGGCCCCCGGCGTCGAGAGGAGTGGGGTTGGGCGTCTCGACGTCAAGGACGGCAGATCGTTGGGGCGGAGGAATGGGCAGTGGGGCCCGGGGCCGGCGACGCTGCTGTTCCGAGATGACCCCCCTACCGGGACCGCATCAACATCCCGCGGCCTGGATAGGGCCAGGGCCTCCGCAGTGCCCCTTCGGGGGTATCCAACGCGGCCCAGCCCCCTGAAGATGCTGTTGGAAGAAATAAGCGGGGCCGCGTTGGCTAAGCGAGCCCCGAAGGATTTTGAGACTGGAAGGCGAGCGGCCCCCGGGGGGGACTGGGGAGGTACCGGACCATTGGACAGGCCGCAGCAGCTAAGCGAGCCCCGAGGGAAGGCCCCCGGTCGGGGAGGCCGGACCAAGCCCAAGCCCCTCCTGCGCTGACCGAGCCCAGGCCCTACCTTCAGTCTCGTTGCCTCGTTAGCCCTCATATCCTGCTCAGCCCAGGCCGGACCATGAACGCATCGTCTCGTTTCTCCCGACGTCCTTTCCCTCCGTTTCGCCTTCTTCCGTTCGGTTCACCCGGTGCCAGCTCCATGGGGTCCCCACTCCTGGCCCTGGCCCTGACCGTCGGAGCAGCGCTGGCGGCATTGGCCAACCCACGGCCTGCACAGGCCCAGACCCAGGACGTCACCCTGGCCCCAGAGTTCCTGGACGAATACGCCTGGCGAAACCTGGGCCCGGACCGGGGCGGACGTTCCATCGCCGTGAGCGGTGTGGTGGGCCGTCCCCAGGAAGCCTACTTCGGCGCCACCGGTGGGGGCCTGTGGAAAACCGTCAACGGCGGGGAGGACTGGTTCCCCGTCACCGACTTCAAGATCACCTCGGCATCGGTGGGTGCCGTGGCGGTGAGCGAGACCAACCCCGACCTGGTCTTCATCGGAATGGGAGAGTCCTGCATCCGGGGCAACATCATACCGGGGGACGGGATCTATCGAAGCCGGGATGGCGGCGAGACCTGGGAGCACGTGGGCTTTCGGGAGGTGGACGCCATCTCCAAGATCCGCATCCACCCCACGAATCCGGACATCGTCTTTGCCGCCGTCTTCGGAGACTACGGGGCGGACAGTGAAGAGAGGGGGGTCTTCAAGAGCGTGGACGGCGGAGACACCTGGGAGAAGGTGCTCTACCGGGACGCCAAGACCGGCGCCGTGGATCTGGTCATCGACCGGAACAACCCCGATGTGATCTACGCCGCCCTCTGGCAAGCCTTTCGGAAGGAGTACACCATGGCCTCCGGAGGGCCGGGGAGCGGCATGTTCAAGAGCACCGACGGCGGGGCGAACTGGACGGAAATCACCCGGAACCCCGGCATGCCCCAGGAAGGTCCCGTGGGCCGCATCGGCCTGGCACTGTCCAGCGCCGACTCCAACCGGGTCTATGCCCTCTTCGAGAACGATGACGGGGGCCTCTTCCGCTCCAACGACGGGGGGGAGACCTGGGAGCTGGCCAACGCCGAGCGGCGCCTCCGGCAACGGGCGTTCTACTACACCCATGTCTTCGCCGACCACCAGGACGCGGACGTGGTCTACGTCCAGAACACCGGCCTTTTCCGGTCCGAGGACGGCGGCGAGACGTACGAGACCATCGGCCGGGGCACCCACGGCGACCACCACGACTTCTGGATCGATCCCGACGACCCGGCTCACCTGGTGGTGGGCAACGACGGCGGCGGTGCCGTGAGCTTCACCACCGGCCAGGACTGGACCGACCAGGACTTCTCCACGGCCCAGTTCTACCGGGTGGTATCCACGGCCCACACCCCCTTCCACGTCTGCGGCTCCCAGCAGGACAACAGCACCCTGTGCATTCCCTCCGACTGGAACCTCCGGAGCTTCGAAGGGGGCCTCCAAGCCACCGGGGGTGAGGAGCGGGTCACAGAAGGATCCATGGAGGTGGCGTACCGGGCTGGCGGAGGGGAGCCGGGCTACATCGCACCCGACCCCAGGAACCTGAACCTCTTCTTCTCCGGAACCAACAACGGGCGCTACATCGACAAGTATGACCGAACCACGGGGTTCTCCCGGGAGGTGAACCCCTATCCATGGTTCTATTCCGGCGAGCCGGCCATCGACATGGTGGAACGGTGGCAGTGGACCTTCCCCATCGTGTTCTCTCCCCTCGATCCCGATGCCCTCTACGTCTCGTCCAACCGCCTCTGGCGATCCATGGACCGGGGCAACAGCTGGGAGGTTCTCAGTCCCGACCTGACCCGGGCCGACCCCAGCACTCTCGGGCATTCGGGCGGCCCCATCACCGGAGACATGAATGGGCCCGAGGTTTATGCCACCATCTTCACCGTGGCACCCGGAAAGGTCGATGAGGATGTGATCTGGACGGGCTCCGACGACGGTCTGGTCCACGTCACCCGGGACGGTGGGGAGAGCTGGACCGACGTCACGCCTCCCGACATGCCCGACTTCGGCCGGGTGAGCCTCATCGACGCTTCGGCTTTCGACGCCGGCCGGGCCTACATGGCCGTGAAGCGCCCCCTTCTGAACGACCAGGCTCCTTACATCTGGAAGACAGAGGATTTCGGCCGGAGCTGGACCAAGATCGTGGACGGGATCAAGGACAGGGCCTTCGTCCACTCGGTCCGGGAAGACCCCACCCGCCCCGGCCTTCTCTACGCCGGAACGAACCGCGGCGTCTACATCTCGTTCAACGACGGCGCCCGGTGGCAGGAGCTGAACCCTGGGTTCCCCGACATTCCAGTGACGGGACTCATCGTGGAGGACGACGCTCTGGCCATCGCCAGCCACGGAAGAGGGTTCTGGATCCTGGACAACATCTCCCCCCTTCGGCAGGCCCGGACTGATATGACCGAGGAGGATGTGATCCTCTTCGAGCCGGCTCGAGCACTGCGTTCCACCGAAGGCGCCGTAATCTCGTACTGGCTCAAAGAGGCCCCGGAATCGGCGAAGCTGGAGATCGTGGCGGCCTCCGGGGAGGTGGTTCGAACCCTGGAACCGTCCATTTCCGAAGAGCGTGAAGGTCGCCGGGGCGGAGGGGGCGGCCTTCCGGTGGAAGCGGGTTTGAACCGTTTTCGCTGGGATCTGCAGACGGACCCCGCTCCCACCTTCCCGGGCATGATCCTCTGGGGCGCCCGCACCATGGCCGCCACGGTGCCTCCCGGGAGCTACACGGTTCGACTCGCCGCCGACGGGCGCACGGAGACCACCACACTCCGGGTTGAGCGGAACCCCTGGATCCCCGATGTCAGCGACGCCGACCTCCAGGCCCAGTACGAGTTCGCCCGGCAGATCCAGGCAAAGGTCGCCGAGGCCAACTCGGCCGTCATCGCCATCCGGCGGGCGAAGGTCCAGTTGGAGGAACGCATGGAGGTCTCCGACGACGGGCGGCTCCGGCGCGCCGCCGAGGCGTTCCTGGACGCCGCCTCGGAGGTGGAGGCCAACATCTATCAGGTCCGGAACCGCTCCGGCCAGGACCCCCTCAACTTCCCCATCAAGGTGAACAATCGCCTGGCGAATCTGCTCTCCATGGTGGAACGGGGAGACGGCGCTCCCAATGACGGCATGCGTGAGGTGTTCCAGATCATGGTGGATGAGCTGGAGGCATACACGACGACCCTGGAGGGCATCTGGGAGAACCAGCTGGTGGAGGTGAACGACGCTCTGGAGAGAGTCGGGCTCGAGCCCCTGGATCCCTGGGACGAGACCACGGAGCTCCCGGATATCGTGGGCTAGGGCTACGCCCGGACGAACCATGACCAACGGCCCCTTCCACGTGATGACCAAGCCCCAGGGGCCCCTGTGCAACCTGGACTGCAGGTATTGCTACTACCTGGAGAAGGAAAAGCTATTCCCCACCGGCTCCTCCTTCCGCATGCCCCCA
>JASFVN010000293.1:0-5727 GCA_050049805.1 Gemmatimonadota bacterium
GAAGACCAGGGTACGGCCATGGTACTGCATGGGGGTGTCCACGGGATCCCGGGTCGTTCCGGCTTTCTCGCTGACCACCACACGATCCTCGCCGAAGATCCGGTTCACGAAGGAGGATTTTCCGACGTTGGGCTTCCCGATGACGGCCACCCGGACGATGCCCTCCCCTTCCTCCTCTTCCGTCGCGTCCGGGAGTTCACCCACCACGGTGTCGAGGAGATCCCCGGATCCCTTCCCGGAAATGGCGCTGAGGGGGTGGGGCTCCCCCATACCCAGGGCCCAGAAGTCCAGGTGCCCCTCCTCCCTGGGGTGGTTGTCCAGCTTGTTCACCACCAGAATCACCGGCTGGGGGCTCTTCCGGAGCACCTCAGCCAGCTTTTCGTCCAGGGGGTGCACGCCCACCCGGCCGTCCACCACGAAAAGGATGACGTCCGCCTCCTGGACCGCGGCCAGGGCCTGTTCCCGGACGGCCCGATCCAATGGCTCGTCGCTGCCCTCGATCACCCCGCCCGTGTCCACGACGAAGAATTGGCGTCCCGCCCAGTCCGCCCGGGCGAAGTTCCGGTCCCGTGTAACGCCGGGGGCGTCGTCGACGATGGCGACCCTGCGGCCCAGAACCCGGTTGAAGAGGGTGGATTTCCCCACGTTGGGTCGTCCCACCACGGCCACTACGGGAATCTTCTTGCTCATAGCTCCCTCAGGGCTTGGGTGACCTCCAGCCCGGTGAGGACCCTGGCCGGGGCCAGAGCCTTCCTGAAGTCGTCGAGGGAAAGGGAATCCAGGAAGAGGTCGTCGGCGTTGAGGGCCTCTCGGGGGATCAGGATCACCTCGTCTTCGGCCCCCGATCCAGCGGCCTTCAGGAGGTCCGCTCCCGCCAGGAGGCCGGCCACCGTCACCGATGCCCCGAAGAACTCGTTGACCACGGCCTGAACCTGGATCTCAGCCCCCGTGGCCTCTCTCAGGGCGGGAGAAAGGCCCCGAAGGAAAGGCGCCATGGACTCCCCGGTGAGGATCCTGACTCTCCGGCCTTCCAGGCGAGGAAGGTCCGGAAGACCTTCCTGGAAAGCCGCCATGAATCCGGCGATGGAGCCCACCCCGTTCTCCGTCAGGTCCCAGGAGTCGTAGTAGTCGGCGGGAGGAAGGTTCTGCTCCGCGCGGAGGTACATCTCGTCGGCGCAGTAGACCCATCCCTGGCCCCTCTCCGTCAGGGCCCTGGCCCTGAACCGGTCCACCTGGCCGATGGCCTCTCCGGCCTCCGCCCTGGTGAGGGGGCGCACGGGGCGGTTGATATTGTACTTGGTGAGCCCCACAGGTACCACCGAAAGGGTCCGGCATCCCGGCCCCAGTCCGTAGAGGTCCTCCATGGTCCGGTCCAGATGGGACCCATCGTTCCAGCCCGGGCAGAGCACGACCTGGGTGTGGACCTCCAGTCCCCCATCCAGGAGGAGCCGGAGCTGGTCCAGGATCAGGCCGGCCCGGTCGTTCTTGAGCAGCCGGATCCTAACCTCGGGTTCCGTGGCGTGGACCGACACATAGATGGGCGAGATGCGCTGATCAACCAGCCTCTTCAGCCCTTTGGGCCCCAGATTGGTCAAGGTTACATAGCTGCCGTAGGTGAAGGAGAGGCGAAAGTCGTCGTCCCGGAGCCACAGGCTTTGCCGCGCACCGGGAGGATTGCCGTCGATGAAGCAGAAGACGCACTCGTTCGCGCATTCCCGTACCGTATCGGGCGCCGGGATGATGCCCATGCTCTCTCCCGTGTCCCGGTGAACCTCGAAGAGGAGCTTCTGGCCGGAGGGGGTGAGGGTCTCCAGCGTCAACTCGGAATCCGCCAGCAGGTAGGTCAGATCGATGCCGTCCCGGACCCGTTGCCCGTTGATACGGACAATCCGGGTTCCGATCTCCAGGCGGAGCTCCTCGGCGATGCTCCCTGACTCGATCTCGGCGATGCGGACCACGGGTACTCGTCTCGAAAAGGATGGAGGAAAGGGCGAGAAAGTATAGGAAGATCAACGATTTGGATCAATTGAAGAAGGGCTTCCAGGCCCGGGTTCGCCTTTCCGCTCCGGAGGTCACCGAAAGCCGGTAGCCCCTGCCGTCTCGACGATTGATTGAACCCCGTAGCGCCGTACGCCCCCTTGGGCCATCTTTTTGGGTCGTTTTTTCTTTGCTGCCTCGGATTCGGCAGGCGTGAAACAGGCCCAAGGAGTCGAAGAAAGCGTGAGTCGCATCGGTCCGAAAACCTCGGTGAAGCTCTCTCTCGTTCTGGCCCTGACCCTGACCTCGGGGTGCGAGCAAGCCGACGTGGTCCGGGAGTTCTTCCGGGATCCGACCCCCCATGAGGCCTATCTTCTTAGCCTCGGCCACGCCGGCCTGAGGGAAACGGCTTTGGGAAGGGACTGGGAGGGAGCTTCCAGGGAGGCCCTCTTCAGCCCCCTGGCGATGGACGCTCCCTACCTGGAGGAGGGCTTCTTCTCTCCCCGGGAGGCCCGTGCCCTGGGTTACCGGTTCCCCTTGGTCCGGGGTCAGCGGCTCCGGGTGACCGTCCAGCTAGAAACGCCGGATTCCACCCGGCTCTTCGTCGACCTCTTCAGGGCTGCCCCCGACTCCACCCGGGCTCCGGCGCCTGTCCTCTCAGGGGAGGACGGGGGCGAATTGGTGTTCGAGCCCAGGAGGAGCGGGGACTACGTGCTGAGGGTGCAGCCTGAGCTTCTCAGAGGCGGCCAGTTCAGCGTGACCATCGAGAAGGAGCCCGCCCTGGAGTTCCCGGTGGCGGGCCGGACCCACCGGTCCATCGGCAGCTTCTTCGGGGATCCCCGGGAGGCCGGTCGTCGGGAGCACCACGGCGTGGACGTTTTCGCCCCCAGAGGCACCCCCGTGGTGGCGGCGTCCGAGGCCTACGTGAGCCGGGTGGACACCACGCCCGTGGGAGGGAGGGTGATCTGGCTCAGGGATGCCAAGCGGGGAGCGTCCATCTACTACGCCCACCTGAACGAGATCCTGGTCGCGGAAGACACCCGGGTGAGCCCCGGCGATACCATCGGCCGGGTCGGGAACACGGGAAACGCCCGTACCACCCCCCCGCATCTTCACTTCGGTATCTATCTCCGGGGTGAGGGTCCCTTCGATCCGTGGGACTACCTCTTCGAGCTGCCTACGGAGCTGGATCCCGTCGAGGTCGAGTTGTCGGAGCTCGGGAGGTGGGTTCGGGTTGCGGGGGAAGACATCCACCTCCGGGACCGGCCCACCCGCCGGGGCGAGATCCTGACCCAGCTTCCGCGGCACACGGCGGTTCGGGTCCTGGGCGGAGTGGGAACGTGGTACCGAGTGGAACTTCCGGACGGAGGCAGGGGGTTCGTGGCGGGCCGCCTGACGGAAGACCTGGCCGATCCCATCATGTCGACCCGGGTGGCCCAGGCCCAACCCCTTCAGGCCGAGCCCCGCTCCGACGCGCCGGTCATGGGCGAACTCACCACGGGAACGGACGTGGCCGTCTTCGGCACCTTCGGCGACTACCTCTTCGTCCAGGCCCCTTCCGGCCAGGAAGGCTGGATGGCCCAGAGCCGCTAGGAGCGTCCCAGCCGGGATTCCCTAAACCGGCGCCCCCTCCCTGTGCAGGTTCCTCAGAAACACCCCGACGATGCGGTTCAGATCACCGGTCCCGTCGTAGAATTGGTTCAGTACAGGCTTGCCCCATTCCTTCTGGACTTCGGCAAAGATCCCGGAGGTCACCTGGCCGGGCATGCACCCGAAGGGTGAGCAGTTCACCACCAGCGACGCTCCACTCTCGAAGAACCTCACCGCCCGGCCGATGGTCATGAGGACCTCCCCGCCGTAGTTGAAGGAGGCATACTTGTAAGCTGCTTCCGCCGACTGGTCGATGGTGGGTTCCTGCCGGTCCGCCAGAAGGTCACCCGCGGCCTCGTGCCAACCGTGCTCCTTCTCGAAGAGGTATTTGTTTTTGATGTAGCTCTTGGCCCGGCCCATGATGTCCCAGCCCTCCTTGGCGCGGCGCTCATGCTCCCAGGCCGCGTAGAGGACCCATTCGTGGAAGGGGGCCAGCCAGGCTTCCCCGCCGTTCTCCTCGATGACCCTGACGACATTCTGATTGGAGAAGTCGTTGCAGCGGACGAAGATCTCACCCACGATCCCCACCAGGGGCTTGGTGGCCGGGGGCCTCCCGATGGCATGGAAGGGCGCCATGGCCTCCTGGAAGGCCGGCTTCAGCGGGGCGTTCTCTTCGAAAGCCTTCTCCATGATGCGCTGGGCGTTGTCCACCAGGCCGTCGATCTCCGCCGGATCGTCGGCATAGGGCCGGAACCGGCACCCGACCTTGAAGATCAGGTCCCCCACCACACACCCTTCGAAGATCTGGCGGCGGAGGCTCTCCTCCAGACCCTGGTAGGCGTTGTCGTTGTTGGGGGCCATGATGGCGACCTGGCCGAATCCCTCGTCCTCCAGGACCATCCGCTCCAGAAGATTGTACTGGCCGAAGCGGCACGGGCCGCAGGCCGAGGGCATGAAGAAGGCGTCGGTGCTTCCATCGCCGCCTTTGGCCCTGAGGGTCTGGAGCAGACGCCCGATGGTCACGGTCATGGGAATACACTCGCCCCCCCGGGTAACCTGCCGGCCCAGGGCCATGCTCTCGTCGTCCTCCAAGGGGAGGGCCCGGCCGTCGTACCCGTGGCCCCGCATGGCTGCCGCCGCCAGCGGTGCAGCGATGGTGTGGAGAGGCGGAACCCAGATGGTCCGGTCCTTGAAGACGTCCTCGTCGTCGGTCCGGTTCGGGAGGGGTGGCGGCGTCGCCACCTTCTTCTCCTTCCGGTTCTGGACCACGTCCAGGAAGGCCTCGATCCGGGTGAGGTACCCGGCGTCCCCTCCATGCTCGTCCAGCTCCAGGATCAGGAAGGGCTTCTCGCCCAGGATCTGCTCCGCATAGGTGAGGAGGAAGGAGTCAGGCCCGCATTTGAAGTTGGAGAGCCAGATGGGGAAGATGTTCTCCTGCCCCCGTACCCACTCCAGAGCCTGCAGGAGCCGCTGGCCGTAGAGCCAGTAGATATTCTTGAGCTCGTCTCCCAGCTCCACCGTGTGGATGGGGGCGAAGTCGGTGGGGAAGACGTTGAACCCCTTCTCCGCCACCTTCAGGGGCAGCTCAAGGTTGGCGTTCCCGTCGAAGAGGTTGTAGGCCCGGCCCAGGAAGAGAATCGAGGGCTCTCCCGCTGCCTCCAGCTCCTGGGTAAGGGTCTCCCCTTCCCTCCTGCAGGCCGCCATGAAGCTCTCCTGGGCCGCCAACCCCGCTTCCCAGGCCTTCTTGATGGCTTTGGGGGAAACGCCCAGGGGCCCGGCCAGGATCTTGGTCAGCTCCTTGACCTGCCGCTTCACATCCCAGCGGAAGTCCACCGGTGGCGCAAGGACCTTTTCGGCCCCTGGCTCATTGGCCACCCGCAGCGAGGCTCGGCCCATGGCCGGGATGGCGCAGATCACCGGACAGAAGAAGGCGTTGCTGTATCCCTCGGGCACTTTCTCGCTGACGAGGTGCGGCATGAAGATGAAGTCCACGGCGTCGTCCGATGCGAGCTGCGCCATGTGGCCGTGGGCCAACTTTGCCGGGAAGCAGTACTCGGCCCCCACCAGCTGCCCCGAGAGTTCCCTGGTCTCGGAGTCGGTGGGCCTGGAAAGCCTGATCTGGCACCCCAGGTTCGACATGAAGGTCTGCCAGAGGGGCGC
>JASFVN010000056.1:0-19214 GCA_050049805.1 Gemmatimonadota bacterium
CCTGGAGGACGTGCCTGGCTTCCTTCCCGGCGTTAGCCAGGAACACGGTGGCATCATCCGTCACGGAGCCAAGCTTCTCTATGCCTTCAGTGAGGCCACGGTGCCGAAAATCACGGTGATCACTCGGAAGGCCTACGGTGGCGCATATGACGTCATGAACTCCAAGCACATCCGGGGCGACATCAATCTAGGCTGGCCCACTGCGGAGATCGCCGTAATGGGGCCCAAGGGAGCGGTGGAAATCCTCTTCAGAAAGGAGATCGCCGCAGCGGAGGACCCGGAGGCCGCCACGGAGGAAAAGATGGCGGAATACAGGGAAAAGTTCGCCCATCCCTACATTGCCGCCAGTCGAGGCTACCTGGATGACGTCATCGATCCGAGAGAGACCCGGCCCCGACTCATTTCCGCCCTGGAAATGCTCAGGAACAAGCGGGACGAAAACCCTCTCAAGAAGCACGGAAACATTCCCCTGTAAAGGCGATTCTCGATTTGGCCTCCTGCCCATACTGTGGATCGGAACTGGCACCGGGACCTCCGTGGGCCCCGGGGAAGGGCCACCGCTTGGCGTTCGACCTCGAGAAGGGGCGACTCTGGAACGTCTGCACCGGGTGCTCACGCTGGACGCTGACCCCCCTCGAGTCACGCTGGGAGACCCTGGAAGCTTGTGAAGAGGCGGCGCAAACCCAGGGTAGGGTGAAGCTCGCCACAGACCACCTGACCCTCCTGGAGGTTGAGGAAGGAGAGCTGATCAGGATCGGCACCTCTCCCCGATTGGAGTTCGTGGATTGGCGCTATGGACCGAAATCGGCCATTGCCCGAAGCCGGTCCAGCTTCTGGGCCCGTATCCTCTCGGGCCTCCCGTCTCCACCAGTGGGTGGATATGACCCATACAAGGGATTCGAGGGGGCGGTCCGGTCCGAGCCTTGGGTCGCATCACCCTACCTGGACCACGCTTCGTCTCTTACCTACCTCTTTTCCCAGGTACCCTTGGCCCCGGAGTGTCCATCCTGTTCGGCCCCTTTGGTCATCAACCCCTGGGATTTTCAAACGCTGGAGATGATCTCCGAAACACCCCTCCCTCGCCTGCGGGCCTTCTGCGCTTTATGTGACACAGAGGTAGCCTTGGATCTCGCGGCCGCCCGGCCGACCCTGCGCATTGCCTTGGGGTTGGTGACGCCCCCGGAAAGGGTCCGTCAGGCTTCTGTCTCCGTTGCGTCGGAATTGGAGGCCGTGGGTGGAGCCCTTTCTTTCCTTCGAGGGATCTCCGCGTCCGGAGCCACGCTGGGAGATCTCGACATCCCATCCCGGACCGGGCTCATCATGACCCTGGACGAGCTGGCCGAGATAGAAGCCTTGGAAAGCGAGTGGCGCAGGGCCGAAGAGATGGCAGCCATCATGGACGGCGAGCTCTCCGAGGTACCCGGATTCGAGGCCTTCCGGCGAAGGATCCTGGAACGAGGTTCCTGAGCCGGGCAACGATTCCTCCGCACCAACCCATCGAAGGGAGTGGCGGCCCTGAAGAGCAGCTTCAGGCCCATTCACGATGCAATTCTGGAGTTGAGTGCCATGAGGGGAATCATTCGAAGGGGCTGCGACAAGAGAGCCCGCAGACACGTGGGGCTCCGGAGGGTCGTTCTCAGCTTCGTCCTGCTGTCGGGAATCGCTCTTCCTTGTTTTTCCGGACCCCTGGTGGCCCAGACGGCCGAGGAACGAGCCCGTGCAGAGCTTCTGCGGCAACAGGCCGAGGCCCTGCGACAACGGGAGCAGGAACGGCAACTCAGAGAACAGGAACTGCGAGAACGTTTGGAGTACCGCCATCAAGAGTTGGAAGAGGCCATGGCCCAGGCCCGGGAGCAGCGCGAAGCGGTCCGGAGCCAGTATCGGGCGCAGATTGAAGAGATGCGTCGTGCAGCCAGAGACCAGGCGAGGGAGGCCCGGCAAGTGGTGGTGCGGCTCAGGGCCAGGGTACGCCTCGGAATATCCATGAACGGGAATCAGGCCGACGAGGTGGATCGGCGCGGGGTGGAGGTCCAGGGAGTGATGGAGGATTCCCCTGCCGAGGAGGCCGGACTCCTGGAGGGGGATATCATCACCCATCTGAACGGTCAAAGCCTGGTGGAACCGATTCCTGCTGAGGAGGAAGAAGACTTTGAAGAAGATCAGTCTCTTCCCGTTCAGAGGCTGGTCTCCCTGACAGCGGAGCTGGACGAGGGCGACCAGGTGGAGATTCGCTATCTCCGGGATGGAACCCCGGAGACGGTGTCGTTCGAGGTCGCTGAATGGGATTCGCGGTCCGTGATGGTTTATGGGGGGGAAGGGGATGAGTTGGAGGACCTGAGGATCGAACTGAAAGAACTGGGCGAGCTCGGAGAGCTGAGGGTCAAACTGGAAGACCTCCACGTGGAGATGGATGAACTGCGTGAGATGAGGGAGCTCAGAGACCTTTACGTGGCCCCGCCGCGCGTGCACATCCGGGCAGATCCGGAGGGTTTGACCAGCAGCTATGTGCTCCGTCGCGGCGAAGGCCCCACGGTGTTCAGCGTCCTGGCCTCAGGAGCGAGCTTCGGGCTTCATTTGACCGAGCTCAATCCGGGATTGGCCGAGTATTTTTCCACCGATGTCGGACTTCTGGTCCTCGAGGTGGACGAGGAATCGGACCTGGGTCTGGCAGCCGGAGACGTCATCCTGGCAATCGACGGCAGGCAGGTGGAGGATGAAGGCGATCTTACACGGATCCTCCGCTCTTACGAGGAGAATGAGGAGGTCTCCTTCACGGTCATGCGGAAGGGTCAGGAGATAATCGTGGAGGGTCGAATTCGATGACGTAGTCTTCCAATGCTGTCACGGAGGCCATCCCCCCGGCGGGCCCGGAGTTTTTCGGGCCCGCCGGTCTGCTTGTGGGGTCTCCCGCAGTGTGTCTACCTTCACACGTCGACCAGGGGGTTTGACGTCTTTCGAAAAAGGAACTCCAACCGGTGTTCAAGAGCCTTCTCATCGCCAATCGAGGCGAGATCGCAGTTCGAGTGATCCGGGCCTGCCGGGAGCTGGATATCCGTTCGGTCGCCATCTACTCGGAGGCAGACCGTCGGGCCCTCCACGTTCTCGAAGCGGACGAAGCCTATTGCGTGGGCCCCCCGGCCTCCGCCGACAGCTACCTCAGGATCGACAGGATCCTGGAAATCGCGGAGAGGGCCGGTGCCGAAGCCATTCACCCCGGTTACGGCTTCTTGGCCGAGCGAGCGCCCTTCTCCAGGGCGGTGCAAGAGGCCGGCTTCACCTTCGTCGGACCCTCTCCGGAGACCATCGAGGCCATGGGGGACAAGACAGAAGCCAGACGCCGGATGAAAGCTGCCGGCGTACCCATCGTGCCTGGGGTCACCGAACCGGTAGCCGACTCCCGGGAAGCGGAGGCGGTGGCGGAGGAAATCGGGTACCCGGTGTTGTTGAAAGCATCCGCCGGTGGAGGTGGGAAGGGAATGCGGGTGGTGTCGGATCCATCAGGCCTTTCCAAGTCGTTCGACGCTGCAAGGCGGGAAGCCGAAGCGGCATTTGGCGATGGCTCGGTTTACCTCGAGCGATACCTTGAAGCTCCGAGACACATCGAGATCCAGGTGATGGGGGATCGAAGGGGCCGGGTCGTGCATTTCGGGGAGCGGGAATGCTCGATCCAACGTCGACATCAGAAGCTCATCGAGGAAGCTCCATCACCGGTGGTGGATCCGGAGCTACGCCGGAAGATGGGCGCCGCGGCCGTGAGGGCCGCGGAAGCCGTCGATTACCTGGGGGCCGGCACGGTGGAGTTTCTCTTCAAGTCAGGAGAGTTCTTCTTTCTCGAGATGAACACCCGACTCCAGGTCGAGCACCCGGTAACGGAACTGGTGTACGGAGTCGACCTGGTGGAACTCCAGCTCCGGGTAGCCTCCGGGGAGCCGTTGACGCGAACCCAGGAAGAGTTGACACCCAACGGGCACGCCATCGAATGCCGAATCACTTCCGAGGATCCCACACATGGGTTCCTACCCTCCACGGGCAGAGTGGACTACCTCAAGCTCCCAGGAGGACCTGGGGTCCGATGGGATGGCGGGATTGCGAGCGGTTTCGAGGTCGGCCTCCATTATGACCCCCTTCTCGGTAAGCTGATCGTCCATGCTCCATCCCGGGACTCGGCCATCCGCCGAATGGCCAGGGCCCTGGAGGAGTTGGTGATCCGTGGCGTAGAGACCTGTGTTCCGTTCCATCGCAGGGTGATGAGCGAGGGGGACTTCCGGAATGGAGATCTTTCGATCCGGTACCTGGAAGACCATCCGGACCTAATGGACGAAACCGCCCAGGAGGAGATCCTACGGGCCGCGGCGGCAACGGCAGCTCTACTTCAGGAGAAGGAGCGAAAAAGGGTCCGGGTGAGGACCTCCGACTCGGGAGAGGGAGAAGGGTTTTCGGCCTGGAAGAGAGCGGGGCGACCCTTTTCCGGGAATCGGTAAAGGGCCCTGAGGAAAACATGGCTCAACCGGAAGTCTCAGTGAAGAGGATCGGCGCAGGGGGGTTCGGCGTCGGGATTCTACCGGAGGGGAAGGTCGTATTCATACCCCGGACCGCCCCTGGCGATAAGGCTCGGATTCAGGTCGTCAAGGAAAAGGCCCGGTGGGCCAGAGGCGAGGTCGTGGAGCTTCTCCATGAAGGCCCCGGCCGAAGGGAAGCGCCCTGCCCCATGTATGCCAGCTGCGACGGATGTTCCCTCCAACACCTGGAGTACGGGGAGCAACTCCGCTGGAAAAGCCATCTTGTGGGAGACACACTTCGGCGATTGGGGAAGGTCGAAATTGACGACCCCGAGGTGGTACCGTCGCCCAGGGAGCTCCACTACCGAAACCGGGTCTCGTATACACTGAGGCGCCTGACCGGCGGACGGCTGGTAGCGGGATTCAGGGAGCTGGGGCACCGGGGGAGGGTCCTCGACCTGAGGGGCCAATGCCTCCTTCCGGAAGACCCTCTACCGGCCGCCTGGGAGAGGATCAGGCAGGAGTGGGGCCCCCGAGGGGCGCGGTTGCCCAGGGGACGACAGCTTCGCCTTACACTCCAGAAGGGAGTGGACGGGGTTGGTTTGATGGTTCGTGGCGGAGAGGGAAGGGGGGAACCTGAGGTTCTCCTGGATCGGGTGGAAGAGTTGGTGTCGGTCTGGCACCGGAAGAAGGGGGAGGATCCTCTGCTCCTGGCAGGTGAGCCGGTGATGCGAGTCAGCTGGGGCCAGGAGGTGATTGACCTCGAGGGCGGAGCTTTTGTTCAGGTCAACGCAGGCATCGGCACGGGGCTCTATGAGTATGTGCTCCGAGAAATCGGCGACCCGGTCGGTCGCACGATCATCGATGCCTACTGTGGCCCGGCAATCCTCGGTCGATCTCTTTCCCGAAAGGGTGGAGAGGTAACCGGAATCGACGCCGTTCATGGGGGGGCTCCAGGTGGCGACCCCGCCGATCCAAGGGGATTTCGATACGTGGTCGGGCGGGTGGAAAAAGAGCTGAAGAGGCTTCTTCCAGCCGATCTGGTGCTCCTCAATCCTCCCCGGTCGGGGTTGCATTCCTCTATCCCGGCAACGCTTTTGGCGAAGCCTCCGAGAACGGTCGTCTACGTGAGCTGCGATCCGGCAACGTTGGCTCGTGACCTGAAGCGGCTGGAAAGCGGATACCGAGTGACCCGGTTGCGGGCGTACGATCTCTTCCCCCAAACGGGGCATGTGGAGACGGTTGTCACGTTGAAAGGAATCACCGAAGACAGGCAATGAAATATTTCGTGAAAATTGGAGACCGGGAACTGGAGGTCGAGTTGGGGCCCGACGGGATCATGGTGGAGGGAGATGGGCTCCTGGCCGATCTGGTAGAAATGGACGGTACCGACGTGCACTCACTCCTCCTGGGTCCCGAGTCCCACCGCGTCCTTGCATCCCGAAACGGCGCCGAGGAGTGGAAAATCCACCTCCGCGGCCATCATTTTCTCGCCCAGGTGGTGGACGAAAGAACCCGGGCCATAAGAGCCATGGCCGGAGTTCCGGAGGGGTCCAAAGGCCCGAAAGCTCTCCGAGCTCCCATGCCCGGGTTGGTGGTCAAGCTCGAGGCCCAGGTGGGAGACCATGTCCTGCCCGGGCAGGGGCTGGTCATCGTCGAAGCCATGAAGATGGAGAACGAGCTGAAGAGCGAGGGAGAGGGACGCATCGCCAAGATTCTCGTCGAGCCGGGGCAGACCGTGGACAAAGACCAAATACTCGTGGAATTCGAGGTTCCGGAAGAGCCTCCGGACCAGGTGCCCGAGAAGGGGTTTGAAGAATGACCGGCACCGGAAAAGGCGAGGGGCCACGGACAGGAAGTGGGCTGCCGGTCGACCCCCTCTACGGGCCGCGGGACGAGCCGCCGGTCTTGGGAGAGCCTGGAGAATACCCCTTCACCCGGGGTGTGCACCCAACCATGTACCGTGGCCGCCTGTGGACCATGCGCCAATACGCTGGGTTTGGGACGGCCGAGGACACCAACCGGCGTTACCGATACCTGCTGGACCAGGGAACCACCGGGCTTTCGGTGGCATTCGACCTCCCCACGCAGATGGGGTACGACTCGGACCATCCTTTTGCATTGGGGGAAGTGGGACGGGTGGGCGTAGCCGTCGATTCCTTGCAAGACCTGGACATTCTGTTCCGGGGGATCCCCCTTGACGAGGTCTCCACCTCCATGACCATCAACGCCACGGCAGCCATACTTTTGGCCTTCTATGTGGCCCTGGCCGATGAGCGGGGGGTGCCCAGGGAGAAGCTGAGGGGAACGGTCCAGAACGATATTCTCAAGGAATACATTGCCCGAGGGACCTATATCTACCCTGTAGATCCGAGCCTCCGCCTCGTTGCCGATGTCATGACGTTCTGTGGCGAGGAGGTTCCTCGTTGGAATACCATCTCCATCTCTGGCTACCACATGCGGGAAGCCGGGGCCACCGCCCCCCAGGAGTTGGCGTTTACGTTCGCCAACGGACTGGAATATGTGGAGCAGGCCCTGGAGGCTGGCCTCTCCCTGGACGATTTCGGCCGTCGCCTGTCCTTCTTCTTCGCGGCGCATAATGACGTCTTCGAGGAAGTGGCGAAGTTCAGGGCGGCCCGTCGTCTGTGGGCGGAGCTCATGAGGGAACGGTACGGGGCGTCCGACTCCGCCTGCCGCCTCAGATTCCATACCCAGACCGGAGGGTCCACCCTCACGGCCCAGCAGCCCTTGAACAACGTGGTCCGTGTGACACTTCAGGCCCTGGCGGCGGTCTTGGGCGGAACTCAATCACTTCATACGAACTCGTTCGACGAAGCCCTGGCTCTTCCCTCGGAGAATTCTGTACTTCTCGCCCTCCGGACTCAGCAGATCCTGGCCTACGAATCCGGCGTGGTGAACACTCCCGACCCGTTGGCAGGAAGCTACTTCGTGGAAGCCCTCACCGACGCCGTGGAGTCCGAGGCCCTCACCTACCTTGAAGCCATCGACGAGATGGGCGGCGCCGCCAGAGCGGTAGAATTCATGACGGAGGAAATCCATAAGGCCGCCTATCGGCATCAATTGCAGGTGGAGAGTGGGGAACGAACGGTGGTGGGAGTGAATGCCTTCCAGGAAGAAGGGGAGGAATCCGAGATCCAGCAACCCGACTACCCGGCCCTGGAGGAGGCCCAAAAGGCCGCCCTTTCCGTTTTGAGGGCCAGCAGGGAGTCAAGAGCCGTGGCCCAGGCCCTGAATCGGATCAGGGAAGCAGCCAGATCCGGCACGAACCTTCTTCCTCCCATGGTGGATGCGGCCAAGGCACAGGTGACATTGGGGGAGATCAGCGACGTTCTCCGGGAGGAGTGGGGCACGTACGACCAAGGGTGACAGCCTACCCTGACCTTGGTTAGCTTTTTTCCTGTGAATCCACTGGTAACGGGAGGTCTTTCGGGCGATGCCCACTTACGAATACCGGTGCCCGAACGGACACCATTTTGAGCTCTTTCAGCGAATGAGCGATCAGCCCCGGGCAACGTGTCCGGAGTGCGGGGAGGAAAGCGAACGCCTCCTCTCCGGGGGCGCTGGTTTCCTCTTCAAAGGAGAAGGTTTCTACATCACCGACTATCGAAGCGATTCCTACAAGAAGGAGGCATCGAAGGAGAAGTCGGTTGGTTCCACGGAGGAGAGTAAGGCCGGAGCGGAAAAAAAGGAGAAAGCCCCGTCCGCTGGGGCCGGGAAGAACAAGCCCCCTACGTCGGCGCCTTCTTCCAGTGACGGCTCCCCAGGGTCGGGATCCTGAACCTCATGTCGGATACCTTGATCAGAAAGGGCCTGAGGAAGGCCCTCCTGGAAATGGGAGTGGAGGAGGCGGACGTAAGGCTGGAGCGCCCCAACGACCCGGACCACGGAGACTGGGCCACCAATCTCGCCCTCGTCCTTGCCTCCAGACTGAAGAGGCCCCCCCGAGACATCGCTCAGGAAATCGCAGATCGTTTCGAGCCAGCCGAGGCCGGCGTCGAGGATGTGGAGATCGCCGGCCCCGGTTTCCTGAACTTCCGCCTCTCCTCCGGGGCCGTGGCGGGAGCAGTACCGCAGATCCTGGCAAAAGACCGGGATTTCGGGCGCAGTGGAACCGGGGGCGGCAAGCCGTTCATGGTGGAATTCGTGTCGGCCAATCCGACAGGGCCACTACACCTCGGCCACGGACGGCAAGCTGCCCTGGGAGACGCCATCTCCTCCCTCCTGGAGTGGACCGGCTGGAAGGTTCACCGGGAGTACTACTACAACGACGCCGGAAGACAGATCGAGCTGCTGGCGGAGAGCGTCTGGGCCCGATACCAGGAGCTTCTCGGAGAACCCGTGGAGTTTCCCGAGGGGGGATATCACGGCGAATATGTCCGCGACCTCGCGGAGGCCCTGGTATCCTCCGAAGGCTCCAGGTTCCAGGGGGATGAATCGCCGGAGGCTCTGGACTTCATGAGAGAGTTCGCCGTCAAGCTCCTCAGGCAGGAGCAAGACGCAGACCTCTCGAAGTTCGGGGTGGCGTTCGACCGGTATTTCCTCGAGTCGTCTCTCTATTCCGACGGCCTCGTGGATTCCACCATTCAGGCTCTGGAGGAGACCGGCCTGGTGTACGAGAGGGACGGAGCCGTCTGGCTCCGAACCACGGAATACGGAGACCAGAAAGACCGGGTCATGGTGAAAGGAGATGGCTCGCCCACCTACTTCCTGCCCGACGTTGCCTACCACATGACAAAGTGGGAGAGGGGCTTCCGGCATGTCATCAACGTGCAGGGTTCCGATCACCACGGCACCGTTGCCCGGGTCCGGGCGGGTCTTCAGGCTCTGGGGCTCCCTGAAGGGTACCCCGAATATGTGCTCCACCAGATGGTCACCGTGATACGGGACGGGGAGGAGGCGAAGATCTCCAAACGGGCCGGCTCGTACACGACGGTGAGGGAGCTCTTCACCGAGGTGGGCACCGACGTGGCCCGGTACTTCCTGCTTATGAGGAAACCCGAGGCTCATTTGATCTTCGACCTGGATATGGCCCTGGACCAGTCGGAGAAGAACCCGGTCTTCAAGATTCAATACGCCCACGCTCGCATGTGCTCGATCTTTCGGAAGGGCGGGATCTCTGAAGACGAAATCCGGGTGGAGGGGGCCGACCTCGAGGCCCTCTCCCACCCTCTGGAAAGAGACCTTATCAAACGTCTGGCCGATTTCCCGGACACGGTCGAGCGGGCAGCCGCAGTCCGGGCGCCGCACATACTTTCTGACTACCTCGAGCAAACCGCTGGGGCGGTGAATTCATGGTACCACGCGGGCAATCCTTCCAGGAGTCCCGAGTTGGCGGTTCTGGCGGAGGACAGAGGTCTCCGGGCCGCCCGCGTGGCCCTGGCCCGATCCGTCCGGATCGTTCTGCGAAACGGTCTGGAGATCCTTGGAGTGACAGCGCCGACCCGCATGGATCCTCGAACGGAGGCAGAGCCGGATGCCTGAAACGGACGGGCTGAGCTACCAGGCAGCAGGGGTAGACCTGGACGCCGCCGACCGGGCCAAAACCAGGTTGAAAGAGCTGGTTTCACGGACCCGAGACCAGAACACGCTCTCCGAGATGGGACTCTTTGGAGGCCTCTATGCTCTTCCGGGAGGCCTGAAGGAGCCGGTCCTCGTTTCCAGTGCCGACGGCGTCGGCACGAAGCTCAAACTGGCGTTTCTCACAGGACGTCACGATACCGTGGGCCAGGACCTGGTCAATCACTGTGTCAATGACATTCTGGTCCAGGGAGCCTCCCCCCTCTTTTTCCTCGACTACCTGGCCACGGGGCAAATGGAGGAGGGAGTCGTGTCGGAGGTCGTCCGTGGTGTTGCCCAGGCGTGTCTGGAAAACCGCTGCGCTCTTCTGGGAGGGGAAACGGCGGAGATGCCGGATTTCTATGGGAAAGGAGAATACGACCTGGCCGGATTTATCACCGGGGTGGTGGAGCGGGAGGAAATTCTCGATGGATCTCTGGTTCGGGCGGGGGACGTATTGATCGGCCTTGCATCCACGGGATTGCACACCAACGGGTACTCCTTGGCCAGGAAGATCGTTTTCGAAGCCATGGGTTTGGGGGTCGACGACCTGTTTCCCGACCTGGGCAGGACCGTTGGGGAAGCCCTCTTGGCCATTCACAGGAGTTATTTCCCCTCCCTCGAGCCCCTCCTGAAATCAGGAAGGGTCCATGGACTTGCCCACATAACCGGTAGTGGCATCCCGGGGAATCTGCCGCGGGTCCTCTCCCAGGGCCTCGGCGCACGGATCGACATGGAAAGCTGGGAGGTTCCGCCTCTGTTCAGTGTCCTTCAGGAAGGCGGGAAGGTCTCGAGCCAGGAGATGTTCCGGGTCTTCAACATGGGCGTAGGTATGATCGTCATCGCGGGCTCGGACCTGGCCGATTCGGTGGCAAACGACCTGGCCGCATCGGGGGAGAAAAGTTGGATTCTCGGAGAGATCCGGCACGGGGAGGGGGTGGAGCTGGATTGAGCCACCTGCATGTCCGGCGGGCTGGTTCCGGCCTCGTCCTTTTCCTGGCCTCGGTTGCTGCGACCCTTCCGCTTCCGGCCCAGGACCTGATCGATCTGGTCTCGACCTGTGGCGCCCCAAGTGAGGCCCACATGGCGTGGTGTCAGGAAGCGGCTCTGGCCGCCCAGGCTGCCCAGGGGGCACTGGGACTCGCCGCTTCAGGCGGAATCGACCTGCCGGGAGCGGCCAGCACCCTGGGGTGGCGCACGAAGGGATCTCCTAGATTCGCCTTGAGCGTTTGGGGCTCCATGACCCGGGCTCCCATGCCAGCCATGAATTCTCCGGGCGATCTCCCCTCGGGAGAAGCCACTGCCAGCATTCCTGCACTCCACCTTTCCGGGACTGTGGGTCTCTTCGACGGCTTCTCCCTCGGGCCCACGGTGGGGGGATTCGGCTCCCTGGATCTGTCCGTGGCCGGGCAATGGACCAGAAAGCCGGAGAAAGGCGGGTTCCAGGACGGGGCTGCCGGCTGGGGCGTGGGAGGTCGGATAGGCTTGTTCCGGGAGTCCTTTTCCCTCCCGGGCTTGTCGGTGACAGCGTTCCACCGGTTCCTGGGAGACCACTCCCTTTGGCAGGTCGCCGGAGACGATCCCGTCGAGGCCGCCTTCGACCTGCAGGCTTCCTCCCTGAGAGCGATGGTGGGAAAGGACCTCTGGGGAATCGGGTTCTTCGGAGGGTTCGGGTGGGACCGATATCTGGGTGACGTGAGTTTGGTCGTCAGCGACCCCAGCGGGGGGAGCGTGGACTCGGCCGGAGCAGGAGAGGTCCGATCCAGCCGCCGTGTCGCGTTTGTGGGGGCATCGAGGACCTTCCTGACCCTCCAGCTGTCCGGGGAAGTCGGTTGGGGAGAAGGCTTCGAACCGAACCTTCCCGATTCTTCCGTCTCTGGGCCCCATGCTTTCGATCCATCATCGGCGTCCTACTTCGGGTCTCTGGCCCTCAGGCTGACTTTCTGAGGCACCCCCCAATGCCGTGTCCCCTTTCCCCAACCGATGAGAGGTTCCTTCAACGAGCCATCGACCTGGGTGAGCGGGGGTGGGGGGCGGTCCATCCGAACCCCATGGTCGGATGTGTCCTCGTGAAGAACGGCCGGATCCTGGCAGAGGGATGGCACGAGGAATTCGGTGGCCCTCACGCCGAGGCCCGAGCCCTGGAGAAGGCGGGGGAAGAAGCACGGGGCTCCACGGCCTACGTGAGCCTGGAACCATGCAATCACATGGGGAAAACCCCCCCCTGCGCACAGGCCCTCATCGAGGCAGGGGTCTCGAGAGTAGTCTACGGCGCCGGCGATCCTGGGACAGAATCGAGGGGGGGAGGAGCGGCTCTCGCAAAGGGGGGGTTGGAGGTCCTCGGACCCTGCCTCACCCCACAGGAGGCCCGCCGGGAAAACCCCTCCTTTTTCTGGAACCAGGAGAGGAGCTCGGTCTTCGTGGCTCTGAAGCTGGCCCAGACCCTGGATGGGAAGATCGCCGAAGCGAAGGGTCACCGAACCTCCATCACTGGAGCCGAGGCCCAACGGGAAGCCCACCGGTTGAGATCCGGCTTCGATGGCATTCTGGTGGGCTCGAACACGGTTCTCGTGGACAATCCTCGTCTGACGGTACGTTTCGGGGATGGAGCCGGAAGGCAGCCGTGGCGAGTGGTTCTGGACACCCTGGGTAAGACCCCTCCAGACGCCAACCTCTTTCGAGACCTGCCGGATGCCCACTTGTTGATCTTCACCGCAGACGATGTTCCCACTGCCTCCCTCCACCGCCTGGAGAAGGCTGGGGCCCGTGTTCATCAGGTTCCCAGGACAATGGAGGGAGTCTCGATCCCTGCGGTCCTGGAAGCGTGCTGGGAGCTGGGAATCCGCTCGCTCTTCTGTGAGGGAGGGGGGACCCTGGCCGCCGGGCTCGTGAGAGGGGAGTGGGCCCAGAGGATCTACCTTTTCGTGGCACCCTTTGTGCTGGGTGACCGGGGTGTACCGGCCTTCCCGGGGCTCGTGTCCCGGGAGGTCTGGAACGCGTGGAAACCCCTGGGCTCCGGGGGGTTATTTGGGAGGGATGTCCTCCTGACTTTCGACCGAGTAGAAGGATGTTCACAGGAATCATAGAAACCGTGGGTCTGATCAGCTCTGTGAGGGAGCGCTCCGGGGCCAGGGAGTTCGAGATCCGGGCACCGGAGATCTCATCGGAGCTGAAGCCCGGGGACTCCATTACCGTGGACGGAGCCTGCCAGACGGCCATCAGGAATGACGTCGAGACCTTTGCCATTGAAACCATCGGCACGACCTTGTCCCGTACCATCGCCGGCGGCTACCGGGTCGGAAGCAAAGTCAACCTGGAACGCTCCATGGTTCTGGGCGGACGCCTGGATGGGCACCTGGTTCAGGGGCACGTGGACGGTGTTGGGCGCTTGGTGGCGGTGAGACAGGAGGGCGACTATTGGCTGCTCGACTTCCAAATCCCCGAGCTTGTCGAAAAACACACCATCCTCCACGGCTCCATCACCATCAACGGTGTTAGCTTGACGGTGAACGCATTCCCAGGGGAGGGGCAGTGCCAGGTTGGAATAATCCCCTTCACCTGGGAGCACACCAATCTCGGAGGCTTGAAACCGGGAGATCCGGTGAATCTGGAAGGGGACCTGGTGGGAAAGTACGTGGCCAAGCTCCTTTCGGCCTGGAAGGGCGGGGAGGGGATCAATTTGTCGGGCCTTGAGGCCTGGGGTTACGGAGGGAACAAGGAATGACCTTCGACCGCGTCGCCGACGCAATCGAGGATATCCGTCAGGGTAAGATGGTCATCGTGGCGGACGACGAGGACCGGGAGAACGAGGGAGACCTCGTCTGTGCCGCCTCGGAGGTGACTCCCGAGATCATCAATTTCATGACCAAGTTCGGACGGGGACTGATCTGCGTGGCCCTCACAGGTGAGCGGGCGAACGAGCTCGGCCTACCCCTCATGACCGACCACAACACGGATCCCCTCAACACCGCCTTCACGATCTCCGTCGATGCCGACACCCGATTCGGCGTCACCACCGGAATCAGCGCCTACGACCGGGCCAAGACCATTCAGGTACTTCTGGACCAGGACACCCGTCCGAACGACCTCAGGCGCCCCGGGCACATCTTCCCCCTCCGGGCCCGTCCAGGCGGGGTGTTGCGACGGGTGGGCCAGACCGAGGCTGCCGTGGACCTTGCTCGCTTGGCCGGGTTGCCGGCCTCGGGTGTCATTTGCGAGATCCTGAACGAAGACGGCACCATGGCCCGGAGGCCCGAGCTGGAGGTGATCTCGAAAGAGCATGACCTCAAGTTCATCACCGTGGCTCAGCTCGTGTCCTACCGGCTGGCTCGGGAACGGCTGGTGAGGCGGGTGGCGGAGGCCGAGCTTCCTACGGAATTCGGGGACTTCAGGATCATCGGGTATACGAACCTGGTGGACGAGCGGGACCATGTGGCCATCGTGAAGGGGGAGCTGGAGGGTCAAAAGAACGTGCTGGTCCGAATGCATTCGGAGTGCCTGACAGGAGACACCTTCGGCTCCAAACGGTGTGACTGCGGGGAGCAGCTCCACGCGGCCATGCGAAAGATCGACGAGATCGGCTTGGGAGCCATTGTCTATCTGAAGCAGGAGGGGCGGGGTATCGGGCTGGCCAACAAGCTCCGAGCCTACGACCTTCAGGACCAGGGTAGCGACACGGTGGAGGCCAACGAGGCCCTGGGGTTCAAGCCCGACCTGCGGGACTACGGCCTGGGGGCTCAAATCCTCTTGGACCTGGGACTCAGCTCCATCAGATTATTGACCAACAACCCACGGAAGATCGTGGGACTCGAGGGCTACGGCTTGGAAATCACCGGAAGGGAACCCCTCGAAATCGAGGCAGGGGAGTTCAACCGGGCCTACCTGGCTACCAAACGCACCAAGCTGGGACACATACTCTAGAGTACCGGCCAAGGGAGCACGTAACGTGAACGAGTTCAACGGAGACCTCAACGGCAGTGGAAAGCGGTTCGCCATCGTGGTGACCCGCTTCAACTCCCTGGTCACGGAACAGCTGGTGACCGGGGCCACGGATTGCCTGATTCGCCACGGCGTAGATGAGAGTGACATCGACCTCTACCGGGTTCCCGGAGCCTGGGAACTGCCCTCTGCCGTAGCCAGGGTGGCGGACTCTGAGCGATATGACGGCGTGATTGCCCTGGGTTGCGTGATCCGAGGCGGGACGCCCCATTTCGAGTACGTAGCCGGAGAGGCTACACGGGGGTTGGGGGCAGTAGCCAGGGGAGCAACGATCCCGGTGTCCCTCGGTGTCCTGACCACCGACACCGTGGACCAGGCCCTGGAAAGAGCAGGAACCAAGGCCGGAAACAAAGGGTGGGACGCTGCGTTGAGCGCGTTGGAAATGGCCGGCCTCTTTCAGAAGATGGAGTAGGGATTGCTCGTCGAACCCCCGGCTCGGGACGGAACGCATCCGAGGGACCGGAGCCGGGCCAGGGCCTGGGCTCTCCAGGTCCTCTACCGTTGGGAAAGCGCCGGGGCCGGCGAGACCATTGGCCAGGCCTTGTCTCGGGTTCTAACGACTCGACGGGTATCCCCCAGGAGAGTACCGTACATCGAGCTTCTCCTGGAAACACTTCAGGACCATCTTCCTGATGTGGATCGGGCTCTTCAGGGGTGCCTGGAGAACTGGCGGCTAGATCGTCTTTCAGTGATGGACCGATCCATCCTTCGCCTCGCCGCCGCCGAAATCCTCTTTCTGGCGGAGATTCCGCCCAAAGTCTCGATCCAGGAGGGTATTCTCCTGGCTGAGGCCTACGGAGGAAAGGACTCTCCGAGATTCGTGAACGGAGTCCTCGACGCCCTATTCAAGCGTTCTGACCTTCCGGGCCAATGAGTGCAGGAGCTCCCAGCTGAAGATCCTCGTGGTCAACTGGTTGGATGGGTCGAACCCGCAGGCCGGGGGGGCCGAATCCCACCTCCATGAGGTGTTCGGTCGCCTCGCCTCCTGGGGCCATGACATCGTCCTCCTGACCTCCGGCTTTCCCGGTTGCCAGCCTCGGGACACCCTGGACGGAATGAAGATTCACCGGGTAGGAGGGCGAATGACCTTCGGTCTCCATGCCCCTCGATACCTCAAGAAGAAACTGGACCCGGACCAATTCCACGTTGTGGTGGAGGATCTGAACAAGGTCCCGATTTTCATGCCGTTTTGGACTCAGGCTCCGGTGGTCCTCCTGGTTCATCATCTTTTCGGGGCCACGGCCTTTCAGGAAGCATCCTTCCCCGTGGCGACGGCGACCTGGCTTCTGGAGCGGCCGATCCCCCGGGTCTTCAAGGATCTGCCGATCGTGGCCGTTTCCGAGAGCACTGCAGCCGATCTGCGTCGCCGGGGGCTGACGGGGGGGGAGATGGCCATCGTCCCCAACGGCGTGGATCTCCAGGCTCTCACACCCGGCCCCGTTGGCGATCGATTTCCAGAGCCCACCCTCCTCTATCTGGGGCGGTTGAAGCGCTACAAGAGGATCGACATTGTCTTGAGGGCTTTGGCCCTCCTTCGGGGGGGCGGGACGGACGCTCGTCTCCTCGTCGCGGGAAAGGGTGACGACCTGCCCCGCCTCCGGAGCGTCGCCGATAAGTTGGGGCTGGGAGACATCGTAGACTTTCTGGGGTATGTGTCCCAGGACGAGAAGGTACGCCTTTTACGCCGAAGCTGGATTCACCTGCTCACTTCCCCGAAGGAGGGTTGGGGGATTTCCATTCTGGAGGCATCTGCCTGCGGCACCCCCACAATCGCCAGCGATTCGCCGGGCTTGCGGGATGCGGTC
The DNA here is from genome assembly GCA_050049805.1 of Gemmatimonadota bacterium. Lineage (GTDB taxonomy): Bacteria > Gemmatimonadota > Gemmatimonadetes > Longimicrobiales > Gaopeijiaceae > JABDNZ01. The sequence goes on from JASFVN010000056.1 coordinate 16,880, forward strand.
GTGGATGGCCGTACCGGTGTCCTCGTGCCTCACGGGGATGTCAACGCCCTGTCGAAAGCGATTTCCCGGATGCTTGCCGACTCGAAGGCTCGGGCAGATATGGGTTTGGCGGCCAGGGAGTTTTCCGAAGGGTTCACCTGGGAGAAGTCTGCCAGAGCCATGGAGGCTTTTCTCGAAGCCCGGGTGGCCGGTGTCCACCCGGCACCATAACTTTTTTTCATCCCCTGCACCCCCACCCCCGAGAGGTGTGGCCGTTGGCAGGGTGACCCGAAGCACGGAGGAGCCATGAGAGTACAGATCGCCGCCCGCCGCTGCGAGGTCCCCGACACGATTCGGGCCCGGACGGAACAGCAGTTGGGGAAGCTCTCGAAATACGAGCCTCGCCTTTCTGGAGCCGAGGTGACGTTCGAGGTGGAAAAGCACAGAAAAAAGGTCGACGCGATCCTGAGGGTCGACCGGGAGGAACCGGTCCTGGCAGGTGGAGAAGGCGCTGAGTTCAGGGAGGCTGTGGACCAGATGGTGGACCGACTCTCCCGTATTCTGAAGCGGCGACGAAAGCAATTGAAGGACTACCACAAACCCGGGGCAAACGACCCCCGTCCCCAGGAAACGTGACGGACGAAGCGTGAACAGGCAAATCACCGTCGAGGAGCTCCTCCGGGACCGGGAGGAGACTCTGGGGCTCGAGAACCTCACCCTCGATGCCGACCTCAGCCGTCCCATCTCTCATCCGGATCCGGCCAGCCCCGGGCTTGCCCTGGCCGGTTTTACGGAGAGGGTCGTGGGGGGCCGCGTGCAGGTGTTCGGGGAAACAGAGATGGCCTACCTGGCCTCCCAGGATCCGGACGTGGCGGGCCGACGCCTCCGCCACCTCCTCGGCCACAACGTCCCCGTGGTCTTCGTCACGAAAGACCTGGAGGTTTCCGACGATTTTCTGGGAATCGCCCAGGACTATCAGATTCCGGTGTTCCGAACCTCCATGGGCACCGGGCAATTCTTCCAACTCCTGAACCCGTACCTGGAAGCGGCCCTTGCCCCCACCGTGAGTCTACACGGGTCCCTGGCAGACGTTTACGGTGTAGGCCTTCTCTTCGTTGGGGAAAGCGGAATTGGCAAGAGCGAATGTGTCCTGGATCTGGTGGAGAGGGGGCACCGCCTGGTGGCCGACGACCTCGTCTTCGCCACCCGACGGGGCCATGACATCATCATCGGCCACGGCCACGAGATTCAGCGACACCACATGGAAATCCGAGGTGTCGGAATCATCGATGTGAAGGCTCTGTTCGGCATACGGGCCATTCGCCAGCAGAAGCGGATCGAGGTGGTCGTCCAGCTCGAGGCCTGGGACGATACCCAGGAATACAGTCGGACGGGGTTGGAGCGGGAAACCACCGAGATCCTCGGTGTGACCCTGCCCAAGGTGACGGTGCCTTTGAATCCTGGCAAAAACATTACGGTGATCTCAGAGGTGGTTGCCATGAACCATCTCTTGAAATACGCGGGAATCGACCCTGCCCGTGAGTTCGACCAGAAGCTCAGAGAAGCCATGCGTCCGGTCCGGGAATACCTCGAACAGGACTATGAGTGAGATCCCGCCAATCCAGGGGGTTGTACTAGCCCACGGCTCCATGGCCGCTGGAATCGTGGACGCGGTCGCCCGAATCTCCGGCGTGGGGGGCGGGGCCCTGGTGCCCGTGAGCAACGAGGGGAAGTCGCCGGAAACCCTGGAGGCCGAATTGGCCGAATTCCTGGGAAAAGGGCCCGTGATCTTCTTCACGGACCTTCCCAGCGGGAGTTGTGCCGTGGCGGCTCGGATCTGCTGCCAGCAGGACTCGGAGGCAGCGGTGATTTCCGGAGTGAGCCTCCCGATCCTCCTGGATTTCGTCTTCCACCGAGAAATGACCCTTGAAGAACTGATCCCCAGGCTCATGCGTAAAGGGAGGGAAGGTCTGAGGAGCGTTCCTGATTTTCTGGAAGAGGGGATGGCCTGATGCCCATCGTCCTCTTGAGGGTGGACGAGCGCCTTATTCATGGCCAGGTCGTGGTGGGGTGGGGCGGGCTCCTTCACCCGGACCGCTATCTGGTCGTGGATTCGGCCTTGGCCGAGAGTGAGTGGGAGCAAGAGCTATACGCCCTGGGAGTACCTAAAGGGGTGGAGGTGGAGTTCCTTGCCCCCGCCGCGGCAAGAGAGCGCCTCGATTCGTGGCGCGAATCCGAGCTGCGTAGCATCCTCCTTACTCGGGATCTGGACACTGTTCTGGAGCTGTCCAAGGAGGGAGCCATGGAAGGAGAAGCCTTGAACCTTGGAGGGCTCCATCTCCGGTCGGGCCGGGAG
>JASFVN010000294.1:0-5701 GCA_050049805.1 Gemmatimonadota bacterium
AGATGCCTCCCAGGCTCAAGAGGAGTGGACGGTCCTTTTCGACGGTGAGAGCTTCGCCGGGTGGACGGGGCTCGGCCGGGATTCGGTGCCAAGCGGACACTGGATCGTCGAGGACGGTACCATCCGAAAGGTAGCCAGCGGTGCCGTCCCCACGGCTCCCGACGGGCAGCCTCTGGTAGGGGGCGACCTGATGACCGTCCGGACCTTCCGGAATTTCGAGCTGGTCTTCGAGTGGAAGGTGGCACCCGGAGCGAACAGCGGCATCAAGTACAACGTCTCGGAGGCCATGTCCACCGCCTCGCCCCCCGACAACGCCGCCCTGGGGTTCGAGTACCAGATCCTGGACGACGACCTGCATCCGGATGCCCAGAACGGTCCAAACCGAACCGCCGGGGCCCTCTACGACCTGGTTCCCCCTGGGCCGGACAAGAGGCTCGAGCCGGTGGGTTCGTTCAATGAAGGCCGAATCCTCTTCAACGAGGGCCATGGTGAGCATTGGTTGAACGGGGTCAAAGTCCTGGAATTCGATCTGGGCACTCCGGCCTTCGACTCGGTCTTCGCCCAGAGCAAGTACCTCCCCATCGAGGGGTTTGCCGAAAAGAGGGCCGGACACATCGTGCTCCAGGACCATGGAGACGACGCCTGGTTCCGAAATATCAAGATCCGGGAGATCACACCATGATCGATCCCTTCGACCCGAAAGCCCCGGCCGCGCCCGACCCCATGAACCGGAGAGACTTCGTATCGAAGAGCACCCGGGCCGGGATTGGCTTGGGGGTCTTGGCCAACGCCCCCCTCTTCGAATGGCCTCACCAGGAACGGAACGGGATTGCCGTGGCGGTCATGGGCGTCAACAGCCGCGGTAATGAACTGGCGAAAGCATTCCTGCGGATGGGCGCCGAGATCCGCTTCATTTGTGACGTGGATTCCCGGGCAGTGGAGACCACGGTCGCCCAGGTCGGCGAGCTCCAGGGCAGGAATCCTCGCGGAGTCACCGACTTCCGCCGGGCCCTGGACGACCAGGAGGTCCACGCCCTGGTGGTGGCGGCGCCGGACCATTGGCACGCCCCGGCGGCTCTCCTGGCTCTTCAGGCCGGAAAGCACGTCTATCTGGAGAAACCGTGCGGGCACGGGCCCCGGGAGGGGGAGCTCCTGGTGGAGGCCCAGCGCCGACACGGGCTGGTCGTGCAGATGGGAAACCAGCAGCGATCGGCACCCGAGTCCATCGAGCTGATTCAGCGGATCAGGGAGGGAGTCATCGGGCGCCCCTACTACGGCCGATCCTGGTACGCCAACACCCGGGGGCCCATCGGCCGAGGCTCGGTGGCGTCTGTTCCCCAGTGGCTCGACTACGATCTCTGGCAGGGCCCGGCACCTCGGACAGCCTACCGGGACAACATCATCCACTACAACTGGCACTGGTTCTGGCGCTGGGGGACTGGAGAGATCTGCAACAACGGCACCCACGAGATCGACGTCTGCCGCTGGGCCCTGGGGGTGGACTTCCCCACCAGGGTCACCTCGTCGGGAGGACGCTATCACTACGACGACGACTGGGAATGCCCCGATACACAGATGGCCTCCTTCGAATTCGAGAACGGAGCCGTCATCACCTGGGAAGGGCGCAGCTGCAGCGGCCGCCCGGTGGAAGGACGAGGTCGAGGTGCTGCCATCCATGGAACGGAGGGTACCGCCATCGTTGATCGCTCCGGATACGTCATCTATGACAGCCAGAACAACGAGGTCGCCCGTAGGATCCGAGGAGAGGTGGACGACGCCCTGGATACCCGGGGCGGGGGGACCCTCACCGACCTCCACATCGTGAATTTCTTCGAATCGATCAGGGAGAACCGGGCTCCGAACGCCCACATCCTCGGGGGCCACAAGAGCCAGCTCCTCTGCCATCTGGGAAACATCGCCCAGAGGACCTCCGGCGCCCTGAGGTGCGATCCGGCAACGGGCAGGATTCTGGACGATTCGGCCGCAATGTCCCTCTGGGACCGTGACTATGAACCCGGCTGGGAGCCGAGGGTGTGACCATGAAAAGACAAACTGAGAACCGATGGGGGCCAGGCAGCGAGAGTAGGCGAGAATTTCTGAAAGCCAGCGCGGCCGCCACGGCCGGCCTTGCTCTCCCATGGTCCCTGGCAGGCTGCGCCCCCGATGCAGAGGGGTTGTCTGGGACCGAGGAAGGACGGGGCTCGGAGCCCGGGGGCGCAACAGAAGGGGTAATCAAGCTCGGCGTCGCCAGCTATTCCCTTCGGGAGTTGAGCCGGGCCGACGCCATCGCCGCCGTTCAGGCGTTGAGGACGCCCTGGGTCTGCATCAAGTCCATGCACCTACCCTATGAAAGCACGCCGGAGGAGCTGGCCGCCGGCCGGCAGGAATTCGAGGCGGCGGGCCTCACCATCGTGGGAGGAGGCGTCGTCACCCTCCAGCAGGACGACGACGACGATATCCGACAGTATTTCGACTATGCCCAAGCGGCGGGCATGCCTCTCATGGTCATCGCGCCGACGGCGGAGACTCTCCCTCGCATCGAACGGTTCGTCGTCGAGTACGACATCGCCGTGGCCATCCACAACCACGGACCCACCGACGCGCATTTCCCTGCTCCCGGCGATGCCCTCCCTGTCATCCGGGACATGGACCCCCGGGTAGGTGTCTGCGTCGACCTGGGTCACACCACCCGCACCGGCGTGGATATCGTGGAGGCCATCGCGGAAGCCGGAGACCGGGTTTTGGACGTCCACGTGAAAGACCTGAAGAACCTCCTGTTGGCTGAGAGCCAGTGCATCGTAGGGGAGGGAGCCATGCCCATGCCGGCCATCTTCCAGCAGCTCGTTGCCATGGGGTACTCCGGCTATGTGAACCTGGAGTACGAGATCGACGCCCAGAATCCATTGCCCGGGATGCTTCAATCCTTCGCTTACATGCGGGGGGTGTTGGACGGACTCGGGATCGCCGAGGGGTAGGGTTGACCTCCCACGAGGGCTTCACCGAACCAGCCGGCCCCGCCCTACCTGCGGCTGAAGGGAAGGCCTTCGCCAGGGCAGGTCTCCTGGGAAACCCTTCCGACGTCTACCATGGCCGGGTTCTCTCGGTCGCCATCAGGAACTTTCAGGCGACCGTTTCCCTCCACGAAACCTCGGAGGTTCGGATCGGGCACCGGGACGGGGAAGAGGACGTCTTCCAGGACATCAACGACCTCGTCGGCTCCATCCAGCGCCAGGGGTACTACGGGGGCAGGCGGCTCATCAAGGCTATCGCGAAGGTCTTTCACGACTACTGCAGGGCGGAAGGCATCTCCCTTCCACCCCGGGGCTTCACAGCCCGGTACCACTCCACCATCCCCCGGCAGGTCGGACTGGCCGGATCCAGCGCCATCGTGACGGCCACCCTTCGGGGCCTCATGTCCTTCTTCGAAGTGGAGATTCCGCGAGAGATACAACCGAACCTGGTGCTGTCAGCCGAACTCGACGAGCTGGGGATCACCGCCGGGCTCATGGACCGGGTGGCCCAGGTATTCGAGGGCCTGGTGTACATGGACCTGTCCCAGGACCTCATGGAGTCTCGAGGGTACGGGGCGTACGAGCCCCTCGACCGCGGCCTCCTCCCTCGAATATTCGTAGCCTATCACCCGGAGCCAACCAAGGTGTCTGGGCGCGTCCACGACGGACTCCGGAGAAGGTGGCAGGCCGGCGACCGGGCCACCCGGGAAGCCGTCTCCCGCATCGCGGAGTTGGCCACCGAAGGGCGGTCCGCCCTCCTGAACGGCGACCACCGTACCTTCGCCTCCCTCATGAACCGGAACTTCGAACTCCGTCGCCGCATCATGACCATCTCGGAGTGGGACCTCGCCCTGGTGGAGGCGGCCAGGAGCCTCGGGGCCTCGGCGAAGCTCACGGGATCCGGGGGAGCCATCGTCGGGATGGTGGAAAGCGAAGGTATGTTCGATTTGGTCCGGGAGAAGCTCGGCGCCCTGGGGGCGGTGGTCATCGAGCCGGAGGTGAAATGAGGCGGTGTTGCCTGATCCTTCTCCTTCTCGGGCCTTTGGCGGGATGCGGCGGGAAAGAGGACGGGCGGGTGCTTAAGCTGGCCCATTCCCTGGACACCTCTCATCCCGTTCACCTGGCCATGGTGCACATGGCGGACCGGGCGGCCGAGCTTTCCGGGGGCCGGCTACGCATCGAGATCCACCCCAGTGGGCAGCTGGGGGAAGAACGTACCCTCATCGAACTGCTCCAGATCGGGAGCATTGCCATGACCAAGGTCTCCGCCAGCCCCCTGGAGTCCTTCGTCCCCGAAATGAAGATCTTCTCCATCCCCTATCTATTCCGGGACCAGGAGCACCTCTGGCGGATCCTGGACGGGGAGATCGGCGAAGATCTGCTGGCTGCCGGGACCGACTATTACCTCAGGGGCCTGGGCTACTACGACGCCGGGCCCCGGAGCTTCTACTCCACGGACACTCCCATCCGGACGCCTGAGGACCTGGCCGGCCTCAAGATCAGGGTCCAGCAAAGCAACACGTCCGTTCGCATGGTTCGGGAATTGGGGGGCTCGGCCACCCCCATCGACTGGGGGGAGCTCTATTCGGCCCTGCAGCAGGGTGTGGTGGACGGCGCCGAGAACAACCCCCCGAGCTTCTATCTCTCCAGGCATTACGAAGTCTGCCGGTTCTACACCCTGGACGAGCACACCTGGGTCCCGGACGTCCTTCTCATCAGCACGCACGTTTGGGACGACCTCTCGGGCCAGGAGCAGGATTGGCTCAGAGAAGCGGCCCAGGCTTCCGTGACGGTGCAGAGGAGGCTCTGGCGAGAGTCGACGCAGGAGGCCCTGGAGGCCGTCCGGGCCGCCGGGGTGGAAATCATCGAACCCGACAAGGAAGCCTTCCGGCAGGCCGCGGAGCCCATGTTCAGGAGCTTTCGGGGCACTCCCACCTACGACCTCCTCCGAGCCATCCAGGAGACGAGGTGATGGAGCCCGCCCCCATTCGTCACGGAGGGATGGGTTGAGCCTTTCAATCCCTCCCCGGCCCCGGCTGACCCGGGTGAGCTCCCGGGCCGAGAAGGCCCTGGGCTGGGCCCTGGTGGGCCTCATGACCCTGATGGTGATCGACGTCACCTGGCAGGTGGCCTCACGGTTCGTGCTCCGGTACCCCAGCTCTTTCACCGAAGAGCTGGCCGGGTTCTTACTCATCTGGATCGGCCTCCTGGGGGCCGCCTACGGGGTCAGGACCCGGGCCCACCTGGGGATCGACATCGTGGTGGAGCAGCTGGGCGGTCCCTGGCGAAAAGGTGCGGAGATCCTGGCCCACTTCCTGGTGCTCCTCTTCGCCCTTTCCACAATGGTGGGTGGCGGGCTCTGGCTGGTTCAGCTGGCGTTCCGGCTGAATCAGATCTCCGCATCCATGGGCATTCGCATGGGGTACGTCTATCTGGCCCTCCCCCTGTCGGGAGCATTGATGGTCCTCTTCTCTCTCGAGTCCATTGCGTCGGCGGTGAAGGGCGGGGATCGGACAACCGCGGCGGGACCCGGCGACGGCAGGCCAGCCCTTGAGGCGGAGTCTTGATGGACTCTTCCGTTCTCCTCCTGGGGGGATCGTTCCTGGCCTGTTTGGCCATAGGAGTACCCATCGCCGTGAGTATCGGGATCGCTACGGTGGTCACCCTGCTTCTGGCGATTCCGGCTGCCC
>JASFVN010000001.1:0-80468 GCA_050049805.1 Gemmatimonadota bacterium
CCTCATGCGACCCTGATGTTCCGGATGGCCCCAACCCGTGTCGTGGAGAGCGGCAGCCGGATGGAGGAGAAAGCCCGTGAGACGACCCTCGGATGGCGGACTGCGTTCTGTCATGATGGTCTCTCCTTTTGAAACCACCTGACGAAGTGGAGAAGGTACGGCATCAGATCCTCTCGATCCCCTGAACACTGGAGATTCGGTCCTGAAGGGCCCGAACGCTCAGCGTACGGCTCCTCAGGGCAATCAATGCGTCACAGGCGGCGTTGGCCGCCGACATCGTGGTCAGATAAGGGATGTTGTGGGTGATGGCAGCCCGACGCATGGCGTAGTCGTCATACTGGGATTTCTTGCCCAGAGGAGTGTTGATGAGAAGGCCCACCTCACCGGAAACGATTCCGTCGACAATGTTCGGTCGTCCCTCCCCCACTTTGAAGACCCTCTTGCTGGGGATGCCCAGCCTGGACAGGTAGGCGTGAGTGCCCCGTGTCGCCAGAATGTCGTACCCCAAGTCGTGGAGACGTCGAAGGATTGGCGTGACCGTGGGCTTGTCCCGGTCGTTCACGCTCACGACCAGGGTTCCACCGTGGAGCGGTACCGCGTTTCCCGACGCCTTGGCAGCTTTGGCGAAAGCCATGGCGAACGAATCGTCGATGCCCATGACCTCACCCGTGGACCGCATCTCCGGGCCCAGGAGGGTATCAACTTCGAACCGGTTGAACGGGAAAACAGCCTCCTTTACGGCGACGCCGGGAACGGCCGGCTCGGGAGGGACCCCCAGTTCGGCAATGGTCTCGCCGGCCATGACCCGCGCCGCCAGCCGGGCGAGGGGGACCCCGGTAGCTTTTCCAACGAAGGGAATCGTCCGGGATGCTCGGGGATTCACTTCCAAGACATAGACCGTCCCATCCCTGATGGCGTACTGAACGTTCATCAGGCCGACCACCCCCAACTCCAGGGCGAATCTTCTGGTGGTCTCGCGTATGACGTCCAGCTCCTCGGCACCCAGAAGGTAGGGAGGTAGAACGCATGCTGAGTCGCCAGAGTGGACGCCGGCATCCTCAATGTGTTGCATGACGCCCCCGATGACGACGTCCGACCCGTCGGAGAGGGCATCCACGTCGGCCTCGAAGGCATCCTCCAGAAAAGAATCGATGAGGACCGGATGGTCCGGCGAAGCCCTTACCGCCCGCTCGAAATAACCACGGAGCGTGTCTTCGTCGTAGACGATCTCCATGGCCCTACCACCCAAGACGTAGCTGGGTCGAACGAGAACCGGGTATCCGATCCTCTCGGCTACCTGAAGGGCCTTCTTCTCACTGGTGGCCACACCGTTGTTCGGCACCCTGGCCCCGACCCGCCGGCATACCTCGGCGAACCGTTCCCTGTCTTCCGCCCGATCGATTGCATCCACCGAAGTACCCAAGATCGGGGCGCCCAGGTTCTCCAGTTCCTCGGCCAGCTTGAGCGGGGTCTGTCCTCCCAACTGAACCACGACGCCCTTGGGCTGCTCCAGGTGGATGATCTCCAGGACGTCTTCCAGGGTAAGAGGCTCGAAATAGAGCTTGTCACTTACGTCGAAGTCGGTGGAGACCGTTTCCGGGTTGGAATTGATCATTATGGTCTCGTACCCGGCGTCGTTCAGCCCCAGAACCGCCTGGACGCAGCAGTAGTCGAACTCGATCCCCTGGCCGATTCGGTTGGGGCCGCTCCCCAGGATGACGATCTTCTCCCGATCAGAAGGTTTGGATTCCGTTTCCGACTCGTAGGAAGAGTAGAAGTAGGGCGTGGCGGCCGGGAACTCACCGGCGCAGGTGTCTACGACATTGTAGGTCGGTCGGATTCCCCATTCCCACCGGAGTTCCCGAATCTCCTTCTCGGTGCCTCCCCTGATCCGGGCCAGTTGGAGGTCGCTGAAGCCCTCTCTCTTCATGTGTCGCAGCGCCCCGGGAGTCATCTCCTCCAGACCATGGAACCAGCTCTCGGTCTCCACGATCTGGGCAAGCTGATCCAGGAACCACGGATCGATTTTTGTGGCCTCGAAGAGCTCATCTTGAGCGACGCCCGCTTCCAGGGCCCGCTTCAGCTGAAACGGTCGTTCCGCGCTGGGTCGCCTCAGGGCGGCAAGCAGGCTGTCGGGGTCGTCACCATCCAGAGCATCGTCCTGGAGGCGATCTCCCACCTCCCACCCGGAGCGATCGATCTCCAACCCCCGGAATCCCTTTTGCCAGGCGGAACGAAAGGTGCGCCCGATGGCCATGGTTTCCCCGACTGCCTTCATCTGTACACCCAGAACCGGGTTGACCTCGGGAAACTTCTCGAAGGCGAACCGAGGAATTTTCACCACGACATAATCCAGGACCGGTTCGAAGGAGGCCGGCGTTGTCTGGGTTATATCGTTGGGGAGTTCGTCCAGACGGTACCCCACGGCCAGCTTCGCTCCTACTCGTGCAATGGGAAATCCTGTGGCCTTGGAGGCCAAAGCAGAGGATCGGGAGACTCTGGGGTTCATCTCCACCACCAAGACCTCGCCGTTCTCCGGGCTCACCGCAAACTGGATGTTGCATCCCCCAGCCTCAACGCCGATCTCCCGGATAATGGCGATGGAAGCGTCCCTCAAGTGCTGATATTCGACGTCTGTAAGGGTCTGGGCTGGAGCCACGGTGATGGAATCACCCGTATGGACCCCCATGGGATCGAAGTTCTCGATGGAGCAGACGATAATGACGTTGTCGGCACCGTCCCTCACCACCTCCAACTCGTACTCCTTCCATCCCAGAACGCTTCGGTCGATGAGGACCTCGGTTATGGGGGAAGCGTCCAGGCCCTTTCGTATCTGGGTCTCGAATTCCTCCAGATTGTAGGCAATGCCGCCACCCGTACCTCCGAGGGTGAAGGAAGGCCGGATAATTGCTGGATATCCGATGTCCTTGACGATCTTCTTCGCCTCGTCCATGGACCGGGCGAAGCCGCCATGGGGCACCGCCAAACCGATCCGGTGCATCGCCTCGGTGAACTGCTCCCGGTCCTCGGCCATTCTGATCGAGTGGGCGTTTGCACCGATGAGTTCCACGCCGTGCTTCTGGAGAAACCCCCGCTCGTGGAGCTCCATGGCCAGATTCAGGGCGGTCTGCCCCCCCATGGTGGGGAGAAGGGCATCGGGTTTTTCAGCCAGAATGACCCGCTCCACCCAGGATGGGGTCAGAGGTTCGATGTAGGTCCTATCCGCCAGGTCCGGATCCGTCATGATCGTGGCTGGATTGGAGTTCACCAATACGACCCGGTAACCCTCCTCCTTCAGAGCCTTCACGGCCTGTGTCCCCGAGTAGTCGAATTCGCAGGCTTGGCCGATGATGATGGGTCCCGAACCGAGGATCAGGATCGACTCGATGTCTGTGCGTTTGGGCACGTGAAGTCCTCGGGCGAAGATGTGGCTCAGGTTTTTCTTGGACCGGCGAAAGGTGTCGGAAACGGGGAAGGGTTGGCAAGGAGGCGAGAGATTTCCGCGAGGGTCCTCTCCCCCCTCCCGTGAATGAGTCCGACCCGCCTTGCGGCCAGGGCTTCCTGATTGGAGACTTCTCAGTGGGGCGTAAGAAGTAGAACTCAGGAGGAAGACGTGTTGATCTCGAGGAAGTCAGCTCTATTGGTGGCCACAATCCCTCTCATGTTCCAGTCAGGGTGCGTCCAGAAGAGTACCCACAACCGGACCCTGGAGGAGCTTTCCACGACTCGAGCCGACCTGGAGGAAATGGCTGCGGAGTATCAGCGGGAGCTGGCCCGTCGGGACGATCGGGAAGCCCGTCTCCAAACCCGGATCGATGGCCTGCAAACGGAAACCGATAGGCTTATCGAGGAGTTGGGCACATCCACGAGGGAGACGCTCCGGGTCCAGGAGCAGCTCTCCGAATGCCAGCTGGAGATCGAGAGGGCCAGGGATCTGGTGAACGTACAGGGGGCCGAAGCCCAGCGCCTCCGGGGCCGCCTTGATCAACTGGCCGCCATAGAAGAGGAAGTTCGTGAACGGAACCGGATCTACGAGGAGGTCCTGGGAAGATTCCGGTCCCTCATCGACGCGGGCCGCCTGAGCGTTTCCATCGTCCGGGGGCGTATGGTCATCAACCTCCCCCAGGACATTCTCTTCGCCCCCGGAAGCGCCAGTCTGGGCAGGGACGGGAGAGAGACACTGTCTCAGATTGCCTCGGTTCTCAGCGAATTCAGCGACCGGACCTTCCAGGTGGAGGGGCACACCGACGATGATCCCATCTCCACGGCCCAGTTTCCCAGCAACTGGGAGCTCTCCGCTGCCAGGGCCCTCTCGGTGGTCAAGCTTCTAGTGGACCGGGGCGTGTCCCCGGAGTTGGTGTCCGGCGCGGGCTATGGTGAGTTCCAGCCGGTAGCCACCAACGAAACAGAAGAAGGCCAGCGGCTGAATCGCCGCATCGAGATCGTGATGCTGCCTAATCTGGACGTGATCGCTGATACCAGCGTAGAGAGGTGAGGTGCAGTAGGGACGAAGGGCCACGTCCTCCCTGGCGAGCTGGCCATCCGCCTCGCTTCTGGAAGCCCGCTCCGGGAGGCATGGCCCTCCACCCTTGTCTTTCTCGATCGGTCTTAGTACCCCAATCCGGAAATACGGTGATGTATCGAGGGCGCCGAAGCGCGCCGCTGGCAAGGCGCGCGATTGAGTCGTACCCGCTGTGGTACGGCGAATGAGCGCAACGCGGCCAGCGGGGATGCAGCGGCGCTCACATACCATCGTATTTCCGGATTGGGGTACTTAGGCAGAGCCTACATCCAGCCGACCTGCTGAAGGCTGTGGGCGTCATTCCAGATCTTTGTCATGTGACGAATCCGGTCACCGTCGAACTCCATGACGTAGACGTATTCGGCCGCCACGCTCTTCCCGGTGGGTGGCACCGGTCCTCCCTCACCCGTGTGGGTTCCGTGGAAGACGCCGAACGCCGAAACGTTTTTCCTCTCCTCGTCGACGGCGAAGGAACGGATTTCGTATCGCCCGTCCGGCATGGGGGTGAACATCCCCTTCATCCACTCGGTGTAGCCCTCCAGCGTTTTCACCTCTGCCAGGGCTCCCGCTTGGGCCGAGAAGGTCGCGTCCGGATGACAGAACTCACTGCAGGCCTCCCAACCCTTCCCCGTCTCACAGGCATCGAAGAACTTCTCCGCCCGCTCCTTCATTCCGCTCATTCCTGACTCCTTCCAGTTTTCAAATAGCGGACGAAAACCCTGGGCGTGTCCCGCCCACAGCTCAACCATCCGCTTCGGTGTATGGAGATGATCCTTGGTGAGTTCAAGCTAAGGGAAAAGGGGCAGGCCTGCTAGCTCGTCTCGGTCCCAGGATCCAGCGAGGACCGCCCGAACAGCTTCGCCGGTACCGCCGAGAGCAGGTCTTCTTCGGAGAGGAGACAGTGGGGCCCCCTCACCCGCCTGCCCGAGATCTCAGTCCTGGCTCTTCTCCGACTCGCTCCTGATGGCCTTCCTCAGGGCGATGGAGAACCCGCCCCAGATAAAGGCCAGGATCCCGATCATGGTAATCCAGGTCGAAGTAGTCATCTTCGTCACCTCACACTGGGAAGTACGCCTTCAAGGCCTGGATCGTCCCTCACCGCCAAGGTCCCTTCCACGGTGCGGCCGTTTGCTGTAATCCTCACGAGGTAGGTACCTGCCTCAGCCTCACTCCCGCGGGCCCCGAAGCGCCCCATTGCACCTGGCGGAACCTGACCACCCATCCGGGCCCGCATCTCCTCCATCTGCGCCTCGGCCTCCTCCCTCTGAGCCGCCGTGGGGCGGAAACGGAGATCCCAGAACCAACGGTTGACCCCCTCATGGGCCTGGATCTCCTCCGATACCACCATCTCGCCATCCAATGATGAAACCTCCACCGTAACCGCACCGTCGTGGTCCGATCCCAGCCAAAAGTGGACGGCCGCAGAGTTCTGGAGCTCACTGGGGGAATTCCCCGGCTCCCGCTGGTCAATGGTCAGGGGATTCCTGCCCATGAAAAGCTTGTGGCCACGGGTTGCTCCCCGGCTGATACCCTGCCACCTGGTGGCGGTCTTCTGCCGAAAGAGGTGGAGATCGCTCGCCAACACTTCTGGTGTCAGCTGCTGAAGGGCCGTGATGTCGTCGAGAATCCAAACGCTCCTGCCGTGGGTTCCGGCAATGAGGTCACCGTCCCTGGGGTGGATGATCAAATCATGAACAGCCACGGTGGGTAGCTCCAGGCCTATGGGCTGCCATTCCTCCCCTCCGTTCACCGAGAAGTAGGCTCCGAATTCGCCCCCGGAAAAGAGGAGATTCGGGTTCTTCAAGTCTTCCCTGACAACATAGATGGGGTGCCCGTCCGGAATCCCGTTGGTGATTCTATTCCAGCTCTGGCCGTAATCATCCGTCCTGAAGATCCACGGACGGAATTCGTCGGAGCGGTGCCCGTCGATGGAAACGTAAGCGGTGCCTTCCTCGAAGTGGGAAGGTTCCACGCGGCTGATCCACAGCCCCTCCACACGATCCGGGAGGTTTCTACCTACATCTTCCCAGGTCCGGCCGTCGTCACGGGTCACGTGAACTCGGCCGTCGTCCGTCCCTGCCCAAATCAGCCCAGGCCGCAACGGTGATTCCGCCAATGTGATGATGGTGGCGTGGGTTTCGGCACCCGTCACGTCTCTTGTCAGACCGCCGCTCTCCTCGTCTGCCAACTCCGGATCGGCGGTGGAGAGGTCGGGGCTGATGATCTCCCACGTATCGCCCCGGTCATAGCTTCGGAAGAAGTAGTTCCCCCCGAAGAGGACCGTGTTGCTGTTGTGCGGAGAGAGGCGGAGGGGGGACGACCAGTTGAACCGGAACAGGTCCCGGGAGAGTCGGTCGCCACCCTCATAGTCCGGGAAAAGCTCCTGGAAGTTCACGATGGTCTCCGGAGTGGGAGTGATGTTCTTGCCCTGCTGCCGGAAAACCGCGTCGTAACGACGGATGTTTCCTCCCTGAGACTCGGTGTAGACGGTGCGCCAGTCGTTGGGATCCGCCGTAGTGTGGAAACCGTCGCCGGAATGGAACTTGAACCAGTGGTCGTTCAGGATCCCGTTGTAGTCCCTGCTGTTGGACGGACCACCCCAGTTTCCATTATCCTGCAAACCTCCGTAAACCCAATACGGGTCCCGGTTGTCGGCTGTGACGGCATAGAACTGGCCGATATCCATGTTGTCGAACATGACAAAGTGGTGGCCCTGGTCGAAGGTCACGTAGGACCCTTTGTCGTTTCCCACGTAGAACATGTTCGGGTTGTTCGGGTCCACCCAGAAAGCGTGGAAGTCACCGCTGATCCCCTGCATGGAGCGATCGAAGGAACGACCGCCGTCCTCCGAGATCTGGGCCGATCCAGCAAGGACATAGACCCGCTGGTCGTTTTGCGGATCCATGTAGATATGGGAGTAATAGAAAGGGCGGTTGTTGTAGCGGTTCAGATACTCCCAGGAGGCCCCGCCATCCTCGGATCGGTAGATTCCCGTCCCGAGTCGGCTCATGTCCTCGTACGCTTCATCCCCCCGCTCCGGCTGGAATCCGTGCTCGACGATGGCCGTTAGGATATCCGGATTCGAATGGAAGATGGCCAAGCCGATCTTTCCCGTCTCCCCGTCCGGCAACCCGTTCGTGAGCTTCGTCCAGCTCTCCCCACCATCGGTGGACTTGAAGATGCCTCCATGGGGCCCCCCTGAGAGGAACTTGTGGGGGAATCGGAGTCTTTCCCAGAAAGCGGCATAGAGGACGTCCGGGTCCCTGGGGTCCATCTTCAGATCGGAGGCCCCGGTCTTCCCATCGTCGGGAAGCCCCGAAGTGAGGTGCCTCCAGCTCTGCCCCCCGTCCTCAGTCTTGAAGATCCCCTTCTCACCGGTGTGCCCCCAGAGGTGACCCTGGGAGGCCACGTACGCAACGTCCGGGTCTGACGGGTGGGTCAGGACTTCGCTGACATGGTGAGTGTCCTTCAATCCCACGTTCACGAACGTCTTCCCACCATCGGTAGACTTGTAGACACCGTCACCCCACCCAATTGAGTTCCGTGTACACGACTCCCCGGTACCGATCCAGATGATGTCGGGGTTGGGCTGGAAGATGGCGATGTCCCCGATGTTTCCACTTCCGTAGTCCTCGAAGATGGGCTCCCAGGTCGTGCCTGCATTGTTGGAAAGGAAGGCTCCCCCGGAGGCGGATCCCACGATGACCCGGGCGGGATTTGCTTCCACGGCCTCGATGTCCGTTACCCGCCCCGCCATGTTCGCCGGGCCGATATTCCGCCATTCCAGATCCTGGGAGAAGTTCGTCGTCTGGCCCCAGAGCCCGTTGGCTCCGAAGAGGAGCAGGGCGGCGACCTTGAATACTGCGCGAGCGATCCGTGGCATACCGGGCCTCCAGCGTAGGGGATGGATGGACAGCCGACTCCAGGCTGCAACCAGTCATCAAGATCTGGCAGCATGGCCGGGGGTCCCCGTCAACGCAAGGGGCCACGGGCTGTCTCACCGATGTCAGGAAACCTCCCGTCTTCCGCCTCGTCCATCCTATGGCGAGATTCGGGGTCCACGGATCCCCGGCTCGAACCGAAGTCCCAACGAGTCGCCCGACGAAACCGAAAAGACGGAAAAAGAAGGAATGGCCATGTCCGTCCAATCAATGGAGACGATGTTCCAGGAGCTCCTCCATCGGTACCCGGAGTACCTTTCCACCACCGCCATCGACGACCTTCGGACCCAAGAGTTTTCCCGTCTCGACCGGTTGGGACATGTCTACGTTGACTACACGGGTGGCGGGCTCTTCGGGGAATCCCAGGTCCGGAAGCATGCCGACTTCCTTTCGACATCGGTCCTCGGGAACCCTCATTCCACCAATCCCACTTCGGCTTTGGCTACGGAAAGAGTGGCTTCTTGCAGGCGCCGAGTCCTGGACTTCTTCAACGCCGACCCGGAGGAGTACGTCCTCATCTTCACCTCCAACGCCAGCGGTGCCCTCAAGCTGGTAGGAGAGTCCTACCCCTTTTCCGAGGGGGACCAGTTCCTTTTGACGTTCGACAACCACAACTCGGTGGTGGGCATCCGAGCTTTTGATCGGGCAGGTCGGGCGTCTACCAGATATCTTCCCGTGGAGCCTCCGGATCTCAGGGCCTCCGGTTCTACCCTCGACCAGTACCTGAGAACAGCTTCCGGCGGAAAGAACAAGCTTTTCGCGTTCCCGGCCCAGTCCAACTTTTCCGGTGTACAACATCCTCTGGGGTGGATTGACCGGGCACAGAAGCTGGGGTGGGATGTTCTTCTGGACGCTGCGGCCTACGTTCCCACCAACCGACTCGACCTGGGAAAGTGGCGGCCGGATTACGTCACCCTATCATTTTATAAGATGTTCGGTTATCCCACGGGTGTGGGTGCCCTCATCGCCCGCCGTACCGCCCTCCGTAAACTACACCGACCCTGGTTTGCCGGGGGCACCATTTCCTGGGCATCCGTGCTGGCCGAGCAGCACACGCTCTCGCCGGGGTCGGAGGGGTTCGAAGACGGAACTCTGAACTACACCAGCCTCCCCGCCGTTGAGGTGGGCCTGGATTTCATGGACTCGGTGGGAATCGAGACCATCCACAAGCGGGTGAATTCCTTGGCTGGTTGGCTGATCGACCAAGTGGTGGCACTGAGGCATGGGAACGGTGAGCGATTGGCCCGGATCTACGGCCCGATCGACATGAAATCCCGGGGCGGCACCATCGCTCTGAACCTGTACGACTCCCTGGGCAACCCCACTGACCACCGGGCTGTGGAGGAAAGAGCCAATTCCTGGAAAATCTCCCTGAGAACGGGGTGCTTCTGTAACCCCGGCGCGGGAGAGATGGCCATGGGATTGGAACGGGATGAGATCGTGGGCTGTCTGGCCAAGTCAGGCGACAGGATGACTCTGGATCAATTCCAACAGTGCGTCGACGACAAGAGCACCGGGGCGGTCCGGATCTCCTTCGGTATTGCTTCTACCTTTCAGGATGCCTGGCAAGTGCTTCGTTTCCTTCACGAATTCAGAGAGGGTTGAATTGGGCTGCCTCGGCCGGTGAACACTCGAGGAGAACGGGGTCAGGTGGAATCCCCCGGCAGGTATCGAGATCCTCATTCAGCCCAGGCCTCTTGGGCCAGGTTACACTCCATGGCGTAGACGTTTCCCACAGAAACCTCCCCGTCGGCAGTCCAGAAAGGGGCCCAGATCCGGTCGTACTCCAGCCCTTCGAACTCGTCCAGCCGCTCCCAGGACTCCGGCAGCTCCTCTGACACGAACAGGTAGGCCTCGATCTCGCCTCCCTCAGGACACCATCGGAGGGCTGGGTATCCCATTGCGGCACTCCATCCTCGCTCCAGGAGCTCCCCCGTCACCCACCCCTTGGTCCATTCCCCTTTCAGCTGGGCCAGGAGGCCGTGGTTTGGACCCCCTGGCGCGAGACTGCCATAGACGATCAGGCGTTTGGAAACCGAGAACAGGGCATCGATGGCTCCTTCCAAGAGGTCTCGGGTCATTGAATCGGAGGGTTCCTGGGTCCGGAGTAGGTTGATTCGAATCAGCGCGTCGCTCAATTGTTCCCTGGTGAGGGACTGCATGGAAGGCGCTCGCTCCATCGAGGGGGCTCCTTTCGGCGTTTTTCTTTTGAAATCGTATGCGCTAAAGGTGGAGCCTGGCCGCGGCAGGCGGCAAGTGGGAGAGGCAGGCCAGCGGTTCAACGTGACGCTGGAGGCCCCACACCGGTTTTCAGCTGGGTACTCCCAACGAAGAGCTCGCCCTTCTCAGTTCGTGAACCGGACCTTGAAGTCCTGGGTCACCGGGAGGGGTCGATTCTCCAGGTCCACGGCGTTGAGGACGGTGGCGCGTGGCTTTCCCCGACCGCGGTCCTCAACGGCTACCTGAAATTCCAGGTCCCCACTACCCTCCCCGATGACGATGACCCGGTGAACCTTTGGATCGGACTGAGAGGCCCAGAACACCCTGGTCCCACCGGCGCCGGTGAAGTCCTCGACACCGCTGCCTACAACCTCCAACACCACACCTCCCACAGCGACACCGCCCGACTGGAGGGTACCGGTGAAATCTCCTGGGCCTTCGGGCCCCGAGTCGCATCCCGCCGCCAGAAGGCCCAAGATCGCACACACGAGCAGGCGCCTCATGGTGATTCCTCCCTCTTCACTTCACCCCCGGGCGGGGACCGCTTCAGATCCCCCACCGAAATCACTTTTTCTACCGTGGTTTGCAGCGTGGTAAACGAGTCGACATTCGGGTTCCGAAGGACATAAGCCCTGATGTCTCCGAGGTCGAAGGAGCCGTTCTCGTTTCCTTCGTTGTCCAGGTAGATCTTCGCACTGGCAGAGAGGGGCGGTCCGGTGAGCAGGAAATCCGAAGCCAGCGAAGCCACGGGGAGCTCCGGGTCGTCAACGATCAGAGTGAGGGGGAGGAAACCCTGAAGGCCGATGTCGTCGATAACCCGTAAGGTAAGGGGAAACTCACCGCCCACGATGGGCGTTCCCCATATCGACCCTGATTGGTCAAGGTTCAGGTAGGGGGGAAGTTCCCCGGCGAGCATGCTCCAGGTCACCGGGAGGTTCGCGTTCTCCACCAAGACGGAGACGCTCTGCTGAATTCCTCCGTCGAAATCCACGGTGGTGGGATTCCCGTCTACACTGAAAGTCACGTCAAACACCGCATCGGAATCCATGGGTCCGGTTGCGGTGATGCTCGCCGGGTTGGGAAGCCCCGCGAAATCCCCGACCCATTCCCTGAACTGAAACCCGGTCCGGGGGGTGACCGTGACGGTCACGGCCTCACCCTGAGGTACCCAGCCGGCTCCATCCCCTGCGGAATACTCGACGGAGCCCGGAACCACACCTGGTGCATCGCTGGAAAGGGTCACATCAATGAAGAATTCCTGTCCGCCGTAGGTGGCGGTGAAGGTGGCATCCTCGAGCTGGGTCGTATGTTGCCTGATCCGGGGAGCCCCGTCCATCCAGCCCTGGAACCCCCATCGTCTCCCGGTCGAGATTGGCTCGCCAGGGGCTGCCTCAATCAGATGGGTTTCAAACGGCGCTGATTCCATCGTCCACGCCGTTGACGTACCCGCCACACCATCAACCGCGACCAACCCCGGTGTCCCCAGGACAGTCTCCGAGTTCAATGTCAACGTCTGGTAGCGAGTAAGAGCCCGAAAAGTGAGATTCTCCCCAGCCTGTTGGATATCCAACAGCGTGATACCCATGGGGTTATCGCCGTGGGTCCATGAGCTTGGATTGGATCCAGCGTGGAAAACCGTGTTTCCATTGGATCCCGGGAAGGGGTCGCCATCGTCTCCTCTCTGGGCCCCTTGCTCGGCAAGTGTGTTTAGGCCGTCGGCCTGACGGAGCCAAACCCCCAGCCTCTCAGGATCGTTGTTGATACCCTCGCTCAAGCTGGCGGGAGAGGTCCATACAACTGTCGGGTCGATATGCCAGATCAAAAGCCCGGGCTCATAGAGGTTCTGATCGAAACCTAGCTTCTGCCGGTTCTCTAGGAGAAGGTACTCCGAAGAACCGTCTCCCGAGTTGAATCGAAACACTCTCCCACTGGTCTCAACCGGTGGAAGCGTCAGCGTTCCAAGGTCGGTCCCGGTCTCTAGAACTTCAATTTCTCCCCACCCAAGAACTGCCTTGCTCCAGGCACTTAAGTGACATGGCCGCCAGGGTGAATCTCCGTCACAACCCCAGGAGCCAGTGCCCATTAGTCCCCAGTCTCCTATTCCCGGATGGGTGAGGGTGTTCGTGGCATACAGATCCGGGAGGCCAAACCCGTGCCCCAACTCGTGGGCAAACACACCGATGTAGTTTATGGAGTTTCCAGAGCAATCTCGAACCGGTTGAATCGTGTAATCGTCGACGAGAATCCAAGGGCGGTCAGGATTGGCTGATACACTCTTCGTGACATAGGCCGAATCCGCCAAGATGGCGTTGCGAAGCGAAGGGGTCCAGCTGGCACCCGACACCTCGGCATGATCGAAGAGCGTCCACCGATGGGACCAGATCCGGTTCGGTCTCTCGCTAACGTTCTGACATTCCGCACCTGGTGTGGGATGCATCACCGCCAGTACGTCTACGAATCCATCGTCATCACCGGAGTTTGGGATCCCGTCGGGGCCATCATTGTCAAATTGGCCAAAATCGATCGAACCATCGTCTATCGACTGGAGAATCCTGATGATGTACTCACCCACCCTCGAGTCCCACCCCAGCCCACTGGATCCAGCCGTTACCTGGGCCCTCGTTAGGGGCGTTTCCACCCAATCGAAGGTGACCCCCGCCAACGTCACGCGCCCGCCGGAGATCTCGGTGTAAAACTCAGGAATGGTCCCCACCGCCTGCGGATTCACCTGCGGCCCATCGAAGAATTCGGCCTGCACATCGGATCGACCGTAGGCGGGCTCTTCCGCTGGCGAATCGTCGAAGAGGCCAAGAATCAGAGGGAATTTGAACGTCCCTATTACCGGGGATTGTCTCGGGCCTTCCGCAAGCATCTCCGCGATCAATCGGTGATAGACCGCCGGGGTCAACTTGGTTCCCGGGGGTGCTGTTGGCAGTTCCTCTAACCCCAGCCCCCGCCTGATGAGGGCCCGGCGAAATTGAAACGCTCCAGGATCCCGCTCCAGAAGATCGTAATAACCCTGGGGGGGGCGGGTCCCATGGATCCTACCCAGGAGCTCTACGTCCTGACCGAGCAGAGTCGTAGGCATCGAGAAAAGCGTGAGGAGGCCCAAGGGGACCGCCAGCCGGATTGGCAATCGCATAATCGACCGCAAGAAGCCCTGGCTATGAGCCAAAAGAAACCCCCGGAACTGTCCGAGGGAGGTCAGTCACCTCTGATAAACATACTACCCCCGGGGGTTCCGAAAAGAAGGGGAGTCCCCCCCCGCCCACCACGGCTCCGCCCAGCCCTCAACGCTTCGCCGGGGCACCTCCCACCTCGTAAAGCGGCTCGAACTCCGCCGTGAAGTGTCGGAGGGCTGGAGCCTGATATGTGAAGCGGAAGCCGCCTACCCCTTCCCTCCGCCGAAAAACCTCGACAATTGCCTCCACCATGTAGTCCACGTGGCTCTGGGTGTAGACCCGTCGGGGAATGGCCAGCCGGACCAACTCCATGGCCGCAGGAAGATCCTTGCCGGTTTTCGGATCGGTCCTGCCGAACATGACCGTCCCTACCTCCACACCACGAATCCCGGCTTCGAGGAAGAGCTCCACCACCACCGACTGCCCCGGCAATTCCAGGGGCGGAACCTGGGGCAGAAAGGCAGCGGCGTCGATATAGACGGCATGGCCGCCAGGAGGAAGAACAATGGGGACTCCCTCGGCTGAGATATGCTCTCCAAGATAGCGCACCGACGCCAGGCGGTACTCCAGATAGTCTTCGTGGAGGACTTCCTCGAGCCCTATTGCGATGGCTTCCAGGTCCCGGCCCGCCATCCCTCCGTAGGTCGGGTAGCCCTCGGTCAAGATCAGGAGATCCCGTTCCCTTCTCGCCAACCACGGGTCGTTCGTAGCCAGAAAACCACCGATGTTCGCCAATCCGTCCTTCTTCGCCGACATCGTACATCCGTCGGCGTAGGAGAAGAGCTCCTGCACGATCTCTTTCACCGTTTTTCCGTCGTAGCCCACTTCTCTGGTCTTGATGAAGTAGGCGTTCTCCGCGAATCGGCAGGCGTCGATGTAGAGGGGTATGCCATGGGACCGACATACTTCAGAGACTTCTCGAATGTTCTCCATGGACACCGGTTGCCCGCCACCGGTGTTGTTGGTCACGGTGATCATACAGAGGGGAATGGCATCGGCGCCTACCTCTGCGATGAGGGATCTCAGCCTGGGAACGTCCATGTTCCCCTTGAACGGCTTGGGATCCGATGGCACCAGGCCTTCGGGCACGGGGAGGTCCACAGCTTCGGCTCCAGCCGCCTCGATGTTGGCCCTGGTCGTATCAAAGTGGGTGTTGTTGGGAACCACATGCCCCGGTTCGCATACGGTGGAAAAGAGAATCCGCTCGGCGGCCCGACCCTGATGGGTCGGAATCACGTGCTCGAAGCCGAAGATGTCCCTTACGGCCTCCTCGAACCGAAAAAAAGACGGACTCCCTGCATAGGCTTCGTCCCCCCTCATCACACCGGCCCATTGCTGAGAGCTCATGGCCGACGTACCGGAATCGGTCAAGAGATCCATCAAGACATCTTCGGAACGCAGTCGAAACACGTTGTACCCAGCCGTCTTAAGATACCCCAGGCGCTCCTCCCGGGTCGTCATACGAATGGGCTCCACCACCTTGATCTTGAAGGGCTCGATGATGGTTTTCATGCGCTCCCCGTGTTTTCTGCCCACTAGTTGGTCAGGCAGCCACGGCACCTCTTGTGTCCCGTGGCGAATTCGGCTCTCTTCCTACGAAGTTAGAGCCTCCTGTGACAGGGGCAATCCAGGGTAGAACAGAAAAGGACCGCATGATGAGCAAACTCGACGACGCAATTCAGGGTGGCGTTAAGGCCCCTGTGGACGACGCTTGGCACACCTATATGGAAAACCTCTTCGCCTCCATGCAGAAGATGGAGCAGACCGTCAACGAAGCCGCCGAGATGCCCATGGACTGCACCGAGACCTGGTGCACCAACGCCAGGGCGCTCCTGGACGACCTCAACCATCAGATCTTCTCCATTCACGAGCCGAAGTGGAGCACACCGGAAGACTCCAAGCGGATCAAGGAGATGAAAAAGAAGGTCTACGACATCTATGCCCGTCTGGCTTCCATTGAGCCTGCCGGCGGCGAATAACCTTTAGTCCTGAAGGATCCCGGCCCTCGGGTAGAGCGTACCCGGGGGCCGTTTTTTTTGGGCGTTTGGCTCGCACTCCGGTTTTCCCCGACACCGCGGAGAGCCAGATTATCTGCAGGTCGGAGCCATCACCCAGGAGGATCAGGATCATGTTCGCCAAGAGGACCTTTCCCGGCATGCTTCTTTTGGCAGTGGGGTGTGGAGGCCCCGCTGTCCCCCCTGGCTCGGAGCCGCCAACCCCACCTGCCCCCCCTTCCATCGAGCAAGCCCCCCGTTCTTCCGCCACCTGGGGAGTCATGGAGGCCCCTGTCTCCTTCACCGTCGTCGAAGCCGATATCACGGACGATCCCCATATCGAATCGCTGGTGGCGCCCTTCCGGAATCGGATGGGAGAGGAGATTCGTCAACAGATCGGGGAGACCACCGGCATGCTCAGCAAAGCCTTGCCGGAAGGGACCCTGGGAAACTTCGCCACCGATGCCATGCTCTGGGCGGCGAATCAAATGGTCATGGAGCCCGTTCAGATGGCGCTGACCAATAACGGGGGGTTGAGAATCCCCATCGGCCCCGGTGCCATCACGGTGGGGCAGATGTACGAGCTCATGCCCTTCGAGAACATGCTTTCCGTTCTGGTGCTGTCCGGCGCCCAGGTCAAATCCCTCTGCGACGAGTTGGCGGACCGCAGGGGTGCCCCTATCTCCGGGTTCAGCTTCCGAATGGAGACCCGGGAAGATCGGCGGATCGCCGCCGATATTCGCATCGGGGGTGAGCCCCTGGACCCGGAGGCTGAGTACCACCTGGTTACGAACGACTACATGGCCAACGGGGGCGACTCCTACCCTTCCCTGATGAACCCCTTGGTCCGGATCGATCTGCCGGTTCTTCTCAGAGACGCCTTCATCGACTATGTGAAGCACAAGGGAGTTATCGAGCCCGAGCTGGAGGGCCGCATAACGGGAGGGATCGGGCGATGAGGAGACGTAGATTCCTGAAGCTGGCCGGAGCGGGAGCAGCCGGCACCCTCCTGACGCCGGGATGGGGACGCGGAGCCAGGATCCGCGAGGACCAGGTCCGATTGGTCATCCTGCATACGAACGACACTCACTCCCGCATGGACCCATTCCCCATGGATGGGGGCCCCTACGAAGGCCTGGGGGGTGCTGCCCGTCGAGCTACTCTGATTCGTCGCATTCGGGAGGAGCACTCCAATGTCCTCCTCCTGGATTCCGGCGACATTTTTCAGGGCACACCCTATTTCAACTTCTTCAAGGGCGAGATCGAATTCAAAGCCATGTCGGCCATGGAGTACGATGTGGCCACCATCGGCAACCACGACTTCGACAACGGAGTGGATGGACTGGTGGAGATGATGCCCTACGCCACCTTCCAGTTCGTCTCCACCAACTACGAGATGGCTGGATCACCCCTGCATCCCCATGTGGAGCCCTGGGTTATCAGGGATGTAGGAGGTGTAAAGGTAGGGATCTTCGGCCTGGGAATCGCCTTCGAGGGACTGGTTCTTCCCGGCCTCCACGAGGGAGTGTCTTACGAGGATCCTTTTGTGACGTCACGTCTGGCCGTGGACCACCTGAGAAGAGAAGGCTGCGCTCTGGTGATCTGCCTTTCCCACCTCGGATACCGCTACAGCGAGGACCGACCCTCTGACACTCTACTGGCCCAGCGGGTCGAAGGTATCGACCTGATCCTGGGTGGACACACCCACACCTTCATGGATCGGCCCGATGTCTACGACCATCCGGGCGGAGGGCGAACTGTCGTGAATCAGGTTGGATGGGCCGGAATGCGTTTGGGTCGAATCGACGTATTGATGGGCCCCGAGGCAAGCCAGCCGCCGGTCCGAAACAGATGGGTAGGAACGGGCACCACGCACCGTCCCAAATCCTGGGCCTGGAACTCCTACGGCGTGGACGCTGAGCTGGACTGAGGCTCAGTCCTTCCTCAGATCCTCACCCCGGATCCCGAGGGCTTCCCCCACCTCTCGCATCCCATCAATGACGTTCTGTATGTGCTCCGCCCGGTCCAGGCCGACGAGCTTGATTCCCCGGGCCACCTGATCCCGGTCCACACCGGCGGCGAAGGCCTTGTCCTTCAGCTTCTTCACCACCGACTTGGGTTTGATGTCGTCGATCCCATTCGGGCGCATGAGGCAGGCCGCATGGATCAAGCCGCTGATCTCGTCACAGGCATAAAGGACACGGTCCAGGTTCGTCTCCGGTTCGACCCCGGTGTACTCGGGCCGGTGCGCCAGGACAGCGTGGACTACTTCCTCCGGATACCCTGCCTCTTTCAGGGCTTCCACCCCCTCCATGGGGTGTACGTCGGGGTGCTTCTCCCAATCCAGATCGTGAAGGAGTCCCGCCAGCCCCCACACCTCTTCGTCGGCCCCCATTTTCCTGGCATAGTATCGAACCGCCGCTTCCACGGCGTACATGTGCTTTCTCAGCCCTTCGTTCTCCACCCACTCGTGAAGCAGAGCCAGGGCATCGTCTCGATCAGGCATGGTGTTGATTTCGCGTCCTTCCGTTGTTGTTCGTCATCCCCGTTCGTCCCCGGGGGCTTGGGCGGTGAATCGCCCCTATTCGTCGAGCCTGGATATGATCCGCCGATTGCGTTGGTTGAGGGGATCTCTGCCCTCCGGCGTGTAGAGGTAGTCCAGCCGATCCCTATAGAAGTCCCGAACCTTCCGCCGCACCAGCTTCAAGGAGCTGTTCAAAAGGAGGTTCTCCTCCGTGAAGGGAGCCCCGAGAATGGCGAAAGCCGAGGGAAGCCATTCGGTTTCGAACAGGCCCTCCCGAGAGCCGCCTTTCCGAAAGGAGTCGACCTCCCCCTGGAAGAGCCCGATGGCCGCCTCCTGCCCCTCGTCCGACTCACATTCCAATCCCTTCTCCGCCAGCCATTCCCTCAGCCGCTCCCGGTTGGGCACAATCAGGGCCACCGTATAGGGATCGTGATCGTTGTGGAGCATGACCTGATCGATGAAAGGCGTCCCGGCCACCAAAGCCTCCTCGATCCCTTCCGGACTGTACTTCTCTCCAGTCCCGTTGATGAGGAGGCTTTTCACCCGCCCCAGGACGTAGAGATATCCATCCGAATCGACGTAGCCCAAATCACCTGTGTGGAGCCATCCGTTCCGGATGGTCTTGGCCGTCGCCTTCTCGTTTCGCCAATACCCGGCCATGACGTTCTCGCCCCTCACCACGATCTCGCCCTTCCTTCCTACCGGAAGGTCGTCCCCCTTTTCGTCGCAGATCCGAAGCTCCAGATCCGGGACCAACCTTCCTGAGCTACCAAATTTGTGGGCCTCGGGAGTGTTTGCGGAGATGATGGGAGCAGCTTCCGACAGCCCGTATCCCTGGTACATGGGAATTCCGATGGCGTAGAAGAATCGCTGCATCTCCACGTCCAGCATTGCGGCGCCACTGATGAAGAACTCCAACCGTCCACCGAACTCCTCTCGGACCTTGGAAAAGATCAAGCGGTCGAAGATCTTGTGGACGGGGGCTCGCAAGGCTCTCAGTCCCCTGCCCCGGTCCCAGCCGTCCCCGATGTAGGCATAGGCGTTCTTCAAGGCTCGTTGGAAAAGCTTCTCCACCCGAGGACCCTTCTGCCGAATCCCCTTCTCCACATTTTTTCGGAAATTCGCAGCCAGGGCCGGAACGCTCAACATGAAGTGGGGCCTCACCTCCTTGATGTTGACGGGCACGTTCCGGAGATAATCCATGGCCGAGTTTCCAGGCTGGACAGCTGCCAGTTTCGCACCGTAGTGCATCATGATGTAGATGCCCACAGTGTGGCCGAAGGCGTGATCCCAGGGGATAATGATGAGGGATCTCCAATAGGGTTGGATCTCCTTCACCATGGCCGCCCCCTGGGCCACGTTCGCCGTGTAGTTCCTGTGGGTGAGGACGATCCCCTTCGGGTCGGCTGTCGTCCCGGAAGTGTAGCTGATGGTGGCAGGATCGTCTTCTCCGACTCCTCGGTAGACGGCCTCGAATTCCTGCCGATTGCCGGCCAGCCACCGATCTCCCATGGTCAGGACCCGGCCCACTTCCATCTCGTCGGAATCCTTCGCTGCCCCGTCCAGTAGGATGATGGTCTCCAGGTCCGGGAGGTCCTTCTTGATGGCTTCCACCTTGGGAGCCTGGTTTCCGGAGACGATGGCCATGCGGCAGCCCGAATGGGCCAGCCGGAACTTCAGCTCCGTGGGTTCGTTGATCTTTACCGAGATTGGGACGTTGATGGCCCCCGCGTAGAAGATCCCCAATTCGGCAATGACCCAGAGGTTCCGACCTTCGCTGATGACCGAGATCCGATCACCCTTCCGGACCCCCAAGGCCAGGAGCCCCGCTGCAAACCGATGGACTTGCTCCCGCGTCTCTGCGTAGGTGAGTTCCTCGTAATGATCGTCCGGCTTCTCCAGGAGGTAGACCTCGTCGGAAAACTCCTCGGCCCGGGTCTCCATCAAGTCGATGAGGGTACGAGGTTCCATTGTCGTCCTCATAGGCGTTGGTCGGGGCATGTCCGGTCTTTGCTGGCCACGGCTTTCCAGCATGCTTAAGGGCGGTTGGAGGCCAGAGCAAGGGCGCAGAGTCTGGAGCTGACTGAACCCGCCACGTCGGAGGGCCCGGTTGACGCTCAATCCGGGCGTCTACTATCCTCCCTTCCGACCTCACGGGCAGTCCGCGACCCGCAGCTCATTCATGGGAGCACCCGTCATGATCCGTTTTCTCCTCCTCGGTCTTCTCTTTCTCACACCAGCCCTTGCCGCCCAGGAAGCCCCAGCTGAAGCTGGACGGGCCTTCACTCCGGAAGATTGGTACCGAATTACCCATGTCTCGTCCCCGGCCATGTCCCCGGACGGGAAGTACGTGGCGTTCACGGTTACCACGGTGAACGAGGAGGAGAACCTCCGCCACTCCGAGGTATGGATGGTATCCACGTCCGGAGGGGATCCCGTCCGCCTCACCTCTCCAGGTACCGAAAGCTCCAGCCCTCGCTGGTCGGAAGATGGGACTCACCTCTTCTTCTCCTCCCGGCGACCGGGGGGGGACGGCAACACCTGGGTCCTGAGGATGGACGGAAAGAGGATGGGAGAAGCCTTCCAAATGGATGAAGAGCGCCGGGGCTCTGAACCGGCCGATGGCTCATTTGTGGTATGGACAGCGGCCGGGGAAGACGAGGCCGCAGAGGGAGAAGAGGACCAGGAGGATCGGGAGAGGGATCCTTTCGCCCGCATGCAACCCATGGCAAGGCCTCCATTGGGAAGCATCACGGAGCCGGTGGATCCTCAGCGGTTCGACGGCATGCACATCGTGGACTTTCCGTATAAAAGGAACGGAAGGGGGTTTACTCCGAATCGTCAGGAGCCCCGGACCTACGAAGCCTCCCAGATCTGGAAACAGCTGGATGGTGACACTACCGAGGTCCAGCTCACGGATGAGGTCTACTCTCATCAAAGCGCCACGGTATCTCCAGACGGCCGGTGGATCGCCTTCGTGGCGAATCCGAGGCTCTTGCCGGATTCAGCACTCCAGGCCGAGCGAGATTCCATCGCCCAACTTCCTTACGATGCTGTCCGGGACGAAGCGCCCCGGAACGACGCGGATATTTTCGTCATGCCTGCAGAGGGGGGGGAAGCAAGGAGGCTCACCGACGAGAACGGATCAGAGGGTCGGCTGGTTTGGTCTCCCGATTCCAGACAAATCGCATACACTTCCCGCCCCGAGCGAACATCGAACAATCGGATCTGGATCGTCGATGTGGAGGGCGGAGAGCCCAGGAACCTTCTGGGAGACTGGCGCTACGAACCAGGAGGTTTCGAATGGATCCCCGATGGCCGGATTGTCATGAGTGCTTCCATCGGCGGTCGCACGGCCCTTTTCCAGGTGGATCCGGAGACCGGAGACCTGGAAGAAGTCATCTCGGGACGCCGTCGCATCAGCGGGTTCAGTTATGACGACGACTTTCGGCAGGTGGCCTTCGTCGCCACCTCCGTCCACCAGCCCACGGAACTCTTCATCGCAGATCTGGATGGAACGAATGAGCGTCGACTCACCGGTTTCAACGACGAACTGAACGAGGAGATCGCCTGGCCCAAGGCCGACCGATTCACCTTCGAGTCTGTGGGAGGTATGGAGATCGAGGCGTGGCTCCAATATCCCCACGGGTACCAGGGTGGAGAGCGGTACCCTCTGGTCCTCTACATCCACGGCGGTCCCCATTCCGCATATGGGGAAGGGTGGTTCGACGAGTTCCACAACCTGACGGGCGCCGGGATGTTCGTTCTCTATACGAATCCCCGGGGGTCCAGCGGCTACGGAGCCGACTTCACCTACTCCACCCGGGGTCGATGGGGTATGGAGGACTACGAAGATCTCATGAAGGCCGTGGATATCGTGATCGAGAGGCCGGACGTTGATCCCGAGAGGTTGGGAGTAACAGGTGGAAGCTACGGCGGGTTCATGACTGCCTGGATCACCACCAGGACCGACCGTTTTGAAGCGGCCCAGACCGACCGGATGATCTGCAACTGGTTCTCCTGGTACGGGACTTCCGAGGCCCAGGGCTTGACGGAGTTCGAATTCTACGGCAAACCCTGGGACAACCCGGAGCTATACTGGGAGCTGTCGCCCATCAAACACGTGGCCAACGTCACCACACCCACCCTTATCGTGCAATCGGAGGAGGACCATAGAACCCCGATGACGGACGCCGAGCAGTGGTTCATGTCTCTGAAGAAACAGGGTGTGCCGGTAGAGTTTATGCGGTATCCCAGGTCCACACACGACTTGTCCCGGACCGGCGAGCCCTGGCTCCTTGTTGACCGGCTCGGCCGACTCCGGGACTGGTTCACCCACTGGTTGATGGAGGGCTAGCGACCCCCTAGACGCCGCCGGCGTTCACCCGAAGCTCTTTCACGGCGATGGTGACCTCCATGCCTTCACCGCCGCCGCCGAGCATACTCTCCATCTGCTCGATCTGACCTTGGATCATCCCACGCATGGATTCGGGGATGCTCTCCATCTGGGCTCGCATCTGCTCGAGCTGTTGGCGCAGTTCCTCCTGGTCCACGTCGGCAGCCTCCATCATCCCCGAAGTGATGACCCGGGTGACGAAGGGATGGACATAACCATCGACTTCCCGGTAATCCTCCATGAACATGGTCATCTGGATCGGGGAGTAGCTTCCATCCTGCCCCCTCATCTCCCCGTCCATCTCCACTTTTCGCAGAAGGAGATCATCCTCGCTCATGGAATACTGGAAGGAGCTCGGTCGGAAGTCCTCGGCTCCTTGTTCACTGCCCGGCATTCGAGGCAACTCGAGGCCGGTGAAGTCGTCAATGCGGAAGACGAGCACCTCGTTCCCTTCCAGCTCATCCCTGCCGACCAGTTGAGTCCGTTCAATCCAGGCCTCTTGAAAGGGGTTGGACCAGTCGGGCTGAACCATGTCCTGAGGCATGGTCTGGGTCATCCCGGCCGCGGTTACTGAGACGGGCATGAGAACCGGTGTGCCACCGATTTCTTGTTTTTCCATGTACATGCTCATCTCCATGCCCATCGTTTCCTGGACGATGGTCACGTTCTCCACCCCAGCGAGGCGCTCCGCCTGAGCCTCCATGGCCCGCCTCATGAGGGCCTGGGCATCCTGAGCCACGATGCTGCCAGGAAAAATGGCCAGGAAAGGAACCGCCAAGGCTACCAGGCCCAAAGCCTTACGGACTGTCATTGTCAATCCTCCTCACCACCAAGTTGTAGGGTTCTGTCAATCGCCTCCAGGACCTCCTCCCTGGAAAAGGGTTTCTGGAGGATCTCATCTGCGCCCAGAAGTGATGCATCGCTGAGGGCCTGGTCCCGGGATAGGAGTCCGCCCCCGGACATGGCCAGGACTTTCGCCTCCGGAAAGGTCTTCCGGATGTGGACCAGAAACTCTATCCCGTCCATTCCTGGCATGAAGATATCGGTGATCACCAGATCGGCGGGTTTCCCCTCGTAGTGGCGAAGGGCAACCTCGCCGTCAGATGCATCCGTAACCGAATGCCCGGCTCCCTCTAGGATCTTCCTCAAAATCCCCAGGACGCCGGGTTCATCATCGATGATCAGAATGTCCGCCATCTTCGCATTCTCCCCGCAACGACGACCTCGGCCGTTCCCGAGCGAGCCGTGGTCCAATCCATTAAACTCTAATCAGGCCAGAGCCTTGGCAATCTCCTCGTCACTCGTAGAAGAGAGCGTTGAAAAGCATCCGCATGGTGGACCGGGCCTGAGCTCGGTTGTGAACATTGAATCCAAAAGCGAGGACCCGCCCCTCCCCCAACGGGATATCCAGGGCCGCGGCTCTCTCTTGGAGATAATGGTCGCCGATCATCCACCCACTCAGGAGAAGGGGCTCGTCCGGGTAGGAAGCCACCACCCGTATCCGACCCTCGTCCAACTCGCCCGGACCGTTGGCCTGTGCCGATTCGGCCTCCCCTTCGGTATCGGGATCCAGGCCCCCGATTTCGAAGGCTCTCCCTCCTGAGAAGAAGATCGTGCCCCTCTCCTCCATCCCGTAGGCCACAGGATGTTCGGCATCGAACTCGGCCTTCAAGATGGCCCCGGGTACGTTGAAGCTGTCCGGGGAAACCTCCCTCAGAACATTGGTCACCGGAATATCAAAATATTCCAGCGGCAGATCGCAAGAACGGTTGTTGCAGAGGAGACGGCCACCTTCTCGGACAAAATCTCGTAGCCCCACGAGACCTTCGTCTCCGATCCCGCCGACATAGTCCGGCGGAATGGTGCCCACGGCGTGGCCGTCGATGATGTCCGAGGCGCTCTGGTCGGCAAACACCAGAACGTCGAAACGGTTCCCCAGGTCGCCGGCTTTGATCTCCGCGTTGGTCACCGATTGGAAGGGAATGCCGTAGGTGTCGAATACATAGGTGATCCAGCCGGCATCCATGCTGGCTACCCAGGCCTTGTGGAGCCCGATGCGTGGAAACCTGATTCGAACGGTGGGCACCCCGGGGCTGCCGTTCCACACTTGTAGCCCTGTGTCTCTGGCAATCTCCGCTACCAACCGCTGGGCGTTTCCTCCCCCCCGCACCACATACGTGCCAGTCCTGAAAGGTTCGCCACCCAGGACAAAGGGTTCCGTGGCTCTTCGGACTTCGACTCCGGCTTCCAGCAGAGCCATGGCCGCCGTAATGCTGGCGTTGTCCTCGGCCCCGAAGACGAACGCGCCTCCGGATGGGGCCTTCACCGGCAAATCCACGGCCTCGATCCGGGTCAGGCCCACGGAGAGGCTGGAGGACATTTCACGGTACTCGACGCCCATTTGAAGAGGCAGGGTCCATCCCACGCCGTCGTAGGGGCGCAAGGGTCCGCCCTCCCAATCTTCTGGATTCACCAGCCCCTGCCAGAGATGGGAATACTCTCGGAGGTCCGGGTAGGTCTGCCTCTCGAAGATATTCTTCAAAAAGAGACCGAACGGCTGGCTGGTGGGGAGTACGAACGTACCGGCCGGATAGGGGATGCCATTGTGTTCGAAGGCTTCGTCTGCGGTGTAGACCTCGACTCCGTTGATCAGCATCCGCTCCATGAGGAGAGCGGCGCTGCTTCGGTTCGGTTGGTCGGCCGGGACGATATATCCGTAGGGAGGTTCATCCAGGAACCGGCTCACGACGTCCACCCCGGCCCGATATTTGTCATAAATGAGCTCGTTCCGATATCTGGCCGCCACTTCCAACACCGCCTTGCAGGCTGTGCTGTTGTAGGCCACTGCATCGCCGATTCTCCACCAGCCGCCGGGCCAGGGACTCGGGTAGAACACGCCCCGGGTCAGGTCCCGGTGGGCTTCCGGGAAGTCATTCACTGTGAAGTGCTGTGGCGTTGCATAGCGGTACAGCTGTGTCTCGGTAAGAATCGAGGCGACATTGTGTCCGTCCACCACCTGTGTTGCATAGCCCGGATACCAGGTGTCGTAACGGATTCGGGAAATGGCACCCGGCTGCCCGTTCTCCTCAAACGCCTTGCCCATGGCCGTCCCTATGTGGTTCTTCCACCTCACGATCAGAGGGTGAACGTTGGGATTTGTGGGCTCGGCATCGGGGGGAGTCCAGATTCGGGCCGGGAAGGGTCCGGTCTGATGCTGGTTATATAGAATATGGGGATACCACTCGAGAGAGTGGGCCCTGTTCATATTCTGGGTTTCCACCAGATTCGCCATGAACGAGTCACGATTATTATCATGGCCGACATATTCATGATATAGCCAGGGAATGGGACTGACTTCATACGGCGTCCCTACATTCCCCATGTACCAGTCCGAGACAATGGTCATCCCGTCCGGATTCGCGAAGACCAAGAGAGCAATGACATTCTCCCGAATCATCTCCATCTGGCGGTCGTCACCGGTGACAAGGTCGTAGGCGAGCTGAGGAAGGAGTTGTGCCGGGGCGACTTCTGTCCCGTGAAGGCCACCGTCGATCCAGACGAAAGCCTTTCCCTCCTCGGCCAGGGCCTGGGCTTCTTGATCGGACAGGCCTCTGGGAAGGCTGATTCTGCGGTTCAGCTCCTTGAAGTGGTCCAGTCGCCGGAGATTCTCGGCCGAAGAGACCACCCCGTATTTCATTCGCCGTCCGGCGGTGGTTTCTCCCATGTCGAGGACCAGCATTCGATCGGTCTGGGAGGCCAGGAGCTCGAAGTACCCCATGGCCTGCTCGTAGGTCATGAGGTGGAAGTCAGCTCCTGGCTTGAAACCGAGATACGCCTCCGGAGAAGTGACCTGTGCCGAGAGGAAGGAGGGGGTCAACCCACTCACGGCAATGAACAAAACTCCGAGAGAACCCGTCACTGCCTGTCGAAATCTCATCGTTCGTTCTCCAACCGAATCAGTACGCTATTCCGTGAGCATGAAGACTGCGAAGGTGGCCAGCCAGTGCTCTCCCTCATAGTTGCCGCTGGCAATGTGAGGGAGAGTGGCGCGAGCATGCTTCGCAGCTGAATCCAAGAGGATGATCCGGACCGGGTCCTCTGCCGGGAGGGCTCGTGCTATGAGGCGCATGCACCAGGCCCGGCTGAGATTCAGTCCATCCAGGTGGACGATCTTCGGATCACTTCGGTCCGAAACGTTGGCCGGCTCCAGGAGGGACTCCGGCTCCCCTGCCACCAGCCCTGGGAGGAATCCATGGAACCACCGGGGGAAGGCGTCGGGCCCCAGGACCCGGCGCATGAGATCGGCCTCCATGAGGGATCGGGAGAAAAAATCATCCCCGTCGGGTTCCCACTGGGCCGGGTAGTCACGGTCGGCCTCGAAGTAGGTCAGGGCACGCTCCACGAGAAGCTCCTCGAGGGTTGTATGCCCCAGAGTTCTGGCGTAGTCCAAAGCAAAGGCGATCCCGAATGCGGTGTTGGGATGCACGCCCCGGCGAATCGGGTAGTCCTGCCGCGGAAGAAAATCCAGGTACCGCTGGGCGAACTCCTCGGCCAGAGGCTTCAGGTTCGTCGCCCACCGGACCCCGTCGGCATCATGCCAACCGTGGAGTTCCTCTGCCAGTTTGAGCAGCCAAGCCCACCCGTAGGTTCTCTCGAAGGAGGCGCGACTGGGTTGGTTCAGATAGTCGATCTCCTTGGCCACATTCTCCTGAGTCAGAAGCGAGCTGAGAGTTTCTCTGATTTGGCCAGCCTCTGGCAGGTCGGGAAACAGCTTCAGCATGCGAACCAGAAGCCAATGGCCATGAACACATGAGTGCCAGTCGTAGCTCCCGAAGAAGGCCGGATGCAGTGCCGAGGGGCTCAGCACCTCACCTGCATCGTTCATGACGTGATCGAGTTTGTTCGGGTATTCTCTGGTGATACCAGCCAGGGCCAAGTCGGCGAAGAGCGATGCGGCCTCTCGCTCCAATGAAGGGAAGTCGGTGGTGAACTCCTGCGAGGGCATGCTGGGCGGCGGCTCTGTGCACCCCGATAGGAGGAGAGCCAAGGTCAGAGCCAAGGAGAGTCGAGAAGGTGATGGCATCAGGATATCCTCTCTTTCCAGCTCGGTCCGAACGAGAAACAGTGGACAATATCGGGCCCGGCGGGCTTTGGGGCGAACAGGGGTCCTGCAGATGGGTCTCTTGCCTTTTTCGCAGGGTAGGGTCAGGCTTCAGCCGATTCGGATCAGACCGCCCATTGGCCAAGTCATGCAATGAAACAACGAAAGACACTCCTCACTCGCTTCTTCGGGTGGGCAGCCGGAGTCTTCTTTCACGTTGATCGAAGGGGAGGGCCGGTTCCGTCCGGTCCCCTCATGGTGGTGGCCAACCACCCGAATTCCCTCATGGACCCCCTAACCCTGATCAGAGTGCTTGATCGGCCCACCCGTCCGCTGGCCAAAGCGCCCCTCTTCGACCAGCGGATCCTCGGCCACATCCTGCGGGCCATGGGAGGGCTTCCCATCTACCGAAAGCAGGACTTCCCGGACCAGATGCGCAGGAACCGGGGCACCTTCGACGCAGCGGCGGACGCTCTCAAACAGGGTGACGCTATTCAGATCTACCCGGAAGGCCTGTCCCATTCGGAAGCGTCGCTGGCTCCCCTGAGGACCGGCTCGGCCAGGATCGCCTTTCAGGCGGAATCGGAGAGCGACTGGACCCTGGGCCTTCAGATTCTCCCGGTGGGCCTGACCTATGTCCGCAAGACCTTCTTCAGGGGCCACGTAGTAGCCCAGGTCGGGACTCCCATTCGGGTGAGTGACTGGAAGAAAGCCTACGAGGCACATGACCGGGGAGCGGTGAAAGAGCTGACGGAGGTGATCCGGGAAGGGCTCCAGGAGGTCACGCTGAATGCAGAATCACCCAGGGAACGGGAATTGATTGAAGTCGCGGAGCGGGTATACGCCAGGGAAGCCGGGTTGGCCAGGTGGCGGGAGAGGGAGAGCCTCGGGGAGCGATTTCCCAGGCTGAGACTATTCGCCCGGGGAGCCGCCTGGCTCAGGACCGAGGATCCAGCCCGATACCGCCGGTTGGCCCGGCGAATCAGAGCCTACGAGCGAGCGGCCGGGATCCTGGGGGCCGGAGAGGCAGGGGTTCCCCCTGCCTATCGGATGGGTGCAACACTGCGCTATGCCCTGGTGGAAGGAGGGATCATCCTCCTGGAGGCGCCCTTCGCCGCCGTGGGCATCCTGGCCTGGCTCCCCGTCTATCTCTTCTCCCGCCCTATCGTCGGCCGCATCCGACCGCACCATGAAGCCCTCTCCACCTTCAAGTTCTCCGTCTCGGCTCTCCTCGCCATAGGCACCCTGGCCGGATGGACCTTCCTCGCATGGTGGTTCGGGGGCCTGTCCTCGGCCGTAGGGATCGGGGCCGTCCTGATTCCCTTGGGACTTCTGGCCATCGCATGGCATGAACGCTGGATTCGGGTGGAGGAGGACGTGAAACTCTTTTTTCGGGTCGCCTTCAGGCGGGACAAAAGGGAACGCCTGGGAGAAATGCGCCGGGAGCTGGTGACGGAGTTCGACCGCATCGCCCTGCGAATGGAAGCCGGGGATCGGGCCGCGAAACCGTCATCGAACGGAGGGGATGGAGATTCCCTTCCCTCCCTGAACGGAACCGACTTCGCCTAGCTCCTAAACCGTAGACGATGGACAGAGGTGGGCGACGACGCACTCCTGGCAAAGCGTTTTCCTGGCCGAGCAAGGACCTCTGCCGTGGAAGATCAGAAGGTGGGAAAGGGGCGTCCATCGCTCCTGGGGGAAGGTCTCCATCAGATCCAGCTCGATCTTTTCCGGCGTCTTCGCTCGGGAAAACCCCATCCTCCCAGAGAGTCTCTTCACGTGGGTGTCCACCACGACGCCTTCGTCGATGCCGAAGGCGTTTCCCAGGATGACATTGGCCGTCTTCCTCCCGATGCCCGGAAGCCTGGTGAGCTCTGTCAAGGTCCGAGGTAGCTCGCCCTGATGTTCCTCCAGGAGGGACCGGGACATACCGATGAGGCTTTTGGCTTTGTTCCGGAAGAACCCGGTGGAATGGATCATCTCCTCCAACTCGTCCTGGGAAGCTGCGGCCATTGCCTCGGGATTCGGAAAGCGCTCGAAAAGGGCCGGGGTCACCATGTTCACCCGTTCGTCGGTGCACTGGGCCGAAAGGATCGTCGCCACGGCCAGCTCGAACGGATTACGATGGTCGAGAGCGGTGACCGCCTCCGGGTACTCCTTCTCCAGGAGCTTGAAGATGAGGCCGGCCCTCTCGCGCCTCGCCTTCTTCGATTCCCTGGGCATCAGCCTTCTCCCGGCACGATTCGGCGGGAAACAAGACGGCTGGCCTGAGGACCGTCTCCCTCCTCCAATGCCTGAACGTCGTTGGCCACCGACGCGGCAAAAGCGTCCAGATACCAGAAGACCCGCATGGCCAGCTTCACGGCTTCAGCACCGGCTTCCAGAGCGTAAAGGTCTTCCAGATCCGCCCCCGGGAGGGAGCTCTGGAAGTCGTTTCCCTCGGGTCTGACATCGATGGAGGCCCACTCTCCGGCGGCTTCGAGGGGGAGAGTGGGAAGGGGTACCACACTGAGGCCCGGCCGGTCCTTCCGGATTCCCATGACGATGAGAAGGGCCAGGTTCTCGCCATCCGGTATGGACCAGAAGAAACCATCGAGGGATTCTGGTGGTGTGTCCTCCCCCCCCGGTACCCAGATGAGGTGCTGGGGGAACTGAACGTACCCCGCCGGCCCGGGGACGGAGGGCGACCACCCCCCTTCCCCGGGACCGTCGGCCACCAGGGTCCTTACCACACCTGTATCCAGCATGAAGAAGGGCAGGCCCTCCTTCCAGAAGTGGAATGCATGGAAAAGAAGGGCTCCGAACTGCTGGATCAGCCTCGGATCGTCTTCCTCACTGCGGATCTCCCTCAAAATCGCCCCGGCTTCGCTCAAGAGGGCGAACCGGTCGGGGTCCGAAAGGTCGGCCTCCCTCTCCTCGGCCTCCTTCTGAATCAGAGGAAAGCGCTCGTCGGCAAAGTCCTCCTCCGGCAGGAGGAGCTCGTAGGGTGTGACCCGGGCGTATGCGTCGTGGATCGGCATCAGGTTCTCCTGTGATCCGTCTCGGGCCTCAGCCTCCACCCCCCTGGTACTGGTACAGACCCTCAGCCAGCATCCGGAGAGCCTCGTCCACGGCGGCCTTCAGCTCCCGGTCGAAACCGGCCAGCTCGTCCTCCGGGGTGTTCCAGACGTAGACATCGGGAGCCACGCCGTAGTTCTCCAGATTGATGCCATGGTTGTGGGGTTTGGTGGGATCGTAATTCACCACCAGGGACCCCGGGGTACGGATGGCCCCGCCATTCATGAGGCCGTAGCTCCCGGTGGCGATGACCGCTGCCGCCGTTGGATTCCCGACGATGCTCCCCAACCCGAGATCCCTGAACCCGAGGGGGGTGACCTCACTGTCCGAGCCCGAGCGGGCGTTGATGAGCATGACCTTGGGTCCGGCGATGGCCTGCCGGGGCCTCCGGCCGGAGCTGGGAGCCGCCCAGCGGTTGTTCCAGTACTCGTAGGGGCGGCGTTCCAGGATATCCAGGATCTGCTGGTCCGTGTTTCCTCCACCGTTGTACCGGATGTCCACGATGATGCCCTGGGCGTTCCAGAACCGGTTGATCTCGTTTTCGAAGATCCGCAAAGACGGTTGGTTCATGCCTTCGATATGGACGTAGGCGATCTTCCCGTCCGACTCCCGTTCCACGAATTCCCTGTTCTTCTCCACCCACTCCTGGTACTGGATGTTTCGGAGGGAATTGACGGTCCTCACTCGCTGGTCCCGGGCGTTGGCCCCGTCGGGCGAATCCGCCACCCGGAGGGTGACATACTCGTTCAGGGCATGGTTCAGGATCTTCCAGTAGTTCTCCGGGGGCCGAATCTCCTGGCCGTCGATGGCCAGTACGAAGTCTCCGACCTCCATGTCCAGCCACTCCTTGTCGGCGGGGCCGTCCCGATACACCTGGCTGACCCGGTATGCACCTTGGGCAGGTTCCAGTTCTATGCCCGGCAGGCGGGTGGAGTATTCCGTTTCCATGTCGACGCTGGAAAGTCTGGACACTCCCACGTGGGAGGCATTGAGCTCACCGATCATCTGATTGGCCAGATCCTGGACGTCCTCATAGCTCCCGACATGGGCCAACAGGGGCTTATAGTGGGCCTTGATGGCATCCCAGTCTTTCCCGTGCATGTTCGGGTCATAGAAGCGGAACTTCATGACCCGCCATGCCTCCTCGAAGATCTGCTCCCACTCGGCCCGGTGGTCCACCTTAACCGAGAAGGAAAACTCCACCTGCTCTGGGTTTCCACCCGGCAGGGCCATCCGGTGGATCTGGAAGCCCCCGCCCCCGGCGCGTTGGGCGAAGAAAAGCGTCTTCCCGTCCCGTGTGGGCTGAAGTTCATAGAAGGTGCCGCCCTCGATCTTCCGGGGCTCGCCGCCCTCCAGGGGAATGGAGAACAAGCCGGGACCATCCTGGTCCTGAGACAGGTAGAAGACTGTCTTCCCGTCGGCGGAAAGGAAGAAATTCGGGGCACTGAACTCCCCGGAGGTAAGCTGACGAGCCCTCTTCTCGATCCCCTCCGGTTCTACCGTGAGGATCCCCGGCTCGGCTTCTTCTTCGGGCTCCCCCTCGGCCTCCTCCTGGCCTGCCTTCACCAGGGGATCCTCCGGATCTTCCGTCAGTCCCGTCAGGGAGACGACAAAGAGGTGAAAGTTGCCCTCCTCCCTA
The DNA here is from genome assembly GCA_050049805.1 of Gemmatimonadota bacterium. GTDB lineage: Bacteria > Gemmatimonadota > Gemmatimonadetes > Longimicrobiales > Gaopeijiaceae > JABDNZ01. The sequence goes on from JASFVN010000001.1 coordinate 32,577, forward strand.
TTGGACCCGAACACCAAATGACTTCCGTCCGGGGTCAGGGCACCCATTGCGTCCCTGAACGGATCTTGCGTGACGTTGATCTCCCTCCGGGATTCGATCTCGAAGAGGTAGACCTCCGAGTCCTCGTCCAGGTCGTTTCTAGCGTAGACCAGCCACCGACCGTCGGGGGAGTATTCCGATAGGCTGAACCCTCGGTTCTGGTTGTACGCCAGCTCGGTGGTCCGGGCCGATGCCACATCCACCTCGAAGAGGCGGTTGGCCGCCACGAATGCGATGCGGTCCGAGTCGGGAGACCAGACGTAGTCGGACGTCTTGTAGGAGTCGTGATCCGTAAGCTCTCGACGCTCCCCGGTAGCCAGCTCCATGACCCACAGCTGCTCCTCAGCGCCCTCGTCGGAGACGAAGGCCAGGTATCGGCCGTCCGGGGAATACTTCTGGTAGCGGTCTCTCCACGCCGAGGAGGTGATCTGTCGCTTCTCTCCGGTTTCAGGGTCTACAGGCACGATGAAAATCTCGCCCCGTGAATCCACCGCCACAGCTTTACCCTCCGGATGGGCAGAGAACCCCTCGGCCTGGTCTTCCACATCCACCCATTCCACCTGATTGATGGAGGGATCAAAGGCCAGCTCTACCGGAACCCTCGTGGGGTTCCCATCTGGGACATCCAGAGTATAGAGCTCGTAGTCCTGAGTGTAGACGATGGTTCGGCCGTCGTTGCTCATGGCAGGGTACTTGACGCCTCCCTGCGTGTGCCGAGTCACCTGTGAAACCCCGCTCCCGTCCGGCGCCATCTTCCAGAGGTTGAAGACGCCGCCCCGTTCGCTCACGAAGTAGATCATGTCGTCGGCGCCCCACATGGGGACGGCGTCGTGGACATGTTCCCGAAAGCCCTCCATCTCGGGGTTCGAGACAGGGTCCGTGAGCTTCGTGAAGGCTCCGGATTGGCGATCCAGGATCCAGAGGTCCGTGGTCCGGTTCCCCTTCTGCCCCTTGCGGGCAGCGCCTCGGGCCGTGGTGAGAGAGGATTGGTTGAAAACCAGGTAGCGCCCATCAGGGCTCTCGGCGGCATTCCCTGCCTGGTCCATATCCATGGGAAGGGGTAGGTCCCCTTCAGGGGAGACCGTATAGAGGGGCGAGTAGAAACGACTCATCACTCCCCTGGAGGTGGCGAACATGATCCGCCCATCCCGGGTCCATCCTTCCACTTGATCCGAGGTTGTATGAAAGGTGAGTTGTTCTGGCTCTCCTCCCTCCACCGAAACCAGAAAAACGTCGTTGTTCCCAAAACGGTCGCTGGAGAAGGCTATGGTTTGCCCGTCCGGGGAGAAGCGGGGGTAAACGTCCCTGGCCAGGTGGTTGGTCAGGCGCCTCGCCTGAGTTCCGTCCCGCTCCACCAACCACAAATCCCCCTGGTAGGAGAAGGCGATGAGGTCACCATGGACGTGAGGATGCATCATGAATTTGATGGGTTCGGGGGGCGCGGCGCCGACCACGCTCGTGGAAACCCCGAGGACGAAAAAGGGAAGAAACACCAAAAGGCGTAGGGATTTCATATTCGCCTCCACTGGTCGCATGAGTTCATCGGGAAGACGGGCTATAAGGTACGGTGGAGAGAGTGCGTCTGCCACGGAACTCGTTACCCCGGGCCGAAATGACCCCGGAAAGCCTGCCCCTGGCACGCCCGAATCGCCTCCAGGCCCCGATGGCACTACTTTTTCGCCTGAACCTCGAGAACGCTCACATGAAAAAGGATTCCCGGAGAAACCCGTCATGTCACGACATACGACCAAACGACTCTTCTGTGGTCCCATCTGGTCAGCCGCTCTCGTCACTCTTTCCCTGATGGCCTTCGCCGGCTCAGGCCTCCCCGCTCAGGAATGGACCCAGGCTCCGGGCCAGGACTGGCTCCTGGCCCCGGCGGAGGCCACGGATTATCAAAACGGCGGCACTCTGTACGGGCCACTCATGGACTTCGTCTATGAACTGGAGTCCCGGACCGAGCTCATGAATGTGGTGAAACTCACCGAGACCCTGGGGGGGAGGGACATCGCCCTCTGCATCCTCTCGAATCCGCCTGTCTTCCAGAAGGCGGACCTGGCCTACTCGGACAAGCCCATCGTCCTCATCGTCAACAACGTCCACGGCAGTGAGGTGGCAGGAAAAGATGCGGCTATGGAAATCATGCGGGACCTGGTCATGGGCGAGCTGAGACCCCTCCTGGATGAGGCGGTGGTCTTGGTGGTGCCCACCATCAACCCGGACGGGGCGGAGGTCCGCCGCCGGACCAACGACGAGGGCTTCGACATGAACCGGGATTACCTCAAGCTGGAATCCCAGGAGATCCAGGCCCTGGTCACCAAGGTCATCTACGATTGGAGGCCGGACATTTTCGTCGACACCCACCACGGGGGGTCGACACCGTACGTCCTCACTTTCCAGACCAACATGAACCCGGCTGGGGACGCCAACATCATGCGCATCGGCAACGAGGAGATCATCCCTCAAATCCGGGCAGCCCTCCGAGAAGAAGACTACGACGGATTCTGGTATTCGGGCCCGCGACAGATGGAGAACGGAGAGGTTGGTTGGTCACCCACGTCGGTGGAACCCAGAAAACAGCATGTCTACGCCACTTTGGCCAACACCGTAGGCTTTCTTTTCGAAACGCCCAGCGGAAGTCACCGGGTGGTGGACAACGGCACCCGGGTGATCCCGGTGCCCCAGGAGGAACGGTATCGGCACCAGGTCAGGGGACAGTACATCGGCCAGAGGGAGCTCATCAAATACGCGGCGGAAAACCCGGAACGGCTGAGGGGAGTCGTGGCCCAGGCTCGGGCCGACGCCATCGCCCGGGGCAACGATGACTCCGACAACGACCAGATCCCCATCGCCTACGAGCAAGTGGAGAAATTCCGGGAGGCGTTCTGGTACCGGGAAGGGGGCCGGGGAGCCGGCCCCGAAGCCACCTTCGAGCTCATGGAGGGGCCCATCCTCACCGAATGGCGGCCCACCGATACGGTCACCAGGCCCTGGGGCTATCTCTTCCCCAACTCTCTGGCGAAGGTGATTCCCCTCCTTCACCAGCACGACATCACGGTGAAGCGGTTGACGGAGCCCGTGGAGCTGGAAGTTGAGACCTGGTACGCCACAGAGGTGACCAATGACGAATACTTCCAGGCACACTACCTCATGTCGGTCACTGCCGAGCGCCGGACAGAGACCGTGTCCCTGCCCGCTGGTTCGTTCTTCGTTCCCAGCGGACAGGCCGGTTCGAACCTCATTAGCTACCTTCTGGAGCCGGCAACCAACGACAACCTCGTGACCTGGGGTTACCTGGACAACGTGGTCCAGGTCACGCCCTCAGCCGAAGAGACGGAGGCCCGCGTGGCGGAGATGAGGCAGCGCCTGGCTGCCATGACCGCGGAGGAGAGGGCCCAAATGGGGAACCGGATGGAACGGCAGCTCGAGGAACTCAGCGCCGGCCGACCCATACCCGTCTACCGGGTCATGAAGAAGACTGAGATCCCCGGGGTGGTGGTGACCCCATTCAACGTCTACGAGCCGAACTGGTATTACCGTTGAGGAGATGGCCGGAGGCCCCACTCTGGGGCCTCCGGCCGGAACCATGGACGATCTCACCTTTCTCAGGCAGGCTATCGAGCTCGCAGAGGTCCACGCTCTGGGGGGAACCGCCGGACCCTTCGGGGCCGTGGTGGTCAGGGCCGGAGAGGTCGTGGGCCGGGGGTGGAACCGGGTGGTGGATGAAACGGATCCCACGGCCCACGCGGAGGTTCTCGCAATTCGGGAGGCAGCAAGGTGCCTCGGCACTCACGTTCTTGACGATTGTGTCGTCTATTCAAGCTGTGAGCCCTGCCCCATGTGCCTAGCCGCCATCTATTGGGCGAGGATTCCCCGGGTGGTCTTCGCCAGCAGAGGAGAGGACGCAGCCGAAGCAGGATTCGACGACAGCCTCATTGCCAGGGAGATGAGCCTGGACTGGGAGGACCGGAGCGTCGAAAGCAGCCATGCCCTCCGGGATGAGGCTAACGAGGTGCTTCGTCGATGGAAGGAAAAACCGGACCGGGTGGAATACTGAAAAGTCAGGACTCCGCCTCGAGCCCAGATTCCAGAAGCTCAAAGGGGGATCTCCCTCTCCACTCCTCCAGTCGCTCCTTCCATCTCTTCTTCCGAAGGAGAACCAGTTGTAGCGAACCGGGGCCGACCTCCAAGCCGTAGATCCAGATGTAGTGGACGTCACCGAGGCGATCGGGGCGGCGTACCCTCCAGACCTCCCCATGCCAGGAGAACTCCAACTCCTGGACGCCGCTGAATTCCTCCAGGGTCCAGCTCTGCTCGATGAAGAAGTCGTATTCCACCTGGAAAACGCCGGGGGCTACCTCCAGCCCGGAGCGATAATAGGTGGGATCGAACTCCAAGCCTTCGGCCCGGCGAAAGGCTTCTTCCATGGCGTAATCGATCCCCTCCAGGGCGTCTTCCCTCGCCAGCACTTCGAGATGGTGTCTGAGTTCGTGGGTCAGAGTCTCCCAGAGCTCATCTTCCCAACTGAAGTCGGGGTCGTTTTCGGCCAGCACGCGGAACGAACCGTGGTAGAGAACGACCACCGACCGGAGGGTCTCAGGCCCGGTCCATTCCGATGGATAGGCTTCGGTCAGGCACTGACCGAGGGTGTAGACCGTGGACAGCGTGGGGTGGGGAAGGACTTCCGACCGGACGGTCAGTCCGTCCACACCTGCCAGGAACTCCGGGGGAATGGTCTCGAACTTCTCGTGGGCCAAGTTGGAAAAGGAAGCGAAATCCATGAACTTTTCGAGGGGCCTTTCGGTAACGCCCGGAAGGGGAAAGTCTCCCGAGGAGCTCTAACTGCCCACCCTTGAATCCCCTTCATCCCCATCCAGGGATTTGGTCACGAGGACTCGGTTCAAACCGAGCAATACTGCCAGGACGATGGCCCATTGGATGAGGACGGTGCCGATGTTGTAGTTGGAGAAGAGGGTCCAGGTCGCCCGCCAACCCTCACCACGGGACTGGAGAAGCATCCACACCATCAGGACCACGGCCTCTACCACCACCAGGCGAATGGCCCAATCCCACCAGGCTCCGACCCGGATGTCGGAAAAGCCCGTGTTGATGAACTTCTCCCGCCACTCCGTGACACCAAAACGAAGGACAGCCACGGCGAAGAAGAATCCGGATAGCATGAGGCCCACACCCCACACCCAGTCCTGGTTCTGGAAGACGGCCATGTTTAGAGCGCTGGGAACCCCGCAGAGTATTCCTGCCACGCCGACGACACCGATGGCGCGGCCTCGGGTGAGTCCCATGTCCTGGAGGATCCTGCTGGCCAACTCGATCATGGAGACCAGGCTCGTCCAGGCGGCAAAGACCAGAGCCAAGAAGAAAATCGCCATGAAGAACTGGCCCCACGGGATCTGCGCAAATAGCTGCGGCACCCAGATGAAGGTCAACCCCTCATTCCCGGCGCCGACGATCTGACCATAGGCATCGGGCATGATGGAAAACACGGTACACAGAACCATGATCCCCGCCAGGAGAGACATGGAGTTGTTCCCAAACCCGATGACGAAGGCGTTCAGAGCGGTGTCCTCCCGCTTTCTCATATAGACGGCATACGTAAGTGCCAGGCCCCACCCGGCCCCGGTGTCCCAGGCGTTCTGGGTAAGGGCCTCCAACCAGATTCGGTAGTTGCCCAGATCGGACAGCTGGGGGGTGAAAAGGAAAGCCAAACCCCGGGAGGATCCTGGGAGCGTCAGGGCTTTGATGGCCAGTACAATCACGAGAACGATGAGGCTCGGTATGAGAATCTTGGCGGCTCGCTCGATCCCCTTCACGCCCCTGGAAACCACCAGGACACCCAGGCCCATGGCGATGAGGTGGGTGAGGAGAGCTGAGTTGGTCCCGGCGAAGCTGTCCCAGAAGGCCCCGGGTACCTCGGTGGGAATCTCACGGGTGAGTGTGGCCCAGAAGAACCGTATGGTCCACCCCATGACTACGCTGTAGTAGAACATGATGGCCGTGGCCGTCCACGCCACCCACGCCCCCATCCAGCCAAACTTGGGGCCCACCGTCTTGGCGAAGGCTCCTACCGTGCCCTTCCGCGTGCCCTTGCCCATCCCGAACTCGAGAATGAGGAGGGGAATAGACCAAAGGAGAAGAAATACCGCCCACGCCACCAGGAAGGATCCACCTCCGTTGGAAGCCGCGATCCGGGGAAACCGCCAGATATTGCCAGTCCCCACGGCCATGCCGAGCATTGCAAGCAACATTCCCCAACGAGAGCTGAAGACCTCGGACCTGGACGCCACCGGTTTCCTCCTGTTTCGGGCGGGCTCACCTGGCAGGCACGATAGTGCCGACGCCCTTCGCCTTGAGCAAGTGTGGCCTTGAATCAACTGGTTGCACGGACGTGGCCGAAGGGACTCCTACAGGCAGACGATGGCCCCTGGCTGCCAACCCATGGGGACGAACCGGCCATAACCCAGGAAGCACCGGCCTCCACTCTCCGGGTGGGAAACCGTCAGGGCCCATGCCTCCGTTCCGGCGTAGAGGATGTCGACCGCAAGATCATCCGGTATACCGACCCTCGAGTTCGCGAACAGGGCATCCAGGTCTCGGGTGTAGGTGTAGTGATTCGAGTAGTAGATCTCCTCCAGGGAAGCCATGTTCTTCAGAAGCGATTGAATCCCGGCAATCACTTCGTCCGGAGGCGGGGGCGACGCGGGCACCTCCTCGGCCCTGCCAGAAGACTCAGCCAGATCCAGGCCCGGACCCGGCGCGGCACCCTCCGGTTTCTGGATCTCGTACACCCGAACGAAATTGACGTCCAACTCGTCCAGGAAAAGCCCGGTGAGGTAGTCCTCACCGATCTCATGAGGTTCGAAGCGGGCCGGCGTCGAGAGGGTGGCGACCGGGATCCCCTCCATGTCGAAGATCTCCCACGAAACAGCAGAGTCAGCGGGTGGACGGACGTCGGGCCTCCAGATGCGGCCCTGGGGTGTCACCCGAAGGGTCCGCAGCGTTCCCGTCGAATCCGGAAGCGGTATTGAACTCACAGCTTCCCTGATGGGTCCTCTGGCCCCGGGGGACACGGGACTCACGATCCAGTTCTCGCCCAGGAGCCAGTCGTCCCCGGGGAACATCTCCTCCCTGGTGGCCAGCAGGGTGGAGAGAGACCGGAACTCCCCTTCAATCCCGAAGATGGACACGCGCATGAGGCTACGGTCCCAGACCTGGAGATTCCCGTCGGCGGTTTTCCGAAGGTTGGCCGGATCTCTGAACTCACCGGGCCCCTCACCCAATCCTCCTACCGATTTCAGGAACCGCCCTTCCGGGTCATAGTACCGTAGCTCCTGGCTCCCGCCGTTGAGAACTACGACACGTCCATCCTCCAGAAGCACAGACCCCCGGGCCCGGTGTAGCTGGTAGGGCTCCTCCCCCTCCCTCACCCCGATCTCCAGGACCGGCGATTCAGAGAGAATCCACTCCTCGGGCATCCCCTGCTCCAGCGATCTGCCGGACGCTTCCGACTGACCTGGAGTGTCTGCTCCGTTGCAGGCGACGGTGGCAGTGGCAAGGCAGACCGGGATGAGAACAGTCCTGAGATCAGTTGGCCGTAACTTCAACAAAGCTTTTCTCCTTCCAGAAAGCATTTTCGACACTGGCATCGACACCGGGAAAAAGCGGAGGCGGCCTCGGAAGGCCGCCTCCCAATCTTCACCACCGGTTCCTGGGCCCCGGGGGGGATCACAACCTCTCCCTGATCCACCCCAGAACACCGTCCAGGGCGACGCGGACCTGGTCGAGCGTGTCCCGGTCTCGGATGGTCACGGTCCCGTCCTCGTTGGTCTGGCCGTCCACCGTCACGCACCAGGGAGTGCCTGCCTCATCCTGCCGACGGTAACGGCGGCCGATGGAGCCGGCCGCATCGTAGAAAGAGGGAACCGCCGCCCTTCTCAGCTCCTTGTGGAGTTTCTCCGCGATTTCCGGCAGTCCGTCCTTTTTGACCAACGGAAATACCGCCACTTTCAGCGGCGCCAGGGAGGGACTCAACCGGAGGACCACCCGCTCCTCCCCCTCCACCTCTTCCTCGTGGTAGGCGTCCGCCAAAACCACAAGTAGAGTCCGGTCGACCCCCACGGAGGTCTCGATCACATAGGGGATGAACCGCTTTCCGGATCCCGTGTCGATGTACTCCAGACGTTTCTTGGAGTACTCCTGGTGCCTGGAGAGGTCGAAATCCGTCCGGTTGTGGATCCCCTCGAACTCCTTCCAGCCAAAGGAGAACTCATATTCGATGTCGAAGGCCTTCTTGGCATAGTGAGCCAACTCGTCTCCGGCATGCTCGTGGAAGCGCAGCTTCTCCTCTCGGATCCCCAGATCCACATGCCATTTCCACCTTGCGTCCATCCAGTACTCGAACCACTCCTCGTCCGTCCCCGGCTCCACGAAGTACTGCATCTCCGCTTGCTCGAACTCACGAGTCCGAAAAACGAAGTTTCCTGGGGTGATCTCGTTTCGGAAGGCCTTCCCGATCTGGGCGATCCCGAAAGGCACCTTCTGCCTGGCGGCACCCTGGACATTCAGGAAGTTGACGTAGATCCCCTGGGCCGTTTCCGGTCGCAGGTAGATTTGGCTCGCTCCGTCCTCCACCGGCCCCATGAAGGTCTTGAACATGAGGTTGAAGAGACGGGGTTCGGTGAGTTCGCAGTCCGGGTGTTCCCCCGGTCGCACGCTGGGCTTTCGACCGCATTGAACCTCTTCCAGCTGATCCTGGCGAAAGCGATGCTTGCAGGCTTTACACTCCACCAGAGGGTCGGTGAACCCTTCCACGTGCCCCGACGCCTCCCAGACCCTGGGGTGCATCAGAATGGCAGCGTCCAAGCCCTCGATGTCGTCCCGCTGGTGAACCATGGAACTCCACCAGCGTTCCTTGATGTTTCGCTTCAGCTCGATGCCCAGGGGACCGTAGTCCCAGACCGAGCCCGTTCCCCCGTAGATCTCGGAGGATTGAAAGATGAAACCGCGCCGCTTGCAGAGCGACACAAGCTTGTCCATCACGTCTTTTTCAGCCATAGGTCCTGGATCGTCGTTGACTTGGGGGTCCCGTCCGGAAGGGATCGCAAAGGGCCCAAAAAGGTAGAAGCGCCGCTTCTCCTCCACAACCGGGCCAAGGCGTTACGCCTTCCCGCGGAGCCCCTCTCCTCTTTCCTCGCGCCCGGTCCTTGCGTGCTATGGATAAGGCAGGATATTGAAGGGGACCCGGGGGAGGAGAACCCCTCCTGAGGTCGAGGGTAGGATGGGTAGAAAACGGCCGGGCTCGGCCCGGGTCAATGGCTTTAAGGAGAAGGACATGGAGCTGAATATCACCGATCGGGCCAAGGAGGTGGTTCGGTCATTCATCGATCAGAGCGACGGGGAGCTCAGGGCCCTCCGAATCACTGCCCATCCGGGTGGGATCGGCGGACCCCGCTTCGAACTCTCCCTGGTGGCAGATTCTGACAAGGAAGAGGAAGACATCCAGGTGGACATGGGCGACTTCACGGTGTTGGTCACCGGAGAGAGCGCCGACAAGCTCGAGGGAGCCACCGTGGACTTCGTGGAGCGGGTCAACGAGAGTGGGTTCGAGATCCGGCCTGCGGCCAGGGCTCCGCGGGTGGAGGGGCCACCTCAAGGAGAGTTGGCCACCAAGGTCAAAGAGGTTCTGGATGCCCAGGTGAACCCAGCGGTGGCCGCCCACGGAGGAGAAATCGTCCTGGTGGACGTGAAGGGGAATGAGGTCTTTATCGAGATGGCCGGGGGTTGTCAGGGATGCGCCCTCTCCCGCATGACTCTGAAGCAAGGAGTCGAGCGCATGGTGAGACAGGCAGTACCCGAGGTCACCGCCGTCCATGACGTAACGGACCACACATCGGGAGACAATCCCTTCTATTAGGCCCACGGAAACCGAGCCCGGGGTAGCGGGCGAAAGCCCTCAGAGAGATTTCAGGCGGTTCCCAGGACCCGATTCACGGCCAGGGAAAAGGCGGCCCAGTGAGATTCCTCCTGGGCCATTTGCTTTCGGCCGGCCCTGGTGAGGGAATAGACCTTGGCCCGACGCCCGGTTGAGGTGACATCCCATTCAGCGGTGATCCATCCCCTCCCCTCCAGCCTGTAGAGGGCTGGATAAAGAGAGCCCTGATTCACTTCGAGAACTTCTTCCGAGAGGGCCTGGATGTGCTTCGATATGGCCCACCCGTGCATGGGATTCTGATCCAGGGACCGGAGGATCAGGAGATCCAGGGTCCCATGCAGGAGGTCCGGCTTTCCTTTCGCCATGATACGCGGCTCCGGAGAATACATGCCTAGGCAATCGACAATACTAACTCTAATCACCCATTGAAGATTACTCCAGGCTCTTCTTGAACCGAGACACCGCCGCCAGCAGCGCCCCCACCGCCATGATCCCCACCACGGTGAAATGCAACCAGAGATCGGAAAATCCGTGCCCCTTCAGGAAGATGTTTCGGACTATCTCCATGAAATAGCGGATCGGGTTCAGGAGGGAGATGTCCTGAAAGAAGTCGGGCATGGTGTCCACGGGGTACATGAAGCCCGAGAGGATGATGGCCGGCAGGAAGAAGAGGAACATGGTGAGGAAGGCTTCCTGCTGGGTCCGGGAGATCGTCGAGATGAGAAGCCCGAACCCCAGGCCCGCCAGGATATAGAGGAAGGAAGCCGCCAACAGAGTCAGCACGGATCCCCTCAAGGGGATGCCGAACCAGAGGACCGCCAGAGTCGTGATCAAGGCCAGGTCGATCAGGCAAATGATGACGACAGGTATGGTCTTACCGAGAATCATCTCCCGGGGGGAGATGGGGCTCACCATGAGCTGTTCCAGCGTGCCCAACTCCCTCTCCCTCACCACCCCCAGGGCCGTTAGCAGCAGAGCCATCAGCATGAGGAGGAGCCCGATGATCCCAGGGACATTATAGTCCCGGCTGGCAAGGTCGGGGTTGAACCACGCTCGGGACCGAAGCTCGATCCCTCCAACCACCGCCGTCCCTCTGTCGGCAGCCTGCTCGACTGCGAATTCCTGGACAATCCGGCCAGCGTATCCTTGCGCAACCGTGGCAGTATTCGAGCTCGTGCCATCGATGAGAATCTGGACCGGGGCCCTCTCCCCTGCCACCACTCGTTCCGCGAACCCCGGGGGGATCTGGAGCCCCACCACGGCCTCTCCGGCATCCAACGCTCTCTCGATGGCTCCCGCCCGGTCGGAACGCTCCACGATCTCGAAGTACCCGGATGCCGTGAAGTTGTCCTGGAGCAACCGGGACACGGCTGTTTGGTCCTGGTCCACCACAACGGTCGAGAGGTCCCGGACGTCTGTGTTGACGGCGTATCCAAAGAGGAGGAGTTGGACGATGGGCGCGGCGAAGGTCATCCTCTTGGTCTTCGGATCCCTGAGGAGCTGACGCAACTCCTTCTGAACCATTACTCGCACACGGAGGGGGGAGATCTTCACGTCTTGATCTCCTTCTTGAATACCTTCGTGGCCAGGGCCAACCCCACCACTGCAAAAGCCAACATGAACACGGCTTGAGGCCAAAGGACTCCGGCCCCCACCCCTTTGAGCAAGACGCCTCGCGTAACCACCACGAAGTACCGGGCCGGTATGAGGAAGGTGATTCCTTGAAGGACGATGGGCATCCCTGCGATATCGAAGAGGAACCCCGAAAGGAGGAGGGCAGGAAGGTAGGTGGCCACCATGGCCACCTGCATGGCGAAGATCTGGGAATCGGCCACCGAGGAGATGAAGATGCCGACCCCCAGGGCGCCCAAGAGGAACAGGAGAGCCATTCCGGCAAGGAGGAAGGCATTCCCATTGAAAGGGACCTGGAAGACAACGATCCCCACCGTCACTACCACCGCCACGTCGAAGAACCCGATCAGGACGTAGGGGAGGAGTTTGCCCAGAACGATCTCCACAGCCCGAACCGGGGTGGAGGCCAGCTGTTCCATGGTGCCTCGTTCCCACTCCCGGGCAATGGTGAGGGAGGTCAGCATGGCGGCTATGATGGACATGATCACCGCCACCAGACCAGGGACGATCATGTTTCGGCTGGCCAGGGTCTCGTTGTACCAGATTCTCGTCTCAGCGGTGGGGCCCTCGGGGAGGGAACGACCGTCCAGGAGGATCTTCGTGGAGTGACGGGCCACGATGGCCTCCGCGTAGTTTGAAGCGATGGTAGCCGTATTCGCATCGCTCCCGTCCAGGAGGAACTGTACCGGCGCACTGATTCCAGCACTCAGCTTCTCCTCGAACTCCGGGGGGATCACCAGAACGGCCCGTACCACAGCAGACGAAAGCGCAGCCTCGGCATCCCGATAGGAACTGGGGCGATCCACGATGGAAAAATACCCCGACGCCTCGAAGGCTTCCGCCAGCTCCCTGCTCCCACGGGTGGCGGACTCATCCCACACAGCCAGACGAATGTCTTTCACGTCCCAGGAGATGGCATAGCCAAAAAAAAGGACCATGAAGAGGGGGAGAAGAAATGCCAGGATCAGACTTCGAGTGTCCCGTCGAAGCTGAATCGCCTCCTTTCGGGCGATGGCCAGGAGCCGGTGAAGATCCAAGATCGCTACCCTTCTACGGCCCCACCTTCTCTCTGGATCAACGCCACGAAGACGTCCTCCAGAGAAGGTGGCACAGCTTGAACGGAGGAGAAGGGCACTCCGCCCTCCTCCAGGACCCGCCGAATCAGTTCTGGCCCGCCGGACTCCTTCGGCACGACCGCGTGGACGTTCCGGCCGAACATGGCCGCCTCCTTGATCCCCCCTTCCCTTTTCAGAGCATCGACAGCTTTTGGTGGTGCACTCGTGGCAATCTCGAACAGGGGATCCGTCATCCGGCTTCGAAGGCCCGCAGGGGCATCCACGGCCACCACCCGGCCACGGTTCATGAGCACCATTCGATTACAGTACTCCGCCTCTTCCATGTAATGGGTGCTGACGAGAATGGTCGTTCCTTCCTGGGCCAGGTGGTTGATAAGGTCCCAGAACTGTCTCCTTGCCGCAGGGTCCACGCCGGAGGTGGGCTCGTCCAGGAAGAGGATAGGGGGCTGGTGAAGGACGGCGCATCCCAGGGCAAGACGCTGCTTCCATCCCAGGGGGAGTCCACCGGTCAGGCGGTCCGCATGCCCCCCCAAGCCCGACATCTCGAGGACCCAGTCCCTTCGCGCCTCGAGGCGTTCCCCGGTGACTCCATAAAGGCCGGAGAACAAGTGGATGTTTTCATCCACCGAGAGGTCGGGGTAGAGAGAGAACCGCTGGGACATGTATCCGATTTTTTGCTTGATCCCCTCCGCTTCCCGCCGAACATCCAGCCCCTTGACCCAGGCCTGCCCTGAAGTGGGCTGAAGGAGGCCTATGAGCATGCGAATGGTCGTTGTCTTCCCTGCTCCGTTGGGCCCCAGGAATCCGAAGATCTCCCCCTCCGCGACCTGGAAGGTCACCGAATCCACGGCAGTGAACTCACCAAACTTCCGGGTCAGGTCCTGGACTCGAATGGCCTCCTCAGCCACCGATCACCTCCCCATTCCGAACCAGGTGCAAGAAAACGTCTTCCAGGGACGGCTCCACGATCTCCACCCTGTCCGGACGGAGGCCGGCCTCCTCCAGACGAACCGAAAAACCGGCTGGGTCCTCGAGTCCCGCCTCGAGGAGAGCGTGCACCGAGTTCCCGAAGAGAGCGGTGCTTACGACGTGCGGAAGGGCACCGATCGCATCCCGGGCCCGCCGGGGCTCATCTACATGAATCGAAAGAAGGACTCCTGGAAGGAGGTCCAGGAGGTTGGAAGGCGTATCGAGAGCCAGGACTCTTCCATCGTTGAGAAGGGCCACTCGATCGCACCGTTCCGCCTCGTCCAGATACGACGTGGACACGATGACGGTAACGCCCTCCTCTACCATCTCGTGCAGGATGAGCCAGAGATCCCGCCTCGAGACGGGATCCACACCGAAGGTGGGCTCGTCCAGGAGCAAAACCTCGGGGTGGTGGATCAAGGCACAGCTCAAAGACAGCTTTTGCTTCATTCCCCCCGAGAGGTTTCCCGCCAGCCGGTCCTCGAATGGGCCCAGGTTACTGAAAGCATACAGGCGCTCCAGGCGCTTCTTCCGTTCCGCCTTAGGGACTCTATAGAGGTCCGCGTAAAAGGCGATGTTCTCCCTGACGGTCAAATCCTGGTAGAGGCCGAACTGCTGAGACATATAAGCGATGTGGGGCTTGGCTCCTTCCGGATCTTCCCCCACGTCCACGCCGCAAACCAAGCCCTTTCCCGCCGTCGGCGGCAAAACACCCGCCAACATCCGGAGGGCGGTGGTCTTCCCAGCTCCATCGGGACCCACGAGGCCAAAAAGCTCACCTCGTCCCACCTGGAAGGTTAGATCCCGCACAGCCAGATCCTGGCCGAAGGCTCGGGTTAGCCCCTTGATGGAAACCAAGGGAATCATCCCTCCCCAACGCCCTGTCCGGTCCGGGCCAAGATCACGTCGGCAGGTATTCCGGGCTTGAGGTGGTAGTCCGGATCACCAGTGATTCGGACCTTCACCGCATACACCAGCTTGACCCGCTCCTCAGTGGTCTGAACGTTCCGAGGTGTGAACTCCGCTTCCGAGGCAATGAAAACGACCTCGCCTGAATAGCTTCGATCCGGATACGTGTCGGAGGAAATGGTGGCGGCCTGGCCGAGGCTGACCTCACCGATCCGGTCCTCCCGTACGTAGATCCTCACCCACCGGTCTTCCGGATCCATGACAGTGAGAACCGGAACTCCGGGTGACACCGTCTCTCCCGGCTCCCTGTGCCTCACGGTCACCAACCCCGGGAAGGGCACCGTGACGACGGCGTTCGCGAGAGCCGCGTCGATCTGGGAAATCGCCGCCTCAGCCTGTGCTACGACGGCCCGCTGTGCGGCAATCCGTTCAGGGCGGACTCCCTCCTCCAGGATTTGAAGGCGCTGGCGAGCCTGGTCGACAGCTGCTTCCGCCACCCTGAACGCCGTCACGGACTTGTCCATCATCTCCTGGCTGATGCTTCCCCCCTCGAAGAGCCTCCGGGCTCGGTCACGATCCCGTCGGGCGTCGTCTCTCCGCTCCTCGGCCTGGGTGAGGGCCGCCCTCCCCTCTGCGATCTCCTCCTCCCGGAACCCGGCTTCCATCTCCCTGAGCAGAGCTCGGGCAGCATCCAGCTGAGCTTCCGCCGATCGGCGCCGGGCCAAGAGCTCCGTCTGATCCAGGAGGGCCACTTCCTGGGCTGCCTCCACCGAGTCCCCCTCCCGGACGGAAATCACT
The DNA here is from genome assembly GCA_050049805.1 of Gemmatimonadota bacterium. GTDB lineage: Bacteria > Gemmatimonadota > Gemmatimonadetes > Longimicrobiales > Gaopeijiaceae > JABDNZ01. The sequence continues at coordinate 47,949 of JASFVN010000001.1, forward strand.
TCGATGCGCCCCGCCATCTGGAATCCGAGATCAGCGTCGGTGGCCTCCACCGTCCCAGAGGCCTGGATATCGCCGGAATCTCCCGGCCCGCAGGAAGCCAACCACGGGGTTGAGCCTGCAAGACAAAAGATCAGGACTGGAACTCCACCTCTCATCGGACCACCTCCATGGTCTCCCGAACCCACTCCAGGGTCAGGTCGCCCATGACCCGGGCAAGCCGGATTCCAGCCATGGCTTCCCCGTGTCGGGCCTCGGTCAATGCTGCTTGTGAGTGGAAGAACTCGGCCTGGGCTCTAAGGAAGTCGGTCTGGACTCCCGCGCCCACTTCCAGAGCGAGAGCTTCGATCCTGGCCACCTCTTCCGCCTGCTCAACAGCCCGCTCCAGCGCCTCCCGTCTCGCCCGGCTTTCCACCACCAGGGCCAGGGCCTCCTCCACGCCTTCCTCCACCTCCAGCTCAATCCGGCGCAGGGCTTCAGAAGCCTTCCGCTCCTCGGCCTCCGCCCGTTGACGCTCCGCCTCCCTGGCGCCCCCGGTGAAGAGGGGGAAGGAGACCTGAACAGAGCCCTGCCATTCCTGGACATGAGCCCCGTCCACCGTCCCGAAATCCGAGTAAGCCCCGGCCAGGTGGAGAGTGGGAAGCCAGTTCGCTCGGGCCTCCCTGACACCGGCCACGGCGCCGGCCACCTGCTGCCTTCCCATGGCCAGTTCCGGACTCACCTCCCGGGCACGCTCCATGGCCACAGCCAATGATTCCACAGGGGATGATCGCAGTGCGGCACCGGCCAAGCCCCTACCCCGTATCTGGTCCTCTCGGATCCCAGTGAGGCGGGCCAGCCTGCCTCGGGCTACCTCCAGGTGAGATCGGATGGAAATCTCGGTTGCTTCCGACTGGCTCAGCGAGGTCTGGACCCTGAGCAGGTCAACCCGGGCAGCCTTCCCCTCGGTGAGGAACTGACGAACCCTCTCCTCCTCCGCCCGAAGGGCCTCCCCCTGTCTCTCGGCCGCCTGCAGAAGCTCTGCCGATGCGATCACGTCCAGATACGCCCCACTCACCTCCGTCACCAAGTCCATCTCCGAGGCCAGCTCCCCGTGGCGGGCCACCGCTTCTCCAGCCTCGGCCTGGCCGATGCGGGCCCCTCTGGCCCCACCATCGAACAAAGAATAGCCGAGGGTGAGATTTCCTCGCACCAGGCTCCGGTCGAAGGATGGAGCCATGGTAGGATCGAAGCCATGGAGTGGTGCCACCAGCATGGGCTCCTGGTGCCTCGTGAGGGAAGCGTCCGAGAACAGGGAGGGAAACAGAGCGGATCTCGCCTGATAGAGAGCCCCGGAGGCCACATCGGCCTTTGCCCTGGCCTCACCCACTGCCGGGTGGAACTCCAGGGCCATCCGGACGGCCTCCGGGAGGGTCAGCGGGCCTGTCTCACCGGATGCCGACCCAGGCCGTTCCTGACCCGGTGCGTCACACGGACTAAGCGCCAAGATAAGACCATATGCAATCCATCGACGTCGGAATCTCATTCCGAATCCTCCTGAGACACGAAGAAGGCCCTCCTGAGAAGGGCGAGGACATGCTCCTCCGCCGATTCCCGAGGTTGGGGCAAATCGGCATTCTGGAGGTCTTCTCGCTTCAAGAACCGCGGCATCAACGACAGGTAGATGGGCTGAGAGAGGAGAGTGAGGGCCATGAGGACCGGGTCCCCTTCTACCACAGAGCCTTCTTTCTGGCCGTCCTCCATGACCTGGGCCAGGACACCAACCACCGTCCGGACCGTCTCTAGGACCTGAGGGGGCGGGGTGTCCCCAAGGACAATCTCCTGGGCCATGAACCGGGGGAGATCTCGATGATCCCTCTGGTGACGGAACATCGCCCTCACAAAACCCTCCAGGCGAATCGGGGCAGGAATCGGGACTTCCGCCAGCTTTTCGACCCTTTCTCGCACTGGGCCGAAAACCCGCTCCAGAACCGCATGGTAAAGGGCTTCCTTCGATTCGAAGTGGTAGGTGACGGCGCCGAGGTTGGCTCCTGCCTCATTGGTCAGGGCCCGAACCGAGGTGCCCTCATACCCTCCTGAAGCGAAGAGTCTGCGGCCCGCAGCCAACAGCCGCTCAGCAGTATCCGTGTGCTGGTGCTCCGTGCCATCTTTAGCCGGAAGCGTAGCATCCAGGTGATTCATGATTTCATTCATACGTTTGTATGAATGTCAGTCCGAAGGACTCCAGTCAAGGTACCGGTGACGGATTCAGAGGCTGGGAGACTCTTGCTTGGACCGGAACCGGGCCTGGACTGCCCTCCCCTGGGCCCGAACCGATCGGTCTATGGCAACGGTCGACGGAAAGCCGGGCCTCGAGCCTACTCTCGCTTCTGGGCCTTCAGCACTTCGGCGGTGACCTCACCCCGCTGGGACCCTTTCGGCTTCCCTGCCATTTCCTTGGCCGTCCGTAACCCCCCGAAGCCAAGGAGCGCCAGAACAACGGCGGCCGCGAGATGTTTGAGCTCTGCCAGTGCCGCTCCCACCTGGAAGGAGGAAAGCTGTTCCTCAGACGTCATGCTCCTGACCTGGATCACATCCAGAGGGAAGAGGACGAGAACCACCAACAGAAACACGAAGCCCAGAATCGAGAGCACCGAGATGAGACGAAAAGTGTTTTTGTGGCCCATGACGAAGGAGAACGCCAAGGCCAGGAGGATTCCAAGGACCGGCGTACTCAGATAGGCAGCCATGAGGCCCATGAAACCATACCGCCAACTCGGATCCGCCATGCGCAGGGGGTACACCGTGGAGCCGAGATCCAACATGGGCCAGAACACCAGGGTGAACAGGAAAAAGTAAGCACCGGCGGTCAGGAGGGCGGAGGTCCTAACGGGGTTCTGGCTCATGGAGACGGCCTCGTTCGACGGGGACGGTGGACGATCGCTCAGTGGGAATATAAGAAAGGCCGGACCTCCTTGAGGAGGCCCGGCTTTCTTCAGCTAGCGCGCAGACGAAATTCGGTATTTCCCCGTTAGGAGTATCCGTTCTCCTTCAGGCGACGACGACCAACGAAGACCAGGAACAGGAGCCCGGAACCAAGGAGGACGTAGGTTTGCGGCTCGGGGGTGACGGTCTGGGTTTGAACCAGCATGTGCTGGCTCAGTCCAAACTCGCTGCCGTTCACGGCCGTTGTCCTCAGAAGGCGCCACTGATCATAATTCTGATAGCTACCGTACCCTTCCTCGGCCAGCTGGAGCATCTGCAGTACGCCCGGATCGCTGGAATAACCGCCGGGACCCGAGGTGAGAGCCCACATGGCTCCCTGGATCGACATGATGGCAGACGAATTGCCGACATATTGAGGAAACAGGGACGCCAGATACGCGGCCTTGGCGAAGTTCTGAAGGGGGACGCTGGAACTGTAGGTTCTGCTTCCCCACCTCTGAGCCATGGGAAAGGCCGTAGGGTTGCCAAGGGAGAGCGCTTCGGCCGTGATAATTCGGCCGCCGCCGGCCACCAGCGTATAGAAATCCACACAATACACGGTGAAGGTGGGAGCCGTTGGGCCGGTCATCTGGGCCGTGTAGGGCCCCACCCAGTGACCCCATCCGGAGGTGGACATGGACGATGGTCCGCCGAAAATATAGTCCACCGTGGAACCAGCATTGATCCAGGGGGCCATCTCCGGTGTCCAGGATGGCTGAGCCTGGACCGGCCGGGCCAGCAGAGCCAATCCAAAAACTATGATTCCGAACCTTTTCATGGTCATTCCGTTCTGTCCGCCTGCGACGCTACGACATGAGTGCCTCGACGCCCGGAAAAGTTTGCAAGGCACATGCCCCTTCTGTGCAGACGCCCTATGTAACGGTACCCTCCTCCATCGCCCCTCTGCCCCGGCCACCGAATCTCATCCAAGTCTATATTTTACATAAACTTAGCTTCATCCAGCACTCCGAATCCAACTATTCGGGATGTTTCGGGTTCTCTAAAAAGGGACATTACTGCACTTATTTCCCTGTTGCAGGCGCGCCACTGTCCGTCTCTGGATTGCTGCGGAGGCCAGCCCCGCCACCAAACGGCATCAACCGGCGGTTCTCTCCGTCCATTCGTGGACTTTGTCCACCAGAAAGGCCACCGCTCCGGGGTCGGTGGCCGGCTCGATGCCATGCCCGAGATTGAAGATGTGGCCGGGCCCTGGTCCCGCCTCCCTGAGAACTGATCTGATCTGGGTTTCAAGGGCCCGCCTTGGGGCGAAGAGGGCTGCCGGATCCAGGTTCCCTTGGACCGGAAGCTCCGGTCCCACGATGGCCCTGGCTCTGGAGAGAGGAAGACGCCAATCGATGCCCAACACATCTGCCCCCGCACGGGCAGCATCTTCCAGGAGGGTCGCTCCCTGGTTCGGGAAGTAGATGAGGGGAAGGTCGAGATCCCTGAGGTTCTCCAGGATCCTTCGTACTGCAGTGAGGGCGAATGACCGGAACTCGTATGGGCTCAGAAGCCCCGCCCAGGAATCGAAAATCATGAGGGCCTGCGCCCCCGCTTCTGCCTGGGCCCGGAGGTAGGCCGCCATACCGTCGGAAAGCTTGTTCAAAAGCACCCGGGCAGCCTCGGGTTCCGCGAAAAGGAAAGATTTGGCCTTGATGAAGGTCTTGGACCCCTTCCCCTCCACCAGGTAACAAAAGAGGGTCCACGGGGCCCCGGCGAAGCCGATAAGTGGAGTTGATTCCGGCAGCTCTTTTCGGAGAATCCGAATGGTCTCGAAGACGAAAGGGACACTTTCCTCGGGGTCCGCAGGGCGCACACGATCCACGTCCGCCGGAGTCCGGACAGGGTCGGCAATCAAAGGTCCGGGCTTGAACTCCAACTCAATTCCCATCCCTTCCACCGGCGTCATGATGTCGGAGAAGAGGATGGCCGCGTCCAATTCGAAACGGCTCAGGGGCTGGAGAGTGACCTCCGCCGCCAGTTCCGGCGTCTTGGTCAGCGTCAGGAAGTCCACCTTCCTTCGAATCTTCCGATATTCCGGGAGATACCGGCCCGCCTGCCGCATGAGCCAGATCGGCGTGTGGGAGGTGGGCTTCCGCCTGCAAGCCGCCAGGAAGGCTGGCTCCGGCGACCGGGTCCCCCCCTTGGCCTTTTCGTCCCCTACCACACCGGAATCAACCTCCGAAGACATCCCCCAATACCTCCTTCACCGCAACGACCGTGTCGTCGATGTCCACCGCCGTGTGGGCGGAGGAGAGGAAGAGAGCCTCGAAAGGGCTCGGTGCCAGGTAGAATCCCCGATCCAGCATACCCCAGAAGAAACGGCGGAATGCATCCCGATCGGAGCGGTCGGCAGAGTGCCAATCCGCGACGGGTCGCGGGGTGAAGAAGAGGGATGCCATGGAACCTACCCGGGTCCAATGGAGAGGATACCCTTCCGCATCGATAATTGCCTCGATTCCCTCCTCCAGTTGGCCGCCCCGGGCCTCCAGTGTCTGGAAGACATGGGGGTTATCCTTGAGATAGGTGAGAGCCGCCGTTCCAGCGGCGGTGGCCAGGGGGTTCCCCGAAAGCGTGCCGGCCTGGTACACGGGCCCGTCCGGCGCCACTTGCCTCATCAGATCCGCCCTGCCTCCGTAGGCGCCCACAGGCAAGCCCCCTCCGATGACCTTGCCCAGAGTGGTCAGGTCGGGCATGACCCCATAGCGCTCCTGGGCACCTCCGAGGGCAACTCGAAATCCCGTCATCACTTCGTCGAAGATGAGGACGGCATCCTCTTTGGTGCAGATCTCTCTGAGGCCCTCCAGAAAACCAGGTGCCGGCGGGACGCAACCCATATTGCCCGCCACGGGTTCCACGATGACGCAAGCGACCTTACAGGGGCATGCATCGAAGTGGGCTCGGACCGAATCCAGATCATTATAATCCGCCACCAGGGTGTCCTGGGCCGAGCCGGGGGTCACGCCGGGGCTGGACGGCACCCCGAGAGTGGCTGCTCCGGACCCGGCCTCCACCAGAAAGGAATCGGCGTGGCCGTGATATCCCCCCCGGAATTTGATCATCTTTGGCCGGCCGGTAACGGCCCGAGCCAAGCGAACAGCGCTCATGGTGGCTTCGGTACCCGAATTGACGAGCCGGACCACTTCCACTGAGGGAACCAGATCCACCACCAACTCGGCCAACTCGATCTCCCGGGTGGTGGGAGCCCCAAAGGAAGTGCCGAGCTTCAGCGCTTCGTAGACAGCCCTCCGAATGCCTTCCTGGTTGTGGCCCAGGAGCATCGGCCCCCAGGAGCCCACAAAATCCAGGTAGGTATTGCCGTCGGCATCGACGACCCGGGCCCCTTCCGCCCGAACGATGAAGAGAGGATCTCCTCCCACACTCCCGAAGGCACGGACGGGGCTGTTCACCCCTCCGGGGATGGTCTCCCGAGCCCGCTCGAACAGCTTCCTGCTGAGCTCTTTCTGCGACATGGTGCGTCCTCGTTCTCCCTTCACTCCTCGGTAAGCCACCGAGCCAGATCTTTTCCGAAGTAGGTGAGGATCATGTCGGCGCCGGCCCGCTTGATCCCCAGGAGACTTTCCATGGCCACTCTTTTCTCGTCGACCCATCCGTTCTGGGCCGCCGCCTTGATGAGGGCGTATTCTCCCGAAACCTGGTAAGCCGCCGTAGGCAGGCCAAAGGTCGTCTTCACCCGCCGGATGACGTCCAGGTAGGCGAGGGCCGGTTTCACCATGACGATGTCGGCCCCCTCGTCGATGTCCAACTCGACTTCCTTGAGCGCTTCCTCGACGTTGGCAGGATCCATCTGGTAGGCTCTCCGATCCCCGAACGCGGGCGCGGACTGAGCGGCATCCCGGAAGGGGCCGTAAAAGGCCGAGGCATATTTGGCGGCGTAGGACACGATGGTGGTATCCACAAACCCGGCATGATCCAGGGTCTCCCTGATAGCCCACACTCGTCCGTCCATCATGTCGGAAGGAGCCACAGCGTCGGCTCCCGCCATGGCATAGGTGAGGGCGGCCTGAGCCAGGAGATCCAGGGTTGGGTCGTTATCCACCTCACCCTCCCCTGTCAGAACCCCACAATGCCCGTGACTGGTGTACTCACACATGCACACATCCGCCCACACCAGGAGCCCGGGCACCTGTTCCTTGATGGCCCTGATGGACTCGGGCACAAGGCCGTCGGGATTGTAGGCTTCGGAGCCCTCCGGATCCTTGTCTTCCTCGTCGGGAACTCCGAAGAGGATGATGGCTGGAATGCCCAGTTCATGGATCTGGGCGGCCTCCTCCACGATCAGGTCCACCGATTGTTGAGAAACCCCGGGCATGCTCTGCACCGGGTTGTCCACCCCGTTCCCCGGGACCACGAAGAGTGGAACGATCACGTCGTCCAGAGAGAGAGAGGTTTCCCGAATGAGCCTCCGCCAGTTCTCGGATTTCCTGAGCCGGCGAGGACGATGGGCTGGAAAAGCCATGGTTTGTATCCTTTTCGAGGGCACCTCTTCGAGAGCCCGTTCACGTTGGTCAGATTATTGGGCCAGGTCCGTCAGGGTCGCTGCTTCCGCAGCATCGGCCAATGCTTCCAGGGTGGGCTCTACCGCCACTGATATTCTCCCCCATCCGGCCTTCTCCAAGGCCGCCGCCGTGGTCGGCCCCATAGCTGCGGCCGGAACGTTTTCGGCGAGGATACGGAAGAGGTCTTCCCCAATGCCGGCCCGGAAAGCCTCCACGGCGGACGGGCTGGCAAAGGTAACCACCCCCAGCTTCCCTTCCTCGAAAGCGGCCCGGCATGCGTCGCCGTCCACTGGCAGACGAACCGTACGGTATGCCGTGGTCTTGTCCACGTCGGCGCCCAATTCCGCGAGTCCCCTCGGAAGCTCCTCTCGGGCAATGAGGCTGGCCGGAAAGAAGATCTTCCGGCCCCTGGCGTCACCTGCGGCCCTGAAAGCAGCCACCAGCCCTTCCCCACGTCCCTCCATGGGCACCCGATGCACCGGCCAGCCAGCTTCTTCCAAAGCCAAAGCGGTGGAAGGCCCCACCGCGGCCATCTTGACCCCCTCCGGAGCCCTACGGACGCGACTGACCACCGCCTCTACTGCCCTCGGGGAGGAAAAGCAGATCCAGTCATAATCCCGGATTCGAGCCAGGGACGCCAGGAGGGGGCACGGATCCTCCGGAGGCTCGAAGGATATGCTGGCCCAGTGGAGGACTCGGGCTCCTCGCTCCTTCAGGATGGTGGAGAGAGGACCGTCCTCCCCTTCCCCCCGGGTCACGGCAACGCCGATCCCCAAGAGAGTCCTGTCAGCTGCCATTCCCGGCCTCCCCTTTCCCCCCCTGAACCCTCCTGATCTCCTCCAGAATCGCTTCTGCGCCCCTGGCCAGAAGGTCCTCGGCGAGGTCGGTACCCAAGCGGTCCGCGTCATCCGCCGGTCCCTTCAGTTCCCCCCCGATCCACCGGTCTCCGTCCAGAGAGGAGACGACTCCACGGAGGACAAGGTCCGCCCCCCGGACCTCCCCGTAGGCTCCCACCGGAATCTGGCAACCACCCTCCAACCGTCGAAGGAAGGCTCGCTCGGCTGTGGTTGCGACCCTGGTTTCCCGGTGATCCAGGGCCGCGACCCGCTTCGCCACGTCCAAATCCGTTGATCTGATCTGGACCGCCACAGCTCCCTGGGAAACGGCGGGAGGGAAAGTGTCAACCGGGAGAAAGGCCGAGACCCGGAAGTCCAGGCCCAGCCGCCGCACGCCGGCATAGGCCAGGACGATGGCATCGTACTCCCCCTCGTCCAGCCTTCCAATCCGGGTGGGCACGTTCCCCCTGAGGTCTTTCACCTCCAGGTCGGAGCGCCATCGGCCCAATAGGGCCCGCCGCCGAAGGCTGCTGGTGCCAACCCTGGCACCCTGGGGGAGAGCATCGGGAGGGACCGGCGCCCCCCCCGCCCAGAGGGGAGGAGAAAAAAGGAGCACGTCCCTCGGATCTTCCCTCTCCATCACGGCGCCTATGGTCAGTCGAGGCGGCAGGGCCGTGGCCAGGTCCTTCAGGCTATGGACCGCCACATCCACCTTGCTCCGAAGGAGGGCTTCCTCGATCTCTTTTGTGAAGAAAGCCTTGCCCTGAACGCTGGAAAGGGGAACGTCCTGGATCCGATCTCCCTCGGTCCTGATCAGCACCAACTCGGTATCGGGGGGATCCGGAAGGGCCCTCAGAGCCGAGGCCACATGTTCCGCCTGCCAGCGAGCCAGGGCGGACCCACGGGTCCCGATCCTGATGAGGCCTCGGGGGGAGGTCACGACTCGCTTCCCCTCCCCTTTCCGGGACCTTCCACTTCGTCCCTGACCGAGGAGGCGGAATCTTCAGAGACCCTCTCCGACCCCTCCCTGCCGGAATGATCCTCCTCCGACTCTTCTGAACTCTCCCCGAAGGCCTCCAGATCCAACTCGAATAACTCCTGAATCGCAACCAGTTTGTGGATCCCGTGCCGTGTTGAAGGCTCCACACCTCGGATCAGCGTGGTGGGCTGATGCAGAAGCTTGTTCAACAGGGAACGGGTATATCCTTTCAGGGCTTCGATGTCGGCGGGTTCGAAGTTCTTTACCTGCCGAGCCATTTCTTTCTCGGCAATCTCCTGAAAACGCCCCCTCAACGCCCGTATCACCGGAACCATGTCCAATGACTCCTGCCAGGACATGTACCGACCCACCTCTTGCAGGACGATCTTCTCCACCTTAGGTATCTCCCGCCGCCTTCGGACCCGGTTCTGGTCTGCGATTTCTTCCAGATCGTCGATATTGTAGAGGAACACCCTGTCCAGGTTCCTCACCTCGGGCTGTACGTTCCTGGGATTGGCGATGTCCACCATGATTTTCGGACCCCGGGTAGATCCCTGAAGGACCCTGGTCATCCTCTCCACGTCGATGATGGGTTGCCTTGACCCGGTAGCTACCACGATGACCCTAGCCTCCGTGAGCGCATCGTCCATCTCCTCCCAGGGACGGGCCACAACCCCCAATTCGAGAGCCAACTCCTGCGCCCGATGGAAGGTCCGGTTCATGATGGTGAGGAGCTTCGGCCCCGCCTCGGCAAAGTGCCGAGCGACAGCGGTCCCGGTTTCCCCCGCTCCCAACACGAGAATGGGATGCCGCCTCAGGCCACCAAAGATCTTGTCCGCCATTTCCATGGCGGCGTGGGCCATGGAGACCGTCCCCTTCCCGATTTCCGTCTCGTTTCGAGCCCGTTTCCCCACATGGACCGCCGACGTGAACAGGCGAGTCAGGATGGCACCCATGGATTTGTGACGGTCCGCCGCCTCGAAGGCTTCCTTGACCTGCCCCAGGATCTGGGCCTCCCCCACCATCATGGACTCCAGACCGGATGCCACTCGAAACAAGTGCCGCACCGTCTCCATCCCGGACCAGGAGTAGGTGTGGGTGGCGCTGTTGAAGTGGTCAACTCCTTTCAGCTCGTTCGCCGCTTCCCGGAGAAGCTGTTCGGCCTCGGACTTGTCTCCGACGAATGCGTAGAACTCGGTACGGTTGCAGGTAGAGAGGATCACCGTCTCCCGAAGGAGGTCCGAATGGGCTCGTAACATGTGGTAGGCGGTGCCCATTTCTTCCGGATGCACCTGGACCTCGTCCCGTATCTGGGCCGGCGCCGTCTTGTGGCTGATTCCGAGAACGATCAGGTCCATGAGGTCGAGAGAACGGGTGGTCTGAGGGTCCGATAAATATGACCCTACCCGGGGGCGATGGGAATCGGGGTCGACGGAAAAGAAAGAAGTGGGGAGCTTGGAGCCCCCCACCTCCTGCCACTCCTTGAGCCGCCCTGCGACGGAAAAGGATGGGCGTCGAACTGCTTTCGAGTCACTCCTCTCGGTGTCGCTCCACTTCGATGGAGCAGTCCGTTACCAAAGCCGCGATGGCGCCGACAGCTGCCCAGACAGGGAAGATGGCCGCCCCGACCACTCCCAGCGTCAAGGGAATCTCGATGAGAGTTTTGTCTTCGTCGTTCTTGATGGTGATGCGGCGGACGTTTCCCTCCTGGATCAACTCCTTGACCTTGGAGAGCAGCCTCTCTCCCGCAACTTTGTACCGCTCCCTCCCTCCGGACTCCTGACTTTCCTCTTCCTCGGTCTGCTCCTCGGTGGCTTCATATTCTTCTGTCATCATTCCTCCTGGAACGCTGGTCAATTCTTTCTTCTATACGAAATCAGGGTCGGAAAGGTTCGTCACCCTCGCTACGGTCCTTGGCTGGAGTGTGGTGTTCGGGCATGATCGGGGCAAGGAAACCCCCGGGCGAATCGCCCCTGCACCTGCCCCCCCTCCCTCGCCTGATGGGCTCCCTGGCACTATCCTGCCTCAAAGTCCCCTCTTGTGCGTCGATGGTGTTGGAGCGCCCCATGAGCCCCATCAATCTTCAGCTGCCATCTGGAGGCAGGACCTTCCACGGGTTGATCCTGGATTTTACGGGAACCCTGTCCTTGGACGGCATCCTTCTTCCAGGTGTGGCCAGCCGATTACAGGCACTTTCCAGGTCTCTCCAGATCACCGTTCTCACAGCCGACACTTTCGGTACAGCGAAGGAAACATTGGCGGGGCTTCCCTTGGAGGTCCGGCTCATCCGGGATGGTGCTGAAAAAGCAGAAGCTGTGGCCTCCCTGGACCCTGGAGGGATCATCGCCATCGGCAATGGCCGCAATGACGTCGCCATGCTGGCCGCGGCGGAGCTCGGCATCGCGATCCTGGGGCCCGAAGGCGTCGCATCCGAGCTCCTGACCGCTGCCGACGTGGTGGTGTCGGACATCAACGATGCTCTGGATTTGATCCTCCACCCCCTACGCCTGAAAGCTACGCTCCGTGATTGAAGGCGTACCGTCTGGGACTCCCCGGCCTCGATTCGCCGGGAACTCCGGAGCAGCTTTCTCGGAAAGCCCAGGAGTCCTCTCGTGATCCGACCTCCCCTGACCTCAGCCATACCCCTGCTTCTCATCTGGACCATGCCAATGATCGCCAGCGCCCAGGCCCCGGCGGGGACGGACATTTGGGCGTTCAGGATCACCGGCAGCCCGCCCACCGTCGACCTCGCGTCGGCGATTCGGGTGTCGGAGCGACCCGGCTACGACAACCAGCCTCATTTTCCACCCGGCCAGCGGTTGATCCTTTATACAGCCATCGACTCCCTGGGCCAGGCGGACATCTGGAGCTACGATCTTCGTTCGGGCCAGCACCGTAACCTCACTCGGTCGGCGCCGGAGAGCGAATACTCGGCCACGGTCATGCCCTCCCTGGCCCGCTTCTCCGCCATCCGCGTAGAAGCCGACTCCACGCAGCGCCTGTGGAGCTTCGAATCGGGGGGCACGAACCCGGAGCTCGTCCTCGAGGAGATCGCACCAGTGGGGTACCACGCCTGGTTGAACCAAGACACCCTCGCCCTCTTCGTCCTTGGCAACCCCGCCACACTGCAAATCGCAGATGTGCCCCGGGGAACGGCAGAGGTCGTGGCTGAGAACATCGGACGATCCTTGCATCGGATTCCCGGGCGGGAAGCCTTCTCGTTTGTGCAGTTGGGTCCGGAAGGCCCGGGCACCATTACCGAGTTCGATCTGCCCACCGGCGAAACCAGGCCAATCGCTCCCCTTCTCGAGGGGAACGAGTTCTACGCCTGGACGACCGCCGGCACGATTCTCATGGGCCAGGGATCCAGCTTATACCGTTGGACCCCCGGTGAATCACCCCCCTGGCAAGAGGTGGTCGATCTTCTTCCCGCGGGTATTCTGGGGATTTCCCGAATCGCCCTGAGCCCCGAGGGAGGCTGGATCGCGGTTGTGGCTCAGGACCCCGAAGACGACGGATCGGGCTGAATCGCCCGTCCACCCCAGGACCCATCGAGGAACCGGATTGGATCCGCAGGGACATTCGGGGGTTCTGAAGCTGGACAAAAGGGCTTGGGCCGCCTAAGCTTTCGACAGCGTAACCCCTACATTCTCAAAGGAGTTGGGAGCCATGACGGGAGAGGCAGGTCAGCGAATCCAGGTTGTTCTCCGGTGGATCCAGATCTTGGACAAGTTGGAACCCTTCTATAAGGAGACGGGGGAGTTCGTCTTCCGGTCCAAGGTCGAAAGTGGCGGGAAAGTGGACGAGACCCGCTTTCCGGAGGAAGGATACTATGCCATCTCGGACAAACCGGGATGGAATCGCCTGGAGAAACTGAACAAAATACTGTTCGAGGGTGTCCCCGGCGAAAACCTGGTTGTGGAGCTGATGGGAGAGGAGTTGGATCAGTTCTCCGCCAACGACCCTCTGGATCATTACAGGAGGGAGTTTTCCGGAGATCCAACAAGCTGGGTGGGTCACTATGAGCCCGTGGACGAGGGCTCGACCGATCCGGAAAACATGTCGAACTGGAGGGTTTGTTTCGACATTCGGGCGGTGGACTGATTCCGGACGGACCGCTCCAACACAGATCGAAAATACGAGCCCAACGAGGGACCTCGGAGGCGCCTGCCTCCGAGGTCTTTCTATTCTACCTCCAAGTGTCTGACACGAGCGATGTCACACTGGACCTCCTCCAGTCGTTTTGAATGCACGAGGCCTCGGAAGCGAGGAGGGGTGGCCGGGGCATCCGAGACCAACAGCCCCGAGGCCCGGTGAATTTCGACGCCCTATTCGACGCCGTGTACCCTTCCCTCTTCCGGTATTGTAACCGGCTGACGGGAGATCCGGACCAGGCGGAAGATCTGGCCCAGGAAGCCTTTTTCCGACTTCTGGACCGGGGCACCAAGGGAACGGAAGCAGGCCTCCGTTCGTGGCTCTTCATGGTGGCCACGAATCTGGTGAGGGACCGATCGCGGACCCGCGAAACGAGGAGACGGATCCTCTCAGGTTTCCCGCCTCCTGAAACGATTCCGGGACCCGATCATGATCTGGAAAAAGCCGAGGACATCCGGCGGGTGCGGAAAGCCTTGGAAGTGCTGAACCCGAGGGATCGAGAAATGCTTCTCCTTCGGCAGGAGGGTTTCAGCTACCGGGAAATCGCCGAAGTCGCCGGCGTTTCACACCGGTCGGTAGGAACGATCCTGGCCCGGGCTCTACAGCGGTTTGCGGCGGAAGTGTCCAAAGAGGAAGATGGGAATGGAACATCCCGATAGCGGTTCGCTTCAATCCATGCTCGACGGTGAGTTGGCCACCTCCGCCGTCGAAGAAATCAGGTCTCACGTGCAGAGCTGTGAGCGGTGCCGGTCCCTGGTATCCGCCCTGGAGGGAGCCTCGGTGGAAACGGCCACGGCCCTCCGTCTTCTCGACGTGGAGCCGGACCTATCGGCGGCCAAAGTGAGCGTCCGGTCCAAGGGGGAGGAGAGACCAGCCAGTGACTCCTTTTTCCATACCTGGTCTCTGCCCAAGGCCGCTTCCATCGCCCTTTTGCTGACGGGAGCGGCCGTTACCGCCCTGCCAGGTTCGCCTGTTCGACGGTGGATGGCCGAGGGTTGGCAAGCTCTTACCGGATCTTCCGAGCTCGCGGACCATGAAAGAAATCCGGACGCGATATCGGAAGACCCGACCATTTCCCTCCCGGATCAGGCCACCCCGGAAACAGGAGCTGGCATTTCCGCCTCCGCCGAGGCAGTGGAGATCTGGATCCATGGCCTCTCCCAGGAGGCCGATCTCCGTGTGCTCTGGACCGATGGGGAGGAGGCATGGGTCTACGCCGGAGAGGGAACCCGGTACACCAGCACGGCGAGTCGATTGGAAGCCTTCGATCCCCCGGGGACGGTGAGGGTTGAGATTCCGCGAACGGTCCGTCGGGTCGTGCTGGGCCTGGACGGGGAGATTCTCCTGAGGAAGTCCGGGGGGGAACTGGAAATCCTGGGCCCGGTTCAGGAAAGGTCCCCGTCGGAGATCCGGTTTGAACCAGGCCCGGGCTCGAACGGCGGCGCGACTCAGGGTGTATCCAATCCATGAGGATCCATCGTCGCCCGGAAGTGGTTTTGTCGAACCGATGCAGCCGGCGCCTACTGACCCTGGCTGGCCTATTCTCTACTCTCCTCTGCGCTCCGGTGCTGGGAAGCGGTCAAGTAACAACCCCTCCCGGGCAGGAAACCGGCTCGGTCTACGGCACCATCTACGGTCAACGTGGAATCCTGGCCCGGCCTCTCGCCAACGCCATCGTCCATCTATCCTCCGGATCGAAACACGTCACGGGATCCACGGACTCCAGAGGCCGCTATTCCCTGGTAGGCCTGGCAGCCGGTCAGTGGCGGATTCGAGCCGCACACGTCGGGTATCGATCCATGGCGGTGGGCGTCCAGGTCCCGCCCGGGGGGGCCGTAGCCCTGGATCTCTCCCTCGGTTGGGAACCCGTGAGGCTCCCGGCCATCGTCGTGGAGGCAGACCCGGTGCATCCCTTGCGGCCCAGCTCACCGGCGCCGGCGGTAGAACTTGGAGAGGTGGCCATCCGGGCCCTGGAGGGCACCTCTGGCATGGCCGAAGGAGGCTTGGCCCAGGTTGCCAGGAGTATCCCGGGAAACGACCCCTCCGACCCTCAGGACGTCCTCCTCATGAGGGGTTCGGCAGCGGATCTCAAGTTGGTCCTCCTGGACGGCGCTCCAGTTTATACGCCTTTCCACATGGCGGGCCTCGTAGAGAGCTTCGAACCACGAAGCCTGAACCGGGCGTCGCTGTTTCTGGGCGGAGCTCCGGCCAGATACGACGGTGGGCTCTCTTATATCCTCGATCTCCAGGGCAGGGCCGCTGAGCGGGAAAGGCTTCAGGGAAACGCCTCCATGGACCTCTTGACCGGCCGACTCCTCCTGGAGGGACCCCTCAACTCTTCCACGGGATTCCTGGTGGCCGGGCGGGCGATTCACAACCTGGGGGCGCCACTCCTGGGCCAGGGTTCCTCTCCCTACGGATTCGGGGACCTCCTCTCCCGGATGGAGTGGACTGGATCCGAGGGCAAAAGGGCATACATCACCGGGTTTTGGAATCGGGAATCCATCCTTCTCGACCTTTCCGACGACGCCGACGAGGCCCTGACGCAGGAAGGCGAATTGGGAAACGACGGGATCTTCGGCGCCCCGCCGGCGGGAGACGGTGCCAGGTGGGGAAATCGGGCGCTGGCTGCCGGGTACCTCGGCCGGATGGGCGCCACACGGGTCGAGCTACGCTTCGCGGCAAGTCGATACCAAGCCGAGCTTCCTTTGGGGGACAGTATCCCCCTCTTCGCTCAGAGCCGCTCTGATCGGCTCCGGCTCACCGCCGATTTCAGCCGGTCCGCAGGCCCTGGCATTCTCCGATTCGGAGCGACGCTGGACCGGGTGAACTCAGCCTACTCCGCCCTCTCCCTGGACACCCTGAGGGTGGGCCAGAAAAACCGGGTGGATCTGGATGGCGTCACCGGAGGGGTCTACATGGAGGTGACACGGCCTCTCTCGGAAAACGTGAGTCTCCGGGCCGGAGGGCGCTTGGACCGGTTCCAGGGAGATGAGGGGGTACGTCTCGCTCCGCGCCTCTCCCTGAAGTGGATGCTTACCGATGATGCCGCCCTTACCCTGGCCGGAGGGAGGTATCACCAGTATTCCAATGTCGCTCCTGGCCAGCTCGAAAAGAACCTGGGTCCCGGCCCCCCCGGCGAAGCTTACGATGAACCCGTTCCCCTGGAGCTCTCTGTGGGCTCCGCCGACCACCTGGTGGTGTCCCTGGATCAGATCCTGGCCCCGGAGCTCCGTCTGGGGTTGGAAGGTTTCGTCAAGAAGTTCTCGGGGGTCGCGGGCTCGGCCGAAAACTCGCTGAACGCGTCGGGTGTGGACCTGCGGGTCGCCAGGGAGGGTCCCCGGACCTCGGGCTGGCTCGGCTACACCCTCACATGGTTCTGGGCCTCCGACGGTCCACTGGCAACGGTCAGCTCCCCCTTCTCCGGACGGCATCTCCTGAGCGCCGGGCTCACCACCTCCCTTTCCGAACGGGCCGGGATCAGCCTTCTGGCCAGCTATGGGGACGGGCTTCCCTATACGTCGGTACCGGTCTTCGGTGAGGGCCAACAGGCCCCCGCCTTGGATGCCTCCGATGCAAGCGCGGCCGTGAACCTCCGGGGGGACCAGGTCCTGAATGAAGCCCCGGATCTAACGGTGGGCCCCGACGAAGGCTTCCTGCGACTGGAGGTTGAGCTCTTCGGCAGCTGGTCTCCCACTTTGTCAGGGAGAACCATGGAACTCAGGCCCTATCTTCGCATCCTGAACGCCCTCAACCGACGGGATGCCCTCTTCTACCACTTCGAGCCCTGGCGCTCGGACGGACCGGAGCCCCTGGCGGACCTCCCCCTCCTCCCCCTGGTGGGCCTGGAGTGGCGGTTCTAGAGGCCCCTTTCCCGGGCCGGGCCGCCAGCCGCTGCAGAAAGTACTTTCCCACCGTCACAGGCACGGCTCCCCAAACGTTATCTGATCAGAAAAGCGCAACCCACTGGCCGCGCGATTCCTTCAACCGATCACCCTTTCGGAGGATTCCATGAGCAGGGTCAGCTCGTGTTTCCAAACCACGGTTTTGGCTTCCCTCTGCACCCTGGCCTGGGCCTGCAGCGACGGTTCACCCACCGGACCGGTCCAGGAGATTCCGGGCCTTCCCCGGTCCCTCTCACTGAACGAGGAACTGGTCGTCTCAGCCGGGAATGATTTCGCTTTCCGGTTCCTCGACCAGGTATACCGGACTGCCCCCGACTCCAACCTGTTTCTGGCGCCTCTGAGTGCCTCCATGGCCCTGGGCATGACCATGAACGGAGCTGCCGAAAGCACCTATGACGAAATGCGGAACACCCTGGGTTTCGGAAGCATGACCCTGGAGCAGATCAACCAGGGCTACAGAGACCTCATTGACCTGCTCCTGACTCTGGATCCCTCGGTAGAGATGGGCATCGGGAACTCCATCTGGTACCGGGAGGGTTTTCCGGTCCGGACGGACTTTCTGGATCGAACCAGGAGCTTCTTCGACGCCGAGATCAGCGCCCTGGATTTCTCCGACCCCGGGGCGGCGGACATCATCAATGCGTGGGTCAGGGGTGAGACCAATGGGAAGATCCAGGGAATCGTGGACCCGCCCATTCATCCGCTCACGGTGATGTTTCTCATCAACGCCATCTACTTCAAGGGCGATTGGACCCACCGTTTCCCCAAGGACAAGACGGTTCAGGCCACCTTCTCGGGCCTGAACGGCGTGAGTGGCCCGGTGCCCCTCATGGAGTTGAGAGACACTCTCCTCTACGCCGAAACCGACAGCTATCAGGCCGTGGACCTCCCCTACGGTGGCAAGGCCTTCTCCATGACGGTCCTTCTCCCCAAAGCCGGCGCCTCCATCCAGGAGCTGGTGGCCAGCCTGAACCCGAGCGGATGGAACCAGATCGTCGGCGGACTGACCAGGAAGGAAGGCACCGTCTATCTGCCACGATTTCGAATGGAATGGGAGCGGGAGCTGAATGACGACCTGAAGGCCATGGGGATGGTGGTCCCCTTCGGCGGCGGGGCCAACTTCAGCGGCCTCTCGGACGAGGCGCTGCAGCGGGGTCTCTACATCAGCAAGGTGAAGCAGAAGACCTACGTCGACGTGAACGAGGAAGGCACGGAGGCAGCTGGCGTCACCTCTGTCGAGATCCGGGAATTCGTCAACCCCGACCACTTCGTGGTTCGGGCCGACCGGCCCTTCCTCTTCCTCATCCGGGAGCGGTTCTCCCAGACCATCCTCTTCGCCGGGGTGCTGGTGGAGCCACCCGGGGTGTAGGGAGGCACTCGTGACGCTTCAAGAGGCATGGAAAGGACCGATCATGGCATTGATCCTATTTCTTTTGGCGGCATGCGCCCTGGCTCTTCCCTCGGAGGCTCAGGGTCAGCTGATCCCCATCAAGACGGTTCCCGTAGCCTCGGGAGACCAGTTCCTCCTCTTTCCAGCTCGAAACCTGGCCATGGGGGGCGTGGGCCTGGCCCTGCCAGACACCCTGGGAGACCCCTTTTCCAACCCGGCCACCGGTGGCCGAGTCGCCGAAACGATCTTCTTCGGGTCACCGACTTTCTACGGCATCTCGAACCGAAACGGCTCCGGCCGGACCCTGCCCCTGGGGGCTCTCTTCACCTCCGGTCGCTGGTTTGGAGGAGGGTCTTTCACTCTCCAGGAGCTCAAAGGGGCCGACCGGGAGCGCACCTGGCCGCTCTTCGCCGTCCGGAATCCCTGGGACTCCTTTGCTTGGCCCATAGCCGAACCGGTCCAGAGCCTCTCGGAGCTCTCGGCCAGGAACCTCTATCTCTTCGGCATGCTAGGCTATCGCTTTCCCGACCAGGGGCTGTCGGTGGCCGTCGGTGGCTCCTACGCCGACCTGGAAGCCGTGGACGGCGTGGACCACCTCTACGCCCTGAGCCAGGAGATCAACCAGTCGGGGCATATATCCGACCTCAGGTTGGGGGTCCTCAAGGAATGGGATTCGGGGCAATCCATGGAGGCCGTCATCACCAGGAACAGGGTTCGGATGGAGCACGAGGTCACCTACCTCAATCTGGTATGGGAGCCCATTCCCCCGGACACCTTTCCCGCACCTCAATGGCGAACCCGGGTGGAGGAGAATCTGGACCACACGGACACCTGGGGAGGTCGTCTGGCCTTCCGCCGACCATTGGGGACAAACGGGTGGCAGGTGGGGTGGTCCCTCACGGCCAACGTCAAAGACCATCCCAAGATCCCCAACTACGAGATCCAGAATATCCCCAGGGACCCGGGTGAGACCCGGGCCTATGCCCTTGGCGCGGGAGTGGCAAAGACCCAGGGCCCGGCCAGGTTCGGTGTGGACGTGTTCCTGGAACCCATCCGAAGCGATACCTGGGCCGATGCCGCCGCCGATACCACCGACGTCTACGGCCACACCATCTTGGCCGGCGAAAAGACGGTGGAGAATGAGTTCGTCTTCACCAACGCCCTCGTCCGGGCGGGCGCCTCCTGGGATTACAAGCTGCTCACCTTCAAGGGTGGTCTCCAGATTCACTCCATCTCCTACGAGTTGGAGCAGTTCGATCACATCCAGGTGCACAAGAGGACCCAGGACGAGGGTTGGATGGAGTGGACACCCAGCGTCGGAGTGAGCCTCCACCTCCAGGGAGTGACGGTACACTATGCCGGCCGAATCACCACCGGCACCGGACGACCCGGGACCCGCTGGACCGACGCCCGGATGTTGGACTCGGGCGTGGGCCAAGCTCTTTCCAACGACTTCCTCCTGGCGCCACGCGGCCCACTGACCCTCCAGGACGCCAGGGTCACCACCCATCAGCTTTCCGTGGTGATCCCGGTGCGGTAAGGGGCCGACACCTCCGAACGGGATCGGCATGGGGGGCCTTTTCCGCAACCCCTTTCCCGAGAATGAGCCTGCCGGGGGCGGGCCCAGGAACCGGCTCGCCCCTCGTCCGTCGCCACGCTAGCTTGGGCTTCGAGCGCAGCCCCGAGCGGCTACGTGTTTCGACCTCATGCGATGGAGGCCCTCATGCCCACGACCCTGTTCCCCCGGTCCGGGGTGGCCCTGGCTCTGCTCCTGCTGATCCGACCCCCTCACGCCAACTCCCAGGATTTCACCTTCGAGGACATGCTGAGCCCACCCTACCCCTCCGAGATGGTGTCGGCCAGGGAGGTGGACAGGATCGCCTGGATTTCGGTGGAGCGGGGTCGGCGGAACGTCTACACCGCTGCGGCTCCCGACTTTACCCCCAGGAAGCTCACCGACTGGAACGAAGACAACGGCCACGACCTCACCTCCATCCGCATCTCCGACGACGGGGAGGTCCTGGTGTTTGTTCGGGGACATACCCCCAACGACGAAGGGTGGGTGGCGAATCCGAACAGCGATCCCCAGGGAGCCGAGCGGGCCATCTGGGCGGTGGCCACGTCCGGGGGGAAGGCATGGCGGGTGGTGGAAGGGAGCAATCCGGCCCTTTCCCCCGATGGGCGCTGGGTCCTTTTTTCCAGGGACGGCCAGATCTACCGAGCCCCGGTTAACGTCGGCACCGCTCTCACCGAACGCAACGATGAACTGCCGCCCCTTTTCAGGTCCTGGGGGCGAAACGGCGACCCAGCCTGGTCCCCCGAAGGCCGCTACATCGCCTTCGTGAGCCAACGGGGGGACCATTCCTTTATCGGCGTCTATGACACGGAACAACCCGCCGTCCGCTATATGGCTCCGGGTGTGGACCGGGATACCAGCCCTGTCTGGTCTCCCGATGGAAGCCGCCTGGCCTTCGTTCGCCGTCCCGGGCTTCCCTTCGGGGCCGAGAGAGACCGGCCCGACGACGTGCCCCGGGACTCCATCCCTCCAGGATTGGAGGAGGCCAACTTCGCGGGTGGCCACGACCTCTCCATTTGGGTGGCCGACCTGGCCACGGGCAACGGCCAGGAGATCTGGCACAACCAACCCGGCGATACGGCCTTCACTTCAGCCAGCGATCTCATGTGGGCCGATGACCACCTGGTCTTCCAGGCAGAACCGGGAAACTGGCGCCACTACTGGTCCGTCCCCGTAACGGGGCAGGAAGGCGATCCCGAAGAGCTGACCCCCGGGGACGGGATGGTGGAGTATGTAAGTCTCTCCAAGGACGGCCGCACCCTCTACTACGCAGCCAACATGGGGGACATCCACCGCCGGGATCTCTTCGCAGCATCCACCGACGGCCGCCGGAATCGTCAGATCACGGAAGGCGAGATGATCGAGACCAAGCCGGCCGCCCTGGCTTCCGACGACCAGGTGGCCGTTCTCATGTCGGGGCCGGCCCTACCCCTCTCCGTGGGGCTGGTCTCCTCCACGGGTGGAGATGCAAGGCCCATCACCTCCCTCCCGGACCGTTTCCCCATGGACCGGCATGTGACACCCACCAACGTGACCCTCACGGCGGAGGACGGGTTCGAGTTCTACAACCAGCTCTTCCTCCCGCCTGATCTGAGGCCCGGAGAGAGGCGGCCGGCCCTCATCTTTATTCACGGCGGATCCCGGAGGCAGATGTTCCTGGGGTACCACGATCGGATCTTCTACCACTGGGCCTACGGCATCAACCAGTATTTCGCCAATCAGGGTTACGTGGTGTTGAGCGTGAACTACCGGAGCGGAATAGGCTACGGGAAGGAATTCAGGAATGCCCCCGGGAGGATGTCCCGGGGGAATACGGAATACCGGGATATCCTGGCGGCCGGCCGCTACCTCCAGAGTCGGGAAGACGTGGATCCGGACAGAGTGGGGCTATGGGGCCTCTCCTACGGCGGCCTTCTCACCTCTCAGGGACTGGCCCGGAACTCCGACGTCTTCGCGGCAGGGGTGGACATCGCCGGCGTGCACATCTACGGAAACACCCTGGATCCGGAGGACACGGCCTTTGCCTCATCCTCGGTATCAGAGGTGGACAAATGGACCTCTCCGGTACTTCTGGTCCAAGGCGACGACGACAGGAATGTGGACTTCTCCCACACGGTGGGGTTGGTGCAAGCCCTCAGGGCCAACGACGTTTACTTCGAGCTCATGGTCTTTCCTGATGAAGTCCACGACTTCCTGGTCTTCGACAAATGGCTCCAGACCTGGGACGCCACCGAAGACTTCTTCCGAAGGTTCCTTTGGGAGAGAGGGAGCAGGTGACGCCCGACCAGAACTGGTCTCCGGCCCAGTTCCGGAGCCGGCGAACCTCCTCGATCCGGGCTCGGCCCTCCGGGGCTTGCCCTGCCCTCTCCCTGGCCCTCTCGACGATTCTCGCCGGGGGGATCGGGGGATGCGGGGGTTCTCCTGACGCCGATCAGGCGAAAACCGAACCGGCTGTCGACTCACAGATCCCCCAGCCTGAGGTGACCGTCCACTACCTGGGCCACGCTTCCTTCCTTATGAGCTTCGACGACACCCTCCAGGTCCTGACGGACTACGGGGAATCCAACGCCTACGGGTTGAACAGCCCCATCTTCCCGTTGGGTGACTCGAAGCCCCAGGTGGTGACCCTTTCCCACGACCACCCGGACCACGCCGGGGGCCTCCTACCTCCCGCCTACGATACCCTTCTTCGGGGCGAGGGGGCATACCGGAGGGGAGATTTGACGATCACACCGATCCCCACCTTCGAAGGGGGTCTGGAGAGCCCGGACAACATCTCCTTCCTCTTCGAATACAGGGGTTTGACGATCCTGCACCTCGGGGACTGCCAGGGCTTGATGGTGGCCCTGGGCGAGTACACAAGGGGACCCGAGGCCATGGGCCAGGATTCGCTCGCCACTGCCCCGCCCGCGCTCGGGGCGAAAGACCGAATCGGCCTCCTTTATCCGGACCGGTACGACCTGGTCCTCCTTCCCATCGGATTCGTCCGGGACATCCTCGGGGAGGCAGCGGAGTTCGCAACCCTTCTGGACGCCGGGGCGGTGGTTCCCATGCACTACTGGGCCCCGGCGGACCGGGACGCCTTCCTCGACCTTTTGAAGGGCCGGACCGATAGCAGGGGAAGAAGCTTCCACATACGCAAAGAGCCCGGCGCCACCATTTCCGTGACACCGGGCCTTCGCACCGACAACTACGTGGAGGTCGTGGGCCTCAGCCCCGGCCAACCGAGAACCTCTTGATGGATCCTCGGCCTTTCCCAGGCCACCTCGCTGAACCTCAGCCGAACTCGTCAGTTTCAGCCCAGCTCGGGCCCAGCGGCTTTCACCTCGTCGGACGCATCGCCCTCGAACTGCTTGAAGTTCTCCACGAACATCCCGGCCAGCTTCCTGGCCTGGTCGTCGTAGGCTTCCTTGTCCTCCCAGGTGTTCCGAGGTTGGAGGACCTCCGCCGGCACCCCGGGACAGCTCTCGGGCACGTGCACACCGAAGACCGGGTCCTCCACCGTGGGCGTGTTGGCCAGCGTCCCATCCAGGATCCCGTTGATCATGGCCCGGGTGTACTTGAGCTCCATCCGGTGGCCCACGCCGAAGGGGCCGCCGCTCCAACCGGTGTTCACCAACCACACGTCGGATCCGTGCTCGTCCACTTTCGCTCCCAGCAGATCGGCGTAGACCGTGGGATTCAACGGGAGGAAGGGGGCCCCGAAACAGGCGCTGAAGTTCGGCTGGGGCTCGGTGACGCCCCGCTCGGTTCCAGCCACCTTCGCCGTGTATCCCGACATGAAGTGGTACATGGCCTGGGCCCGGGTCAGCTTCGACACCGGAGGAAGCACCCCGAAAGCGTCAGCGGTGAGGAAGATGACGTTCTTGGGATGTCCGCCCTTCCCCTCCCGGGTGGCGTTGGGAATATGGGGGATGGGATAGGAAGCCCGGGTATTCTCCGTAAACTCCGACGAGTCCAGATCGAGGCGCCTGGTGCTTGAGTCCACGGCTACGTTCTCAAGGATGGTCCCGAAGCGCCGGGTGGTCTGGTAGATCTCTGGCTCTCCCTCGGGGCTCAATCGGATCACCTTGGCATAGCATCCACCCTCGAAGTTGAATGTGCCGTTGTCGCTCCAACCGTGCTCGTCGTCTCCGATGAGGGTCCGGGAAGCATCGGCGGAGAGGGTCGTCTTTCCGGTTCCGGAAAGACCGAAGAAGAGGGCCGTCTCGTCCTTGGACTCGCCGTAGTTGGCGGAGCAGTGCATGGGTAGGACGCCCTTCTGGGGCAGGAGGAAGTTCATGATGGAGAACATGGACTTCTTGATCTCCCCGGCGTAGGCGGACCCCCCGATGATCACCTCTCTCCGGCCCAGGTGGACCAGGATGAAGGCTTCGGAGTTGGTACCGTCCTCCTCCGGGACCGCTTGGAAACCCGGAGCGTGGAGGATGGTGTACTCCGGAACGTGTTTGCGGAGTTTCTCCAGGTCGTGCTCTTGGATGAACATGTTCCGGACGAAGAGGTTGTGCCACGCCGTCTCGTTCACCACCCGAACCGGGACCCGATGGTCTTCGTCGGCACCGGCATAGCAGTCCTGGACGAACAGGTCTCGCCCCTGGAGGTAGGCCGTGAGCCGGGCCCTCAGGACCTCATAGGCCTCCGGCTCGAAGGGGTGGTTCACCTTCCCCCACCAGATCTGGTTCTCGGTGGTGGGCTCCTTGACGATATAACGGTCCTTGGGAGATCGGCCCGTATACTGCCCCGTGCGGCAAACCAGGGGCCCCAGGTGGGCCACGATACCCTCGTGCCGCTGGACGGCCTGCTCGTAGAGGGCGGGAGTTGAAAGATTCCACCAGATCGTGTTGGCATTTCGGATGCCGTGGGCACTCAGCCCGAACTCGCTCTTCGCCCTACCCTGCTCCTGCATAGAGAAATCCCTCCTCGCAAGTGTGCCGTGAAAATGTTTTGGGAAAGCCAGGCAGGAAGATAACCGGAAAGAACCGTAAATCCAGGCATCCGAGGAAACCCCCGACGGCGTCACGGGGTGAGGGGTCCCTTCCGTCTCGGTGCTCGTCCCGAATTCGGAGCTCCCTTCCCTAGGCCTTCTCTGAAGGGGCTGGACGAGAGACCCGGCAACCGTGAGAATCATGTCCGCCATCAGAGAGAAGAAACTCCATCACTCCACCCTGGAGCGTGGCATGAACGGCATTAAGACCCTGAGAAGCATGGTCCGATTCCTTTTGATGTTCTCCCTCCCTCTGGCCGTCACCTCATGCGGTGGCGAAGGGAGAAGTGCCGGAGGCACCGCCGGTGCCGGGATTGTGGCGTCTCTGGAGCTCGAAGCGGCCTATCCCGAGGCCTTCAGCTACCTGAGCGGGGTTCGGGAGTTACCCGACGGAAGGCTCCTGGCGGCCGATCCTCTGAGCCAGGTCCTCCTTCGCGTCGATCTGGACGCCGGCGCCGCCGACACCTTGGGTCGAGTTGGAGGGGGCCCGGAGGAATACCGGCAGCCGGACCACGTCTTCCCCCTGCCCGGTGACTCCAGCCTTCTGGTGGACCTGGGCAAGACCTACCTGACCGTCGTTGCCCCCGACGGCACCTTCCAGGGGGGCATGTCCATGGCCCTGACCACTGAAGACGGTCCCCCGGCCATCATCATGCCCGAAGCGGTGGATGGCACCGGTCGACTCTATAGCCAGGGCATGATGAGCTTTGGCGAGGGCCCCTCGGACTCCCTCCAGGTGAGCCGGTACGACCGGGCAACAGGGGAGTCGGAGACTGTCGCAAGCCTTTGGCGAACGGAACCCATCGTCAGCCGGTCGGGGAACAACGTGAGCATGACCCGACCCCGCATGGTGGCCAATGACGACTACGCGGTGGGTGCCGACGGGCGGGTAGCAGTCGTCCGCGCCAACGGATATTTCGTCGAGTGGCACATGCCCAGTGGGGATGTCGTCACCGGGCCCGAGACTCCGTACGAGGTGATCCCCATCTCCCACGCCGACAAGGAGGCCGACCTGGCAGAGTCGACGGGAGCAGGCCTCGGCATCTCCATCATGCGGGACGCCTCCGGCGGCACACAGATGCAGATGCAGCGAGGCGGGTTCGGTGGGGGTGGCGGGGAAGGTCCGTCGGTAGAGGAAGAGACCTGGGGCGAGAATTTCCCGCCGTTTCGGAATCAGCGTACGGTGGTCTCCCCAGCCAATGACGTCTGGGTTCTTCGTTGGCTGCCGGCAGATCGGGAACCCATGATGGACGTATTCGGGCCCGACGGGGGGTTGAAAGGGTCCGTCATCATACCCCGAGGCCGACGTCTCATCGGCTTCGGAGAGGGACCCGAGGGTGCCGACGTGGCCTACTTCGTCCGCACCGACGAAGTGGACCTCCAGTGGCTGGAGCGGTATCGGGTCATCTGGGGCTAGCCGCCCACTTCCTCAACCCGTCCCCCCAACGCCCGGGGTCCGCCCCCGGCGTGGGGATTGGACCTTATAGGGGCCCGAGTCCATCGGGCCCCGAGTCCATCGGGCCCCGCTCCTTACCCGCCTGAGTTGAGGATTTCCAGGACTCCGGTAGGGTCGGTGCCGAGCCGGTCGGCCACGTCCCGGAACCGGTCATTCCCCTCGATCCCGGGGTCCTGGACCCTGAGGATGCCAAGGATCTCCTCGAGCCCATAACCGAAGTCTTCGGCATAAGCCCGAAACGTCAGGCGGCCCAGCCCGGCGGCGGGATGCTGGAAGCGATCATCTGAACCCGCCTCCGCTGTATGGTCTTCCGCAGAACCCTCTCCTGCACCCCGCCCGACGCCGGAGCCCGAACCGCCACCCCTACCCTGCCCTCCACCACCAGCCAATCCCGCCGCGATCTCTTCCGGTGTGGCCGGCCGGGCCACCCCCAGGACTATATCGGCAATGACCTGAGGGGTGACCCCATTCACCTCAGCGATGTCCAGGACCGTCTGGGACGGTCCTTCCACGGCCATCCCCGCCGCCACAAGGGCTGCCTGGGCCTCCTCACAGTCCACCATCATCACGCCCTCTCCCTCCCAGTGCTGGAAGTCGGCGACCCGTCGACAGAAGACGTCCAGGCGGCTCTCCTCCGCGTGACCCCAGGGAGGATTTCCCTGGGTCGTCTCCCAGTAGTCTTTGATGCCTTCTCCTGCATCCAGGAATTGCTTGAAGAGGGGCAGGCCCATAAGGGGTCCCGCCAGGAAAAGAAGGGCCAAACCCATGGCCAGAGAGGACTCCGGGGTGAACACCCTGATCTTTTTGGACCTGTCCTTGAGGTAACCCACGATGGGGCGCCAATTCAGGACGATATGCCAGATACCCGTGACCAGGAAGAGCACCATGAAAGTGGTGTGGACAGCCGAGTACTCTTCTTTGGTGAACCCGAAAAGGGTCCATCCTCCCCAGTTTGCGATCCGTCCCCTCGGGCTGAAGAACAACATGATGCCCGATAGAGCCAGGAAAATGAAGGAGAGAAAGACGGTGAGCGAGATGATTCTACGAATCTTCATTATATAAACCTCAACCCCAATCGGGGTGTGACTTGTACGAGCCGGCTGGCCGGAGTATTGGTCCTTGTCCGCGTTCTTCGCGAACCGCACTCTCATAGATGCGCAATGCCATAGCTTGGTTAAAAGCGAGCTGTTTGGGAAGGCCGGAAGCAACGACAGCCTGCGGCGGAAGCACCAAAGAAGAGGGACGGTCGAAGGCGTGGGGAGGGGATTGTCCGCTACCTGGAGGACCGCATGAGATCGTTTTCTAGCTTGGGCACCATGTATGTGCTGCTCCTCGCCGCGGCCTGCGGCGGAAATGGAGGCCCGAACGGTAATCCCGACGTGTCCGGTGAGTCCGAGACCTCGGCAAGGACCGGAGCCTCGTTCCCAGGGGCATCCCCCGAGGTGGTGGCAACCCTCGAACTGGAAGCCACCTACCCCGAGGAGTTCAGCTTCCTGAATGGGGTAAGAGAGCTCTCTGACGGCACCCTTCTGGCAGCTGACCCTCTAGCCGAGGTCCTCCTTCGCATCGACCTGGATGCCGGCACAGCAGACACCCTGGGACGGCCCGGCCCGGGTCCCCAGGAGTACAAGCAGCCGGACCAGGTCTTTGCACTGCCCGGAGATTCGAGCCTCCTGGTAGACCTGGGGAAAATGCAGCTCACGGAACTTGGCCCGGACGGTGTCCTCGGCCGAGGCATCCCCATGGCGATCCAGACGGAAGACCGTTTCCCCCTGGTTCTCCATCCCCGCTTCGTGGACCGCCAGGGCCGCTTCTACGACCAGGCTCCCCGATCCCGAAATGGCGGCTCCTCCGACTCCGTGGCGATCATCCGGTTCGACCGGGCCACCTACGGGATCGATACCGTAACCATGCTCTGGTTTCCTGAAATCGAACAGGTACGATCCCGAGGAGGTGGGTTCGTTCCCCGCATGCTGGAGGCCAGGAACGCCTGGGCCGTGGGAGCGGATGGGAGGGTGGCTATAGCCCACGCCGAAGACTTCTCGGTGGAGTGGCTTTTCCCCGACGGTCGGACCACCACGGGCCCCCCAACCCCCTTCCCGACCCACCGGGCCGGCAGTGCCGATAAGGAAGCAATCCTGGCCGGGATGAGAAGCTCCGGTATCTCAATGACCATGGCGGCCCGGCCAGGAGGAGCCGTGGAGCAGATGACCATGAGTCGAGGGTTGCCCCGGGGGACCGAGGGGCCGCGGATCGACGACTTCGAATGGGCCGAGGAGCTGCCTCCCTTCCGCTCGGATCGGGTCCTGATCTCAGCACAAGGAGAGGCCTGGGTGGAACGCTACCTTCCGGTGGATTCCCTCCCCCAGGTGGTCGTCTTCGACGGAGATGGGAGATTCAAGGGGATCGTGACCCTTCCTGCCCAACGGCAAATCCTGGGTTTCGGACAGAGCCAAGACGGTCACGAGCTCGCCTACCTGGTCCGGACGGATGAGTATGACCTGAGGTGGCTGGAGAGATACAAGGTGGTGAGGTAGGTTAGAAGTGACCCAAAGCATCGGAGCTAACTCTCTCTCCGGGATCCAAAGACCTCACTGCAGTCAGCCCGAACATGATCCAAACACAGACGCCGGACACCCTGCAAGGAACCGTGGAGTCAGCCACCGGCCTGGTCGGGCTTTTCCAGAGCTATCCGTTGGTGGAGACGGCCCTATGGGTGGTGGGAATCATCTTGTTGGCCTGGCTGGCCGACAACCTCACCCGACGATACATCCTCAAGATCGTCTCCCGGGTGGTCACCCAGACCAAGTTCACCTGGGACGATCTCATCTTCAAACGGAAGGTGTTCCGACGGCTGGCCCACGTCGCCCCGGCCATCGTCCTCTACTACGGTGCACCCCTCGTCCCAGGGATCCCGGAGAGCCTGGCCCAGTTCGTCCAGCGGGTCTCCCTGGGGTTCATCATCCTGGTGGTGGTTATCAGCGCTGACGGGCTCCTTACGGCCCTGAACGACATCTACTCCCTGAGACATGACGCGAAGAGCCGCCCCATCAAGGGGTATCTTCAGATCGTCAAGATCGTTCTATATATCGCCGCAGGAATCCTGGTGGTCTCCACCCTCATCGGCCAGCGCCCCACCCTGATCCTGGGGGGATTCGGTGCCATGACGGCGGTGCTCCTCCTGGTCTTCAAGGACACGATCCTCTCCCTCGTTGCCAGCGTCCAGATCACCCAGTACGACATGATTGCCGTGGGTGACTGGATCGAGATGCCGAAGTACGGCGCAGACGGGGATGTCATCGACATCGCCCTCCATACCATCAAGATCCAGAATTGGGACAAAACCATAACGACCATCCCCACCCACAAGCTCATTGAGGACTCCTTCAAGAACTGGCGGGGAATGAGCAAATCCGGAGGACGGCGCATCAAGAGGTCGTTGTATCTGGATGTCAACACGATCCGGTTTCTCACTGAGGAGGAGATCGAGCGGTTTTCCCGGTGGGAGCTTCTCCGGGATTACATGAAGAAGAAGCTGGAAGAGGTGGGGATGTACAACGCCCTCAAGGAAGAAGGGAGCTCCGAGCTGGTTCCCAACACCCGGCAGCTCACCAACGTTGGAACGCTCCGGGCCTATGTCGTCGCCTACCTCCGAAATCATCCGAAGATCCATCAGGAGATGACCCTCATCGTTCGTCAACTTCAGCCCGGCCCCGAGGGTCTACCCATGGAGATCTACGCTTTCTCCAACGACACCAACTGGGCCAACTACGAGGGGCTTCAGTCGGATATCTTCGACCACATCCTGGCCACTGTCCACGAGTTCGATCTGAAGATTTTCCAGAAGCCGTCGGGCCAGGACCTGGACAATCTCAAGCTCGGCAAGGATGCCTGACGTGCCCCCGGCCAGGTTGCGCCTACATACGGAACCGGTAGCTCACCTTCACGAAAAGGCCATCAGCCTGTGGTGTAAACTCCCTGAAGCCGAAAGCCTCCGCGTCCCGCATCTCCCGGGAATACCCGATGTAGAGGACCGTGCCCGGAGAGGGTTCGTATCCTAGAAGACCTTCAAGGCGAAAATCATGGGCGTCGGACCCGCTTCGGGGAGTACACGTCTCTGAGCATCGGAGGATCGGTCGACCGGACGCGGGATCCCGGAGCTCTCCACGTGTCTGGCTGGAGTACTCCCCACTCCCCCTGAGATGGAGAGAGCGACTGAACTGGTACCGAGCCTGAAGCCTCGGAATGGTAGCCCTGGAGTAGAGAGATCCGTCCCCTTTTCGGTATAGACTCACGTGGCGTAGACCAACGTTCATGGACAGTGAGCCCGAAGGGTACAGGGTGAGACTGACATCACCGCGCCGGCTTTCAGCTACATCAACCGGGATTCCGGAGGTGAAGATGGGCGTTTCCCCAGCCGAGCCTCCCAAGGAGACCCTGGCTCGCTCCCAACTGCTGATCCAGGTCCTGGCACTGAAGGAGAGGAGACCGCCGAAACGGGCCGAATTTGGCCTGAAGGGGGTAGCCGCCGGACCCTCATCGGCGGCTACAAAAAGTCCCTCGTAGGCGTCAGCTCCAAAGGAGTAGGTGTCCCGGGACACGGAGAGGCTTCCTCCGATATTCCCTCGGAAGGAGAAGCCCAGATCGAGCCCGACTTCGGCTTCCTCCGGACCGGCACCGGCCCAGAAGTCGCTCCGATCCCAGTATCCACTGACCTCGATGGACGGCCCCCAACTCTCCACCAGGGCTCCCGCACCGCCTCGCCAGGTATAGCCGGTTCTGCCTTCGAGTCGGGTGATGCCGACTCTACGGATAAACCCGCTTCCGGCACGGAAGTCATCCGAAACGTCTTCAATGGATGCGCTGAGGGAGAAGCTCCGGCTGGACCGGGTGAGATTGGCCATCAACAGGGAACCCCAATCGGTGGTCAGGCCACTCCCCCCGTCCGCGCTCCCGGAGAACATCAGGTTCACCGTGTAGCGTCGAGCCAGGACCAGGTGAGCATCCGCCCCCACGACTCGGTTGAACCGCTCGCCGAAGACGGACCGGTCCGTGTATACCAATCCTACCGTGGAGCTTCGACCTACGTCCCTTTTGACCCGTAGCAGGTTGACGACCGGGTTCTCGGAGGTGGAGCTGACCTCGTCCACGGCACCGATGTAAGCCACCGTGAAGTTCCCAACCTTCCCGGAGAGTTTCGCGGCGCCCACGGGGTTACCGATGGATCGGGTGTAGACCAACCGTCGAGGCATGGAGAAGGCGTCCGTCCCCTCCAGAAAGAAGGCTCGTTTCTCCGGGAAATAGAGAGCGAATCGCTCGTTCACGGCGATCTGCCCGGCATCAGCCTCCACCTGACTGAAGTCGGGGTTGTATGTAGCGTCCAGGGTAAGGTTCGACGTGAGACCATAGGTGGCATTGAAACCGAAGTCCCCGGCAGCAGGAGAATGGTCCAAAGATCCCGACTCCGTATCCAGGGCCCCCAGGCGAGTGGCGGTGAACACCGGATTGAGCTCCATGAACCGTCCAGCTTTCAAGCTTCGGAGCCCGGTCAATTTTCCTGCTTGGGCAAGCCTGTTGGCCGACTCGCCGGAGATGGGTGCCCATGACTCTTCGAACCCGTTCCGCTGAATCCGACGGACGATCTGAAGGCCCCAGTCCTGGACCTCTTTCTCCGGGAACCGAAGGCTTTTCAACGGGATCTTAAGCTCAACGGAATACCCGGAATCGTCTACACGGCCAACCGATTCCCATAAGAAAT
>JASFVN010000057.1:0-18938 GCA_050049805.1 Gemmatimonadota bacterium
TGGCTCGGTCCCTCAACCATCTCCCCGCCGTCAAGGAGCTGGGAACGAAGGTGGAGGCTCCCCTCCTACACGGGCTCATGGGCGAGTTGGACCCCCTGTCCGACATCCAGGATCTCCTGGCCACCAGTATCTCCCCGGACGCGCCGGCCACCCTTCAGGATGGTGGCGTGATCCGGGAGGGATATGATCCGGAGCTCGATGATCTGAGGTCCGCAAGAGACGGCGCCCGGGATTTTATCGCCGGTCTCCAGACAAGAGAGAGGGAACGCTCCGGAATCGGTTCCCTGAAGGTTGGATTCAACAAGGTTTTCGGGTACTACCTGGAAGTGACCAAAGCGAACCTGGGGAAGGTCCCGGGGGAGTACGTTCGCAAACAGACCCTTGCAAACGCCGAGCGCTATTTCACTCCTGAACTGAAGGAGTGGGAGGAAAGGGTTTTTGGCGCGGAAGACAGGATTCAGAGCCTGGAAGGGGAGATCTTCGCCCGGATTCGAGAGGAAGTTGCGGGTCAGGTCCGTAGAATCCAGGAAACGGCGGGTCGCCTGGCCGAGATGGATGTCCTGGCAACTTTGGCCGAGGTAGCCCGTGACAGGGGGTACGTCAGGCCCGAGGTCCACACCGGGTTCGACCTGGAGATCCGGGGGGGACGGCATCCCGTGGTGGAGACCATGATGCCCCGAGAAGAGTTTATCCCCAATGACCTCTGCCTGGATGAGTCGGGTCGGATCATTATCCTCACGGGTCCGAATATGGCTGGAAAGAGCACGGTCCTCAGGCAGATCGGCCTCATCCACCTCTTGGCCCAGATGGGGGCCTTTGTGCCAGCCTCTTCCGCCCGGGTGCCGCTGTGCGACCGGATTTTCACCAGGGTGGGGGCTTCCGACTCACTGGTTCGGGGCCAGTCCACCTTTATGGTGGAGATGAACGAGACCGCGGCAATCGTCCATGGGGCCACCGAGTCCAGCTTGATTCTGCTGGACGAGATCGGCAGGGGAACCTCTACCTACGACGGGGTTTCCATCGCTTGGGCAGTGACTGAGCATCTCCACGAGTGGGTAGGAGCAAAAACCATCTTTGCGACCCACTACCACGAGCTGACCCAGCTGGGGGATCTACTTCCCAGGGTCCGCAACCTCAACGTGGCGGTGCGGGAGGTCGGCGAAGACATCGTGTTCCTCAGGCGCCTCGAAGAGGGAGGCGCAGACAGGTCCTACGGGATTCAGGTGGCTCGTCTGGCGGGACTTCCGCCAGAGCTTCTGAATCGGGCCCGGGAGCTTCTGGCGGAGTTGGAGGGAACCCACTCTGGAGGAGGTCAGGGGCTGGGTCGGACCGGAAGTTACCGGCCCGCCTCCGAGACTCCCCTGGACCAGCTCTCTCTCTTCGCACCCGAGCACCCGGTCGTCGCACGCTTGCGGAAACTGGAGGTGGAACGTTTGACACCGCTCGACGCCTTGAACCTATTGGCGGAAATGAAGACCCAAGCCGGTGGCAAGGGGGAGAAAGGGGACTGATGGAGCGATCTGTTTTAAACCAGAGCTTGCTTCGAGTCGGTGCACGCGTCTCAGCTCTGCTGGGCCTGACGGCCCTGGCCTGTGGTTGCGGTGATGGGGCGGCGGTGGAGGAGCCATCGCCTCTTTACGGGGAGGTTCCCATCGAATACCCCATCGATCTCTGGGATGCCGATGTGGAGGGGGAAACCGTCCTTCGGGTACGGGTCACGGAGGAAGGTGGGGTGGACAGTGTGGAGGTCGTTGAAACCAGCGGTTACCCGGCTTTCGACTCAGCGGCCGTGCGGGGGGCCCTTCAGCTTCGGTACAGCCCGGCTCGGAGGAATGGGAGGCGCATCTCTGTTTGGGCCCGGGTGCCGGTGCAATTCACCAAGGGGGAGACTTGAGCCTGACTCGAGCCCAGCAAATCGGGTTCATGGGAGAGTTCACCGCCACCTCCTATTCCAGGCCTGATTCTTGATGCCTTTCCGGGCGGGGTCGGTGCGAACGTCGTCGCTGGCCCCGGAGTCCATCCATCCCATCGTCCGAGACCAGGAGCGCAGACCGTGAAGATCGCCGTTCTCATGGGGGGGATTTCGGGGGAACGAGAGGTCTCCTTGGCTTCCGGAGTTCAGGTGGCTCGGGCCCTGAGAGAGCGAGGCCACGAGGTTCTAGCGGTGGACACGGGGCGTGGCGTGTTGTCGTCCGCCCAGGAGCAAGCCATCCTGGAATCCGGAATCCGGGATCCCCATCCTCCGGCCGAAGCCACCGATCTTCTTCAAACCGGAGACCTGGGTGCCATCACCCGGGATCCGCGCTTTGCCGGGACGGAGGTGGTTTTCCCCGCACTCCACGGTGGAAGAGGAGAGGATGGTACCCTTCAGGCGTTGCTCCAATTGGCGGGGCTCCCCTTCGTCGGTAGCGATCGGGTCGGTTGCGCTCTCGCCATGGACAAGGACCTTTCCAAGCGGCTTCTCCGGGACGCGAGAATTCCGACGCCGCCGTGGGTCACGATTATCGGCCGGGAAGAAGGGGAATCCAGATTGGATGAGATCGCAGACACCCTCGGACTCCCTCTCATCGTCAAACCGCCCTCGGGAGGCTCTACCATCGGACTCACGCTGGTTCATGAGCGGCGGGAGTTGAGGGAGGCGTTGGACCGTGCCCTCCTTCAGGAGGAGGCGGTCCTCTTCGAGGCCTATGTTCGAGGCCGGGAGGTCACCGTAGGGATCCTGGGTGAAGACCCCCTTCCGGTCGGCGAGATCATCCCGAAACACGAGATCTTCGACTACGAGTGCAAATACCGTGACGGTATGGCCCAGGAGATCTTTCCCGCCGAGCTACCGTCGGATGTGGTCGGTCTTCTCCAATCCTACGCCCTGGCCACGCACAGGGCCCTGCGGCTCAGGGATTTCTCACGGGTGGACTTCATTCTTGACGACAGGGGAGAGGCCTGGTGCCTGGAGGCCAACTCCCTCCCGGGGTTGACGGGGAATTCCCTTCTTCCGAAGGCTGCCAGGGCAGCAGGTATTTCCTTTTCGGAGTTCTGCCATCGCCTGGCAGAGATGGCGCTGGCTCGGTCCCGGAACCCCTGACCCCGGGAAGGGGTTTGAGGGGAAGACGGCATCGGGAAGGAGAAAACTCACGAAAACCGCCGGTCTCTTCCCGCTTCGGGGAAGGACCGAGCGGACAATCCCGGAGAAAGGTTCGAGGTACCAGGAGCGGATGTACGCAGGCAACACTCAGGCCTCATTTGGCTATCGGCTGACCCCTTGGGTCAAGCGTCTTCTCATCGCCAACGTGGTGATCTTCCTGGTCACCCAGGTGAACCTACGCTTCTTTTTCGAGTGGTTCGCCTTCGCACCCTCCGAGGTCCTGACCAAGCCCTGGGGGGCCCTGACCTATATGTTCCTGCACGGGAACCTCATGCACCTGCTGGTGAACATGCTGGTCCTCTTCTTTTTCGGTCCCCCCCTCGAACAGCGTTGGGGCTCCATCGAGTTTCTGAAGTTCTATCTCGTTTGCGGCTTGGGGGGGGTAGCGCTGAGCTTCCTGTTCGCTCCCTCGGCGGCAATCGTCGGAGCTTCCGCCGCCATCTACGGGCTGATGCTCGCCTTCGCCCTGATCTGGCCCGAAGCCCCCATCTACATCTGGGGCATCTTTCCGGTCAAAGCCAAATGGCTGGTGGGGTTTCTCTTCGTAATCAGTGTCATGAGCGCTTTTGGCGGTTCCGGAGACGGGATTGCCCACTTCGCCCATCTCGGAGGGATCCTCACCGGGTTCATTTACCTGAAAAGTGGGTGGCGACCCCGGGTCTCCACTTCCACGGGTCGGAGTCGGGTCCGGGTCCGTAAGATGGCCATTGTCCCCCGGAAAGCCCCCAGCCAGGAGCCCCCCTCCCGGGAACGACCCGCCGAACCCTGGAAGGCGGAAGAAGATGCCATGCTGGACGAGGTGGACCGTATCCTGGACAAGATCTCCGCCCAGGGGATGTCCTCACTGACTACCGAAGAACGAGCCACCCTGGATCAGGTGTCCCGACGTCATCGGTCGAACTGATCGAGATTCCTCGATCCTTCTCGTGGCCTCCCCGCTTCCGTCAGCGCAACGCTTCCCCGAGAAACCTGACACCGCGGTGGGACTTCCACCGTATGACCAGCTTAGATATGCTCTTTGAATGTCGCCGTGATCCGGTGGCCAAAATTGCCCTGTCTCACACTAGACGGAACCCAGCGATGTCCACGCCTAATTCTGTTTTTCGTGTCAGGGGCCTCGTGGCCCTTCTATTGCCGCTATCCATCTTTCTGAACGCCTGCGCATCAGGTCCTCCGCCCATGCCGGCCCCGGGGTATTCCGAAGCCGATCCTCAACGCCCGGCCGAAGCCGTCGCAGCGGAGGAAGAGCCTGCCGAACCTGTAGTGGAGGAAGTCGCTCCGGTCATGGATCCCGCCCTGGACACCGTCCGGGCCGGAACCTTCGACAATGGGAAGATGTGGACCTTCGAGTATCCGCCCCTGGATTACCTGAGGGCCACCTATGGCTTCACCGCCGACGAGGATTGGTTCAGGCGGGCCCACATGTCGGCCCTCAGAATCCCGAACTGCTCCGCGTCCTTCGTCTCACCCAACGGATTGGTGATGACCAACCATCACTGCGCCCGGGAGAGTATCGAACAGGTGAGCCGCGACGGAGAAGACCTGGTGGCCGACGGATTCTATGCCGCCACGCTGGATGAGGAGCGTCCCATCGAGGACTACTATGCCGACCAGCTCATCGAGATCCGGGACGTAACCGATCGGGTCTACGCGGCCCTGGAAGGGGTGACCGGTACGGCGGAGCGGGCCCAGCGACGGGGGGAGGTCACCGATGAGATCGTTCAGGAGATCACGGAAGAGTTCGGCGGAGAGGACGGCGGCTACAACGTGGAGATGGTGGAGCTCTACGCCGGTGGTCGCTATTCGGTCTACATCTTCCGGCGGTACACCGATCTGAGGCTGGTTATCTCTCCGGAGCTGCAGGTGGCCTACTTCGGTGGAGACTGGGACAACTTCACGTACCCTCGCTATGACCTGGACATGACCTTCTACCGCGTCTATGACGACAACGGGGAGCCTCTCCAGACCGACTACTACTTCCCCTTCAACGAAGAGGGGGTCTCCGAAGGCGAGCTGGTTTTTGTCATCGGAAACCCCGGTTCGACCTCCCGCCTCCAGACCGTGGCAGAGCTGGAGTACCGGAGGGACGTGAGCGATCAGGCCGTAGTGGACCTCTTGAGCACACGCCTGGAAGCCCTGCAAGACTACGCCGAGAGCCGTCCCGAAGAAGCCCGGGAGATGGATCTTCGCAACACCATCTTCGGTTTCGAGAACTCTCTCAAGGCCTACAAGGGAATCGTAGGCGGCCTCCACGATCCGGTGAAGATGGCGAAGCGAAGGGATCACGAGCGGCGGTTCCAGGCTGCCATCGAGGCCAATCCGGCCCTCGCCGGAGAGTATGGTGACCTCATCTCACGCATGGCCGAGCTCCAGGCCCAGAAGCGGGAGTTTGAGGCTGCTCTATCTTCGTTCCTGGCTGTGGGCCACCCGGAGCTGGGATCCTCAACCATGGCCAGGGCCATCCCGGCCTTTCAATACCTCAGCGCGCAGAGCCAGGGAGCTTCCCAGGACGTCTTGAACGAGCTGAAGAACGCCGTCATCAGTACCCCGGAGCAGCCGAGGGAGATCAACGAGGCCCAACTGGCCCAGCGCTTCCACGACTTCGTCCGGAACTACGGGGAGAATCACCCCTTCGTTCAGGAAGTCCTTCGGGGCCGCACTCCCGAGGGCATGGCGGCGGTGATCATGGACGGATCGCGGCTGGCCGACTCGGCGTCCGCCGAGGCCGCCCTGAACACCGGGGCCCTGTCCATGGAAGATCCAGCAGTACGCATTGTCCTCCCGATTATCCAGGCCCTGGGGCCCGCTCAGCAGGTTCAGGGTCAGGTCACTCAGGAGGAAGCCGAGATATCCAGCGCGCTGGGACGGGCCCTCTTCGAAGTCTACGGGACCGACGTTCCTCCGGATGCGACTTTCTCCCTCCGCATCGCCGACGGCGTGGTGGAGGGCTACGAGTACAACGGTACCGTGGCGCCCATCCATACTACGTTCTACGGCATGTACGATCACTACTATTCGTATGGCCCCGGGAGTGACTGGGATCTTCCTGAGCGTTGGCTCTCCCCTCCCGAGACCTTCGACCTCTCCACGCCGCTGAACTTCGTGTCCTCGGCGGACATCATCGGCGGAAACTCCGGATCTCCGGTCATCGATCGGAACCTGCAGGTGGTGGGGCTGATCTTCGACGGGAACATCGAGAGTCTGCCGGGCGACTACATCTACCTGCCTGTTGAGAACCGGTCTGTGGCGGTGGACGCCCGGGGAATCCTCGAGGCGCTGGAGGAGATATTCCAGGCCGACCGCATTTTCCAGGAGCTCTCGACCGGTGCCTTGGTAGGGGCGGGCCGGTAGGCTGATTTGCGGGGCACGGTCCGACTCTGACGGCCAGGATTCTCCTGGAAGACGCAAGGGGCGCTAATCCAAACGGTTAGCGCCCCTTGTCCTGTCCTTGACCCTTTCCCCCACCCTCTCTAGAATCCGGTCCCGTTTTGGTTACCGGATCGTGATCCCGTTCAGGAGGCAGCATGGCGGCGTCGGGAAAAGAATATACAACTGAGAACATCAGAAATGTGGCCGTTCTGGGCCATGGAGGCTCGGGCAAAACCACCCTTGTGGATGCCCTTTGTTTCGCGTCAGGCACCTCTCGCCGGAAGGGGAATGTCGAAGAGGGGCACTCCCTCACCATGACTACTCCCGAGGAGCTCGACCACGGGATCTCCATGCAGGTCACGCCGGCCTATGCCGACGTGGATGGAACCAAGATCAACCTTCTGGACACTCCGGGCTTCCTGGATTTCACCGGGGATGCCATGGCGGCGGTTCGGGTGGCCGATTCGGCGGTGATCGTGGTGGGTTCTACTTCCGGTGTGGAAGTCGGCACCGAAGTGGTTTGGCAGTACTGCGAGGACCGAGCCCTGCCACGCATGTTTTTCGTGTCCATGATGGACAAGGAGCATGCCGATTTCGACAAGGTCTTTCACGAGATCAAGGACCGGCTGGCATCGAACGTTCTCCCCGTGGAGGTTCCTATCGGGCAGGGAGACGACTTCAAAGGCATCATCAACCTCTTCAGTAAGAGAGCCCATATCTACAAGCCCGGGACCACATCGGGCGAGTATGACGAGGCCGATATTCCCGAGGAGTTGAAGGGTAAGTTCGAAGAGATGGAGACGGAGTTCATCGAGACGGTGGCAACCACCGACGAGGAGCTCCTGGAGCGCTATCTGGAAGGGGAGGGGATCTCGAAGGAGGAGGCCATCGACGCCATGGCCCGAGGCATGGCCCGGGGGGAGGTGGTCCCACTCTTCTGCGGGTCGGCCAAGAACAGCTTCGGAATGCAGGCAGTTCTCACCAAGCTCAAGGAGTTGGCGCCGCATCCGGGTGAGATGGCAGGAGAAGAAGCCACCCGTCCCGGGCTGGATCAGGAGGTCACGCTGGTTGCTGAAAACTCTGGTCCCACGGCCGCACTGATCTTCAAGACCGCCACCGAGCCCCACGTGGGAGAGCTCTCCTTCTTCAAGGTCCTGAGCGGTACGGTGGAAAACGGGATGGAGCTGAAGAACGCGGCACGAAACGTTGCAGAGAAGCTCAATCACCTGAGTATCCCCCTGGGGAAGGAGAGGCAGGAAGTGCCACGCCTCCACGCAGGGGACATCGGCGTCGTGGCCAAGCTCAAGGATTCCCACACCAACGACACGCTCTCCGCCGCGGATCGTCCCATGGTGGTGAAGGGAATCGAATTCCCGAAGCCGGACATCTCGGTGGCGGTGCACGGTATGAGCCGGGCCGACGACGACAAGCTGGGGGAGGTCCTCTCCAAGATTCACGAAGAGGAGCCGACCTTCAGCCACGAGTTCAACCCCGAGCTGGGTCAGACGATCTGCCGTGGCCTCGGTGAGCTGCACCTTAACGTTCAATTCGAGAGGATGAAGCGGAAGTACGGAGTCTCGGTAGAGACCGAGGCCCCCAAGATCGCCTACCGTGAGACCATCACCCGAACAGCCGAGGGTCAGGGCCGGCACAAGAAGCAGTCCGGTGGTCGGGGTCAGTTCGGCGACTGCTACGTTCGACTGAAGCCTCTCCCGCGAGGGTCGGGCTACGAGTTCGTCAACTCGATCAAGGGTGGTGTCATTCCGACCAAGTATGTGCCATCGGTGGACAAGGGGATCCAGGAGGCGGCCCAGCGGGGTATCCTCGCGGGTTTCCCCCTGGTGGACTTCAGCGCCGAGTGCTACGACGGCTCGTACCACTCCGTAGACTCCTCCGACATCGCGTTCAAACTGGCGGGTTCGGTGGCCTTCCGGAGCGTGGCGCCCACTGCCGGGCCTACCCTCCTTGAGCCCATCATCGAGGTTTCCGTCACGACGCCGGACGAGTACATGGGTGACATCACTGGTGACGTGACGTCCCGGCGAGGGAAGATCATGGGGATGGACTCGGAAGGTGGACGTACGACCATCAAGGCCCGGGTTCCGGAGGCGGAACTCTACAAATATGCGGCTGCCCTCAGGTCCATGACCCAGGGCCGGGCCCACCACAGTCGGAAGTTCGTCGGTTACGAGCCGATCCCCGCCGATCAGGCGAAGATCGTCATCGCCGAGGCGAAGAAAGAGGACGACTAACGGCTCACGGGCTGGGCCTCGTAGGATGCGGCCACGAATCACGGCCGCCGCCGGGTTCCCTCCTGGCGGCGGTCTTTCGTATGATACACCTGGCGACACAAACGGGAGGGAGCCGCCGCCACCCTGTAAACAGGCGCCGGTGCATTGGATCGGAGGTCAGATTGGCCGGACACAGCAAGTGGGCACAGATCAAACGGAAGAAGGCGGTCACGGACGCACGCCGGGGCCAGATGTTCACCAAACTCATCCGGGAGATCACCGTGGCAGCCCGGCAGGGTGGAGGGGATCCCAACTTCAATCCCCGCCTTCGTCTGGCCATCGATACCGCCAAAGCTGCCAACATGCCCGCCGACAACATCGAGCGGGCGACCAAACGTGGCACAGGGGAGCTGGACGGTGTCAGCTACGAGGAAGTCAACTACGAGGGGTATGGCCCGGGTGGCGTCGCCCTTTTCATCGAGACCTTGACCGACAACGCCAAACGGACTGTAGCGGATGTGAGGCATATCCTGGACAAGCACGGCGGCAACCTCGGAACCAGTGGGTCGGTGGCGTGGCAGTTCGACCGGAAAGGCCAGATCTACGTCGACGCGAGCCGTTACCACGAAGACGCGGTCTTCGAAGC
The DNA here is from genome assembly GCA_050049805.1 of Gemmatimonadota bacterium. Taxonomy (GTDB): domain Bacteria; phylum Gemmatimonadota; class Gemmatimonadetes; order Longimicrobiales; family Gaopeijiaceae; genus JABDNZ01. The sequence continues at coordinate 9,389 of JASFVN010000057.1, forward strand.
GGCCATTGACGCCGGGGCCGAGGACGTGGTTCAGGAGGGGGATGAGTTCATCGTGACCACCGATCCGGCCTCCTTTCAGGAGGTGAAGGACGGTATGGAGGCCGGGGGGGTCGAGTCCACCCAGGCGGAGCTCACCTTCATCGCGAAAAACGAAGTCTCGGTGGCGGGAAAAGACGCAGAGAAGCTCCTCAAGATTCTGGACGCCCTGGAAGAGAACGATGACGTCCAGAAGGTCCACTCCAACGCCGACATCGACGAGGCCGTCCTGGCCGGGGCCGACTGACCGGGTGGGCGTGATCGTCGGCATCGATCCCGGGACCGCCGTTACGGGCTATGGCGTGGTCTCTCTGCGGACAGATGGTACACCAACGCTCTTGGAGTGCGGGGTGATCAGAACCTCGTCCAGCGATTCGCTTCCGAACCGCATCAGAGACATCTTCCTGGGAATCACGGAGATCATCGACCGCTTCCAGCCGGCCTCCGTAGCGGTGGAGGACGTCTTCCAGGGGAAGAACGTCAAGAGCGCCCTGACACTCGGTCACGCCAGGGGCGCCATCCTTTTGGCCGCCGCCCTCAAGGACATTCCCATCGCCGAGTACTCTCCGAGGGAGATCAAGAGCGCGGTGGTGGGCGCCGGGGGTGCCACCAAGGACCAGGTCGGGTATATGGTCCAACGCCATCTCCGTCTGAAGACGCCTCCCGCCCCCGCCGACGCAGCCGATGGAGTGGCGGCGGCGTTATGTCATTGCTTCGTCTCTGCCAGCCCGGTTCCCTGAAGGTGGAGAACCACTTCCCCAATCCGGTGCATCCACCCTATCTTGGGTCCGAAGAGAAACCAAAAGGGTCCAAAAGGGGCACCGGCTTCCAGGTTCCTTTTCCTCGTCTCTAACCCGTGATGACTTTTTGATCAGCCGTCTTCGAGGCACTCTCTTGGCCAGGGATCTCTCCACCATCGAGGTGGAGACATCCGGGGGCGTCGTCTATGAAGTGGAAGTCCCGGCCACCGTGGCCGAGCGCCTTCCGCAGGAGGGCCAGGCGTTGGAGCTCAGAACCGTTCAGGTGACCAGGGAAGACTCCGTCGCCCTCTACGGGTTCCTCGAAGGCTATGAGAGGGAGCTCTTCCGCCGGTTGCTCACTGCTACTGGCGTGGGGGCGAAGCTAGCCCTCTCCATGCTCTCCACCTTTTCGGCCCAGCGATTGGCTCAGGCCCTGGCGACAAAAGATCTGGCGGCCCTCTCCCAGGTGAGTGGAGTGGGGAAGAAGACCGCGGAACGCCTCGCATTGGAACTGTCAGAAAAGGTGAAAGATCTTGCTGTGACCGCCGAGGCATCCTCCGAAATGCCTTCGGGCGTGGAAGCGGCTCTAGCGGCCCTGGTGGCTCTTGGCTTCAGCCAGAGCGCTGCCGAAGCCGCCATCCGAGAAGCGGTGAAGGAGGCCGGAGACCTCTCTACAGAAGAATTGATACGAAAGGCCCTTTCGAGCCGGTGACCCCGTTGAAATGACCCGACACCACGAGATCACAACACCGGAAGAACTTCAGGAAGACATCTCCAGCGAGCTCTCCCTGAGGCCCCAGCGGTTGTCAGAGTTCATTGGCCAGGAGAAGGTGAAGGAGGCCCTCTCCATCGCCATCGAGGCTGCGAGACAACGTCGGGAGCCGCTGGATCACCTCCTTTTCCATGGGCCTCCGGGGCTGGGAAAAACCACTCTGGCAGCTCTTCTGGCTCGGGAGATGAGCGTCAATATCAAGACCACTTCGGGTCCGGTCCTGGAAAAGCCTGCCGACCTGGTGGGGATCCTGACGAACCAGAGGGAAGGAGACATCCTTTTCATCGACGAGATCCACCGACTGCGCCCCATCATCGAGGAGTTCCTCTACCCGGCCATGGAGGACTATCGGGTGGAGATCCGCCTCTCCGACGGACCCAAGGCCCAGACCATGACCATGGATATCCAGCGGTTCACTCTGGTGGGGGCGACTACGCGCTTCGGGCTTCTCACGGCTCCAATGCGAGCCCGTTTCGGCATCGTTCAGCGTCTCAACTTCTATCCGCCGGCAGACCTGGGGGTGATCATCAGGCGAAGTGCGGAGATCCTCGGTGTAGAGGCGACTCCGGACGGGGCCGACCAGCTGGCCCGGCGGTCCAGGGGTACCCCTCGGGTCGCCAATAGGCTCCTGAGACGGGTCCGTGACTACGCTCAGGTTCGGGCAGACGGTATCATCGATACGAAGGTGGCCGAAGAGGCTCTGGAGTTGCTGGATGTCGACGAGTACGGCCTCGACGAGATGGACGGGCGGATCCTCAAGACCATCATCGAGAAATTCGAGGGTGGCCCCGTGGGGCTGAACTCTCTGGCCGTGGCATTGGGAGAGGATGCTTCGACGCTGGAAGAGGTCTATGAGCCCTTCCTGATCCAGGAGGGATTCCTCATGAGGACCGCAAGAGGCCGGCAAGCGACGCCGCGGGCCTTTCGCCGATTTGGCTTCACCCATCTCAGCCCCGATGGGGAGAACCAGTCCTCTCTTTTCGACGAGTGAGCCAGTCTTCCCACGAGTCGATCCCGGGCCTGCGGGTATCCGACTACGATTACGAGCTCCCGCCCGGCCGGATCGCGCGGTACCCCTCCGAAGAGAGGGATCAGAGCCGTCTTCTGGTGGTTCCCAGGGACGGCGCCCCCATCCGGCATCGCCGCTTCAGAGACCTTGTCTCCCTTTTCCTTCCCGGCGATGTGCTGGTTTTGAACGAGAGCCGTGTGCTCCCCGTCCGCTTGCTGGGGAGAAAGCCCACGGGGGCTCCCGCAGAAATCTTTCTTCTCCGGCCGGCTCAGCTGCGGTCCACGCATCCGTCTGGCAGGGAAGCTGAGGCCGGATCAGCCCGGGAGCCGGCGGACACGCACCCGAACTCGAAGGAAGCTACGATCTGGGAAGCCCTGGTTCGTCCAGGGGGTAAGCTCAAGCCCGGAAGGACGGTGGAGATCGGACCGGGATTCTCCGTGGAGATCCTCGACTCGGATGCCGAGGGTGGTAGGATCGTGAAACTCCGGACCGAGCTCTCGGTGGAGGAGGCGCTTCAGCTCCACGGCCACATGCCTCTCCCGCCCTATATCGACAGGGAAGACGAAGCCCTGGACCGTGAACGCTACCAAACCGTGTACGCCCGGGATCCCGGATCGGTGGCAGCCCCCACGGCCGGGTTGCATTTCACTGAAGGCCTTCTGGATGAAATCGCCCTCAGAGGGGTTCAGGTGGCCAAAGTCAGTCTTCACGTGGGTGTGGGGACCTTCCGCCCGGTTGAAGTGGAAGACCCCTCCGACCACACCATGCATCCGGAGAGGTTCGAGATCCCCCCCTCCACTGCCGACCTGGTGAGCCGCTGCCGAGCTGAAGGGGGGAAGGTTTGGGCGGTGGGAACCACGGTGGTCAGAACCCTGGAAAGCAGCGTCGGCTCGGATGGTCGAATCAGGCCTGGACCCGGGGAGACCAGGCTGTTTATCCATCCACCTTTTCGGTTCAAGGCAGTGGACCGACTGATCACGAACTTTCATCTTCCCAGGTCGACGCTCCTGATGCTCGTTGCGGCGTTCGCAGGGTACGACCGGATGCGTATGGCTTATGATGCGGCGGTTCGGGAGGGGTATCGGTTCTATTCGTACGGCGACGCCATGGTGATCGTGTGAGAAAGGCCTGAGGAATGCCGCCAGATCCATTCTCGTATCGGCTCGAGACCAGTGAGGGATCGGCAAGGGCTGGTACCCTGGATACTCCCCACGGGCCCGTGAGAACTCCAGCCTTCATGCCGGTTGGCACCCAGGGGACCATCAAGACCCTCACACCGGATGAGGCCCTTGGTCTGGGGGCTTCCATGATCCTGGCCAATACCTACCATCTTTTCCTCCGGCCAGGCCATGAGCTGGTGAGGGATCTTGGAGGAATTCATCGTTTCATGCGGTGGGACGGACCCATTCTCACGGATTCCGGAGGGTTCCAGGTCTTTTCTCTGGCTCGCATCAATGAGATCCGGGACGACGGAGTGGTCTTCCAGAGCCACATCGATGGCTCCCGCCACCTCTTCACACCCGAGGGTGTCGTGGATATCCAGGTGGCCCTCGGGGCCGACGTGATGATGGCTTTTGACCAGTGTCCTCCGGGGGGCGCCGAGCGAGCCACGGTAGAGGAGGCCAACAGAAGAACTCTCTCCTGGCTGAAACGGTGCCGAGACCGCCTATCGAATCTGGAGGCGAAGGGAGAAGCTTCAGAACAGGCCCTTTTCCCGGTTCTGCAAGGGAACGTGTTTGATGACCTCCGCCTCCAGCAGGCGAAGGACATCATGTCTCTAGGCGAATGGATGGGATTCGGCATCGGGGGGTTGAGTGTCGGAGAAGCGAAGTCCGACATGTGGAGAGTTCTGGAGGTCCTGAACGAGGCTCTTCCTGAACAGGCTCCTCGCTACCTCATGGGAGTGGGGTACCCCAACGACCTGCTTCGGGCCGTCGGCCTGGGTTGCGACCTGTTCGACTGTGTCGCTCCTACTCGAAACGCCCGGCATGGCACCGCCTGGAGCCGAGAGGAAGGCCAGGTGAACCTCAAGCATGCCCGGTTCAAGGGGGACAGGAGGCCCATCGATCCGGACTGCGACTGCTACACCTGCCAACGGTTCGACCGAGCTTACCTTCGCCATCTGGCTGTGGCCAACGAATGGCTGGGCCACCGCCTCCTATCCATCCACAACCTCCGGTTCCTGGTCTCCCTCGCTGAGGAGGCCCGCTCACGGATCCTGGACGGGTCCTACGGTCCATGGAGCTCGGACTGGCTGGCTCGTTACGAAAACGCCAGGGGCCGTTCTCCGTGACCCCGCCGGGCCCTCTGGCCGGAGGATCCCGTCTTGTTAGGTTTATGTATTCCAATGACTAACGCTTTCTAACTCCAGGAGTGGGCGGTGAGCGGAGCGATGTTGGCCGTTTTGGCGGTCCCCCGTGAGGGGGGTAACAGCTCGACGATCTTCCTTCTGCAGATGGTGGCCATCGGGGTCATCTTCTATTTCCTGTTGATCCGGCCTCAGCGGAAGGAGCAACAGCGGCACCGACAGATGATCGAGGAGCTGAAAAAGGGGGACGAAGTCATCACCGCTGGAGGGATCATCGGAACGGTGGTCCACGCCCAGGATGACAAACTCACAATTAAGACGGGTGAGAACACCCGTCTCGTGGTCCAACGAGCCCGAATCGCTCAGGTCCTCTCCGATCGTAGCACCGAGTAAGGTTCGGGACCGGCTAAGGATTCCAGGTATGTCTGTTCGGGAGATCAAGATTCTCGGGGACCCTGTTCTCCGAGAGCCCGCCGCAATGGTGGAGGAACTGGACGAGGAAGTCCAAGTCCTTGTCCGAGACATGTTCGAGACCATGTATCATGCCGAAGGGATTGGCCTGGCCGCACCCCAGGTCGGAGTATCCAGACGGGTCATCGTCGTTGACCTGCGGGACTCCGACGAAGACGGGGTCGGCCCCATCGCCCTCATCAACCCAAAGGTGACCGAGTCTGGCCGAAAGACCGATAGAAGCCCCGAGGGTTGTTTGAGCATTCCCGGGATGGAAGAGGTAGTTGAACGCCCCGATTTCGTGATGGTTGAGGGTTTGAATACCGATGGAGAGAGAGTGACCATGAAGGTCTCGGGGCTCCTCTCCCGAGCCTTGCAGCACGAGATCGACCACACCGACGGAATCCTCTTCATCGATCGGTTGAGCCCTCTCAAACGGCGAATGGCCGTGAAGAAGTGGCAGAAGAAGCAGGCCGCGGAGGTGGCATCCTGAAGGTTCTTTTCTGGGGATCCCCTCTCTTTGCCCTTCCCTCCCTCAGGGCTCTGAGCGAGGAGGGGCACGAGATCGTGGCCGTGGTGACCCAACCCGACCGGCCGTCGGGCCGAGGGAGACGAATGACCCCTTCCCCCGTCCGGGTAGTGGCCGAAGAGGAGGGTTTTCCGGTCCTTGCTCCCGAGAAGCCTCGTGGGGAGGAGTTCGTCTCCCAGCTCCGTGCCCTCCGACCCGACGTGTCGGTGGTGGTGGCCTATGGTCACATCCTCCTTCCCGAGGTCCTGGAGATTCCCAGGGAAGGTTCCGTCAACCTCCATGCGTCCTTACTGCCGGAGCTCCGGGGAGCGGCCCCGGTGCACTGGGCGATCCTCCGCGGGCACACGAAAACCGGGGTCTCCATCATGCGAATGGTGGAGGCCATGGATGCCGGCCCCATTCTCTTTCAGACCCCCGAAACCATCGGTCCTGAGGAAACCGTCACCGAGCTCAGCACCCGACTTTCGGAGGTCGGTGCGGAGGCACTGGTGGAGGCTCTGGCGCTTCTGGCCGAGGGGGCTCTGGAGGAAGTCGAGCAGGATCATGCCAAGGCCACCTTCGCCCCGAAGGTGAACCGGGAGATGGCCAGGATAGACTGGACCCGGCCCGCAGACGAGCTGGGGTGGCACCTCAGGGGCCTCGATTCGATCCCGGGCGCTTGGTCGACCCTGTCCGGAGATTCCGTCAAACTCTTCAGGCCCTTTCCGGAGCCACGTTTCGTCACTGGTGCCTCTCCCGGAACGGTCCTGGATCCGGATCCAGAAAAGGGCCTCCTGGTGGCATGCGGCGTGGGGGCCTTGAGGGTCACGGAGATTCAGGGCGCAGGCCAGAAGCGGATGCCTGTGGGCGCATGGCTCCAGGGGCACCCCCTTCCCGGGGGTACAAGGTTCGAGTGATCCCCAGGCTGCATATCGTGACCGATGACGAGATCCTGGGTCGCCGGGGTTTCGTTTCTTTGGCCAGGGAGGTTACAGAGGCGGGCAGTGCTGGGGTCGCCCTGCACCTGAGGGGGCCCCGCTCAACCGGCCGGCGACTCTTCTCCCTTGCCAGCTCCCTCCTTCCGGCGGTTCGGGCCGCCGGCGGGCTTTTCCTGGCGAACGACAGGATCGACCTTGCCCTGGCCCTTGACCTGGATGGAGCTCATCTCGGACAACGGTCTCTCCCGCCCGAAGTGGCTCGAGGACTTCTTGGCGACCGTGGGACCCTGGGCCTCTCGGTTCACGGGTCCCAGGATGTGGTGGGATTGGAGGAGGGGTCACTGGACTTCCTGATCGTTGGCACCATCTTCTCCACCGCGTCCCATCCAGGACGCCCGCCCGGGGGAACCGGCAGGTTGGAGGAGGTGTCCGGGGTGACGGGCCTCCCCCTGGTGGCAATCGGAGGGATCACGCCTCAACGGGTCCGGGAGGTCCTGTCGGCAGGGGCTTTCGGAGTTGCTGTTCGGGGCGGGATCTGGGACGCGGAGGATCCAATCGCCGCAACTCGGGGGTATTTGATGGAGTTGGAAGGTTGGGGGCCGAAAAAGGGGGAGCGGGCATGACGTCGAGGGACACCATCGAGGTTCAGGTCAACGGAGAAGAACGACAGATTCCGAGAGGGCTTTCCGTATATCGGCTTCTGGAGCGGTTCGAGCTCAACCCCGCCCTCGTGGTGGTGGAGCTGAATCGTGAGATCCTGGACCGAGATCGGTACGACGAGGTCGAAGTCGAGGAGGAGGACACGCTGGAGCTGGTCCACTTCGTGGGGGGTGGATGAGCCGAAGTCGAGAACGTTCACTACAAACGCTTCTGACAATCTTACGTTGCGGCAGGGAGTTGAATCGATGGACACGCCTTTCCAGATCGCCGACCGGGAGTTTTCCTCCCGCCTGATCGTCGGCACGGGTAAATACAGGGACAATCAGATCATGGTGGAGGCAATCCGGGCTTCCGGCGCCGAGATGGTGACGGTGGCCGTCAGGCGGATTGACCTGGATCGTACCAAAGAAGAGGGGATCCTGTATCATCTTGATCCGGAGGAGTTCCTGCTTCTTCCCAACACCGCGGGCTGCTACAACGCAGACGATGCCATCCGGTACGCCCGCCTGGCCCGGGCTGCCGGGTTCACCGACTGGTTGAAGCTGGAAATCATCGGGGACGAGAGGACTCTTCTGCCCGACACACACGCCACCATCGATGCGGCGAAGGTTCTGGTGGAAGAGGGCTTCAAGGTGATGGCCTACACCAACGACGATCTCATTGCAGCCCTCCGCCTGGAGGATGTGGGCTGTGTCGCTGTGATGCCCCTGGCCAGCCCCATCGGGAGTGGGCTGGGTGTGGTGAATCCATACTACATCAGGGAGATCAAGCGCCGCCTGACCGTGCCCGTCATCGTAGACGCCGGGGTGGGCACGGCTTCTGATGCCTGCATTACCATGGAGCAGGGGGTAGATGGCGTCCTCATGAATACGGCCATCGCGGTGGCCGACGATCCCGTGGCCATGGGTGGTGCGATGAAGTTGGCCATCGAGGCTGGGCGCCTCGCCTTCCTGGCTGGCCGCATGCCGTCCCAGGAGATTGCTGTTCCCTCGTCTCCCGCCCGGGGTATGCTGGACTGATCGGTTTCCGAGGGGCGGGCGGCCACCGCCGGGGAGATATGGGAAAGGTCACCAGAGGGCGGAAAGCGGCTGGATCTGCGCTCCGGGCGATTTCCAGAGGGCGTCGACTGGATCTGGCCCTCGCCGACGTCTCCGCCGGATTGCCGGATCAGGAGCGTCGTTGGGTGCAGGAGGCAGCCTACGGAACCGTCCGCCTCCGGGGGCGTCTGGATTTCCTCCTGGACCTGCATCTTCGCAGCGGGCTTTCCAGCGTGTCCCCCCTCATCCTGGACCTTCTTCGCCTGGGAAGCTATCAGCTTCTCTACATGGACTCGGTTCCTGCTTACGCCGCTGTCTCTCAGACCGTCGATCAGGTGAGACAGGTTGCCGGTGGCGAGGGTGCACGGTTGGCCAACGGTGTCCTCAGGAGCCTGGAAAGGGAGGGAGCCCACGTCTCCCGGTTCCCCGATTTCCACCAGGACCCTGTGGCCCATCTGGCCTCCTGGGGGTCTCACCCCAAGTGGTTGATTCTGAAGTGGATTCGGCGCTGGAGCCCGGAGGAAGTCGTCCGCATTGTGGAACACAACAACTCCCCGGCACCCATATCCTTCCGTCCCCTCGGCCTCGGAATCGAGGAGGCGAAGCCCCTGATGTCAGAAGCGGGCTGGAGATTTCGGGAGGCAGGGGGTGGGATCCCCTGTCTCTATCTGGACCCTGGCACCGATCCTGCACAAATCTTGAATGCGATTCCGGGCATCATGCAGGATCCCGGGGCGGCCCTTGTGACTTTATATGCGGATCTCCCTTCTGACGGGACGGTGGGGGATTTGTGTGCGGCGCCAGGCGGAAAAACCCTCGCCGTTGCGGAGGCCGGTGCCTATGTTCTGGCCGCTGATCGCTCCTGGAGCCGGATGCAGCTCCTGAAAGAGAATCTTCGCAGAGTTGGAGGACGGGTGGACCTCGTGGTTTCCAGGGCAGAGCGGCCTCCTTTCCGGGAGCTCCCGAACCTGCTCCTGGATGTGCCCTGCACCGGAACCGGGACGCTGAGACGGAACCCTGATGCCCGGTGGAGGTTGACACCGGAGACCCGCGAGGATTTGGTGAAGGTCCAGGAAGAGATCCTGGAGGTCG
>JASFVN010000295.1:0-5639 GCA_050049805.1 Gemmatimonadota bacterium
CTCGTTCCGAAGCCGCGCCAGCTTGTCGGGGGTGAAAGCCTCCACCTCACCTTGGTCCAGCTGGTAGGATCCGGAGTCGGGACGGTCCAGGAGCCCAAGGACGTTCATGAGGGTGGATTTGCCGGAGCCGGAGGGGCCCACAACCGCCACGAACTCTCCGGCCTCCACTCTCAAGGATACGTCGGTAAGAGCCCTGACCTCCTGGGCGTCCTTCCGGTATGTCTTGTTGACCTGCTTCAGCTCGATCATTCCCGTCTCACTGACATCAAGGGATCGAAAGGCCGGCTGTCTCTCCCCGGCCGACCGCTTGGAGGAGACTTCCTCGTTGCTCAGCCGCCATTCGGCACAGAGCCTACCAGGACCACGTCACCCTCCTGGAGGCCTTCCAGAACCTCGGTGAAATCGCTTCCGCGATACCCTGTCCGAATGGCCCGACGCTGGGGGCCGGTGGGGTCCTCCAGCAGGGCGTAGACGCCCTCGGAATCCCTGCGGACGGCTCCGTTGGGAAGGGTCAAAACGCCCTCCCGCCCCTCCAGGAGAATGTTTACGGTGGTCGTCATCTCGGGCCGGAGGGTCCTCCCCTGGGTGGCCCCGATTTCGATGAGGGTGACGTAGTTCACCACGTTGTCGATGATCTCGGCCTTCGGTTGAATGGCCGTGACCGTTCCGGTGAAGTCCGTGTCCAGATACGTGTCCACCGTGAAGACAGCAGCCTGGCCCACTTCCACTCTTCCGATGTCCGTCTCGTCCACATACGCCCAGATTTCCAGCCGGTCCAGGTCGATGATGGTGACGAAGGTGGGGCTGGCGAAGGAGGCCGCCACGGTTTCCCCGACCTGGGTGGAGACCGAGGCCACCACTCCGGAGACGGGGGCCCGAATGACGGTATAGTCCAACTGAATCTGGGCCGTTCGGGCATTGGCCCGGGCTTGAATCAGATTCGCCGCGGCCACCTGGCTTGCCCGCTCCGCAGCGTCCAGCTCGGTTTGGGGAATGACCGTCCGCTCCCGGAGCTCCCGGGCCCGGTTGAGATCGATCTGGGCGAAGCGCTCCTCCACCTCCGCCATTTCCAGGGCGGCGTTGGCCTGGTCCAGCCGGGCCTGGAACTCGGTGGGATCCAGTCGTGCCAGGACCTGGCCGGCCTGCACCCGATCTCCGATGCTCACGTTCAGTGTCTGGAGAATCCCCGAGACCCGTGATCCCACTTGCACTTCGGCTCCCACCATGGGCCGGATCACACCAGTGGCCAGGACCGTGGAGCGAATGTCCCGTCGCTGGACCGAGGCTGTGCGATAGGTGGACCCGCTCCCGGCGGGGGAGGTGTCGGTCCTGCGAAGCACCGACCAGACCCCAAGGGAAGCTCCGATGATGGCGACAAGAACGACGCCCTGTGCGATCCTTTTCATTCGCCTGTCACCTTCTTCAAGAGTCCTCCGAGCCACTCCATCTCAGCCTTCAGGATGAGGAGCTTGTGGTCGAAGAGGGGGTGGCCGACGTGATCCAGGTGGGTCTCCAGGGTCACCATTCGCTCCCGGATGGCCTCACGCCTCTCTTCCAGTAGATCTTCCAGCTCATGGGAAGGGAGGGCGTCCATGAACAAGACGGGGACGTTCCCGGGGAAGACCGCGGGGCGATGGACCGGAAGAGACGCCCTCAGGAGGTCCTGGAACAAGGCTTCCCCCTCCGGCGTGATGGCATAAACCCGGCGGGGCGGTCGCTTCCCTTCCTGCTCCTCATGGGAGGTCACCCACCCCCGCTCCTCCATCTTTCCCAGGAGGTTGTAGGCCGTGGCTTTCTTCAGGTCGAAGAAGATGCCGAGGTGGGTATCGAGAAAATCCGCCAGCTGATAACCGTGCATTTCCCGCTTCCGCAGCAGTCCCAGTAGAAGGAGTTCCCGGTCTCCGGCCCCATGGTCTACTTCCGTGGCATCGGATCCCTTCTCAGCCATTTGCATCCTTCCTTCCCGAAGTAATGGGACCGGAAGATATAGAGTCAAATCTGACTAGTCAATAATGACTATTTATAACGGGGGGAGGAAACTGCCAAAGCGTCCAGAGGCGGCCTGGCTTGGAGGCTGGCTGGGGGGGTGTGGCCTGCCATCTGCCGGAGGTTAGGGGCCTGATAAGCGTGAGGCCGGCAGTTCGAGTCTGCCCAGGCCCATATGAAAGCGGTTTTCTCGACAATGTGTCGGGAGGACCGTTCTTGGCTCGCCTATGGCCCAAGTTCAAGAGAAGAGAACGTGGGATAGGTCGTTTCAGGAAAGCTGGTTAGGCGCTAGGCGGCTCCTCCCTTGCGCTAGTGACCTTCCTCTCTCTCATGCACTACTCGGCCACCCCGCAGTACCTGCCAGGGGCGACGGAGATTTCGAACGTCTTTGAGAGGATCGGCGTCTAGGAGGAGAAGGTCCGCCAACTTCCCCACTTCCAGGGTCCCGAGGTCCTGGTCCACGCCTTCGGCCCTGGCAGCCTCCAGTGTGGCCATCCTCAGGACCTCCCAGGGTGCGAAGCCTGCACTCTGGAAGAGCTCCAGCTCCACGTGGACAAAACCTGGACCGCCAATGTTATCGGTTCCCAGGAGCATGGTCACTCCCAGTTCCCGGGCCCTGCGTAGCTGCCGGGCATGGATCGCCCACGGACCCAACTGCGCCTCCACACCGAGATGAAGGGGCCACGCCCGGTCCACCTGTGTTCTTCCAAGGAGCTTGAGCCCGGCTGTAAAGCCATTGGGGTCCTGAAAGAACAGTACGTCTTCTGCGGGAACGCGCTCCGTGTATTGCGGCGTCCAGATCACCTGCGCCTCCGCCATGAGGGTCAGGATGTCGTCGTGAAAAACCTGGGGGAACCCAATGTGTTCGAGGCTCCGGTACCCTAGGGTCACCGAGCGCACGACTTCTTCGGGGAACATTCCGTGTCCCATGACAGGGAGTCCCTGGGCCGCCGCCTCCTCCGCTATGTGGCGGTGCAGGGCCCAGGGCACGGTGCGATAGACCTTGATGAACCGGGCCCCCAACCTCTTCCATTGTCGAACCAGACGCCGTGCACCAGAGGGGTCTGTGATCCGGTTGAAACGCCCCCAGTAGTCATCTGCGTAACCTTCGAAGATGTCTCCAGAGCTGAAACGGCGTGGGAGGTGTGCGCCGAAGGCCCGATCGTGGTCCAGCTCCTGAACGGCATCCGTGAGTGGAGTGCCAGGATCCCGGTAGGATGTAATCCCGTGGATCAGCCAGTCGGGATCTGCACCATGCAGGTGGGCGTCCCAGAGACCAGGCACAGCGAACCGCCCTTCAGCGTCTACCACCAGAGCCCTTTGGACCTCGAAGTCTGCAGGCGCCTGATTTAGCGACACGATCCGGCCACCCTCGATGAAAAGGCTAGTGGCCTCGGTAAAGTCGGTGCCGGACGGTTCCAGGACCCTGGCGTTGCGGACCACCATGGGGGGGATTTCCGCTCCGGGAAGAGTGAAGGGCCCAGAGATCTCGACCTCGTCTCCGTCGGGAAGCTCCTTATGGAAGATCCGGTTATCCCGGGCGAAGACTATGGCGTCGCCCCGTGGATCGAAGGAGAAGCCCAGGCCTCCGTCGGGGACCAGCACCGTCAACTCGCCCTCCGAAACCAGGCTGTCGTCGGCCAGGGCTGCAGCTATATCGGCCACCACGAGATCGCCGTTTCTCCGGAAGGCCAGCCAACGAAAGTCCGGGGAGATCCGTGGGTCCTTCATCTGCTCCTGGATGTCGGTGAGGGGGACCGCCTCACCCATTGGTTCGAGGGGAAGGAGAAGCACGTCCCGGTCCTCTATTGGGCGAGAGAGCCGGTAGGTTGTCATGATGCGATCGCCACCCAATAGCTGGGGGGTATAGGCTGGCCACAGGTCCAGGACCCTGGGCTCGCCGCCGGAGGCGGAAACCGTGGCGGGGTTGCGGTCGAGACTGAAGGCCACCGTCGCCCCATCCGGACTCCATGAGGGCGTAAACAGGCGGCCCTGGGCGATGACTTTCCTTGGGCCGTCCCAGCCTTCGGCCACCACCAACTCATTGGGTGCTCCCGGGTTGGTTCGTAGATAAGCCATCCGACCACCCCCAGGAGCGTAAGCGGGGTCCCTGGTCCAGCCATCGTCAATTCGCTGGGGGTTGGCCTGAGGATCACCAACGGGTCGGCGCCAGAGGCTTCCGGCTGCAGAGAAGACCACCTCGTCTCCGTCTGGACTCAAGACGGGGCTTCCCACCGCCGCTATGGTGAAAGACTCCGTGTCCTCGGGAGGTGTCCAGGGGGGTGGGTCGGCGGAAGCCATGATTGTCTGAATTCCGCGGGCTCGAAGGGGGATGTGTCGCCGCGTCCGGTCCTCGATGTTCAACTCCCAGAGTTCCCCCCAGTCCCCCACGTATGCCTTTAACCCATCCCCCGGCACCACCGTGAAGCGGGGGGCAAGATCTCCGGGCTGGCGGAGGTCAGCATGGAGGACGGCTCGTTCCGGACCGTCCAGCGATTCACGGGCGTACATGACGCGGCGGCTCGCGTTGGCTCGCATCGCCCAATACAGGACACCGGCATCCGTGAACCGAAGTTGTTGGACCCGATCCTTCAGCGTCGAAATGACGTCGGATGTTCCAGACGAGCTCCGACGGTGCACGTCGGTCTCCCCGCACACCCGACAGCTCCCGTCCCCACGGAAGGTCAGCCAGAAAAGATCGCCGTCGGGTGCGTAGCTCACATCTCTGATGTCGGCGAAGTCTCCGCTGACCGCCGTGAGGTCGCCGGAGGCCGGATTCACTTCCTTCACCTTAGCACCCGGCATGGGGAAGAAATCCTCCATCGGCCTGGTCGCCTGGTAGGCGAGGTAGGCTATCCGAGTGCCATCAGGAGACCACGCGGGTCGGCCGGCCTCCGGCTCATCGGTGAGACGTCTGAGGTTTCCGCCATCGGCATCCAACAGGTAGATGTTGTCTCCACCTTCGCCGCCCCGATCAGATACCACCGCGATGGTTGATCCGTCCGGTGAGACCGCAGGCTCCTTATGGAAATACGAACCGCGGGTGAGCTGGACAGCTTCTCCTCCCTCCGACGGCAGCCTGTACAGGTGCCCCAGAAGTGTGAAGAGCAGGTCACCGTCAGGGAACACTGCCACGTCAGGCCGGGTGACCTGGGCGACCTCGAACTCCAGATCACGGTACTGGACCTGCTGAGACGAGGCGGGGCCCGCCCAGAAGAGGAGGGCGAAGGCGAACGCAAGGGGAGTTGCACGGCGCATAGAAAGTCTCAGCTGTGGGGACGGGCAACCAACGGCAGGGTAGGGAACTAGAAGGCCCTGAGGATCCGTCACTCAATCGGGAGAAACTGCAGAAGGCTTTTGGTTGGGGCAAGATTTGCAGGGAGGGAAGGGAATCGGACACTCCGGCTCTGAATCGAGTTTGAAGTCATTTTGCGGAACAAGCTTCGGCTCAGCGGCAGGGCATGCGGGAGACGGCTCGAGATCGTTGGGGAAACGACCCTGGACAGCTTTATCGTCTTTCCCGCCTCCGAATCTGGGCCGGTCATAGGGCCGGTAAGTCCCGGCATATTCCGGCATGGTTCGAGGGCGACTACGGTAGATCGTGCGTCCTGCCCGTGAAAGTACGGCAGATTGCCGGGATTTGGCCTGTTTGT
>JASFVN010000058.1:0-18662 GCA_050049805.1 Gemmatimonadota bacterium
TACACGGACCGGAGACCTGAACAAGGCCGCCGAGCTCCAGTACGGTGAGATTCCGGGAACGGAGCAGGCCCTGGAAGTGGCGGAGGCCCGCCTCGAGGAGCTCCAGGCCGGGGGTGGATTCCTGAAAGAAGAGGTGGATGCCGACGACATCGCCGCCGTGGTGGGGGAGTGGACCGGCATTCCCGTGAGCCGTCTGCTGGAGTCGGAGCGCCAGCGTCTCTCCCACCTGGAAGGGCTGCTGGGCAAACGGGTCATCGGGCAGAATGAGGCCCTGAAGGCCGTGTCCAACGCGGTCCGGAGGGCCCGGACCGGCCTCCAGGACCCGAATCGCCCCGTGGGATCCTTCATCTTCCTGGGACCCACGGGGGTCGGGAAGACCGAGACCGCCCGAGCCCTGGCGGAGTTTCTCTTCGACGACGAGCGGGCCATGGTCCGCATCGACATGTCGGAGTACATGGAAAAGCACGCCGTGGCCCGCCTCATCGGGGCGCCCCCCGGCTACATCGGCTACGACGAGGGCGGCCAGCTCACGGAGGCGGTTCGGCGGCGCCCCCACGCGGTGATTCTCTTCGACGAGATCGAAAAGGCCCACCCGGAGGTCTTCAACGTCCTCCTCCAGATCATGGACGAAGGGCGTCTCACCGACTCCCACGGCCGGACGGTGGATTTCCGGAACGCCGTGGTCATCATGACCTCCAACATCGGGAGCCAGTTCATCCTGGAGCGGGGTCAAGCGTCCAGCGCCGCCTCGGCCGACGGGGGATCGCCCGCAGGTGCCCAGTCGGAGGCGGGAGCCCCCACCGCGGCCCGGCGCGACTCTGCCTGGGACGAGGTGGAAAGCTACGTCCGAGGCGAGCTCCACCATCATTTCCGGCCCGAGTTCCTGAACCGGGTGGACGACGTCATCGTCTTCCGGCCCCTGGACGAAGGAGATCTCCGCTCCATCGTGGAGCTCCAGCTGGATCGGGTGCGCCGGCTGGCGGCGGACCTCGGCGTCGAGCTCGAGATCTCACCGGAAGCCAGGGAGGTCATCGCCCGGGAGGGATACGATCCGGCCTTCGGCGCCCGGCCCCTCAAACGGGCCGTTCAACGCCTGGTCCAGGACCCCCTGGCCCTTCACCTCCTGGAGGAGGAGGTGGCCGAGGGCTCCCTGGTCCGGGTGGTCCCCGGAGAAGGGGCCCGAGCCCTGGAATTCCTCATGGAAGCCGGGGGTGGGAACGTCTTGGGTGAGGAGGGTTAGCATGGCCGTTGACGGACGGCTCGTAGGCTGCCAGTGTCGATAGGAGAGGTTCGAGCGGACCCCAACGCGGCCAGCACATGAAACGCCTTGTTCTGTTTGTCATTCCCCTGCTTTTCCTGGCGGGGTGCACCACGACCCGGGTCATCTCCGCCGGTGAAGCGGCGGCGGTGGCGCCCATCCTTTCCGTGGAGCGGTTCCTCCAGGCCAGCAATGCCCGGGACCTCCACGGAATGGCCAACATTTTCGGAACGGCGGACGGTCCATACATCGATACGGGCAGCGCCTTCGGTTGCATGTTCAAGAGGATCGGCTCCTGGATCGGGCTGGGTGATCGGTGCCGCACGATCCAGCAGGTGGAGCTGGAGATGGACGCCATCGCCGATATTCTGCAGCACGAGGATTACACCGTCGTCTCGGAGTCTCGTGTCCCCGGGAGGGAGCACCCGACCAGCCGGATCGGCGTGAACTTCGTCATCCGGGGACGGGACATCATGGACGTGCCCTTCCTGGTGGTTCAGTCGAAAGGCGGTCAGTGGTTCGTGGAGGAGATCGACCTGGAGAAGGTGGGACGGGGGTAGAACCTTATTCCGCCTTTTCCACCTGGACCAGCTCCACGAGCACCCCCCCGGTGCTCCGGGGATGAAGGAAGGCCACCTGGTGGCCCCGGGAGCCGGGACGGGGTTGATCGTCGATGAGGCGGACGCCCTCTTCTCTCATTTTGGAGAGGGCAGCCGGAAGGTCAGGGACCCGGTAGGCGATGTGGTGGAGTCCTTGGCCCTGTTTTTGTAGGAAGCGGCCTACCGGAGTATCGGGGCCCAGGGGTTCGATGAGCTCGATGGAGCCGACGAAGAGAACCCGGACGCCCTGATCCGGCAGCTCCTCCACGGGGGAACAGGAGTCGTTCGACACGAGTTGGAGGAGGGTACTGGCTTCCTCGAGGGAGGCGACGGCCACGCCAACGTGGTCAAGAGGATAAGCGAGCATATTTACTTTGGTGCCTTTGTGAGTAAAATCAGGACTCCCGAGGACGCCTGAACTCGGCGGCATGGTATCCAGAGCCGTCCAAATGAACAAGGAGCAGGGTTGATGGCAGATAGTGCATTGGTGTTCGAAGTCACGGACACGAACTTCGGAGAACAGATTGAAAGCAGCGACGGCCTTTCGATCGTTGACTTCTGGGCGGCCTGGTGCGGGCCGTGCCGAATGGTGGCTCCCATCGTCGCCGATCTGGCGCAGGAGTATTCGGACCAGGGACTTCGCGTAGGAAAGCTGGACGTGGATCAGAACCCCCACACGGCCAGCAAATTCGGGATCCGGTCCATTCCCAGCATCCTCTTCTTCAAGGACGGGAAGCACGTGGACACGGTGGTAGGCGCCGTGCCGAAGCCCTTCCTGGAAGCGAAGGTGAACGAACACATCTAAGGCCGACGACGAAGCCGGGCTCCTCGGGAGCCCGATTCGTTCGACACGGAAGAAACCCGGCTCTCGGGCTCACGCTCGAGGAGCCGGGTTTCTTTGTTCCGGCGGCGGCCGTCCGCCTGATTGACCCCTGGACCGGACCCGGCCGGGAGGCCATCGTACTTCCATGGCGACGCTCTACCTGGTCAGCACCCCCATCGGCAACCTGGATGACCTCACGCCCCGGGCGGGGGAGGTCCTGGGGTCGGTCTTTCGGATCCTGGCGGAGGACACCCGACGGACCCGAAAGCTCCTGAGCCATCTGGGCCTCAGCACACCCCTGGTTTCCCTCCACGCCCACAACGAAGCGTCCAGGGAGGAGGCAGTGGTAGGCTGGCTGGGAGAGGGCGAGGACCTGGCCCTGGTCTCCGACGCCGGAACGCCCCTGGTTTCCGATCCAGGCCATCGGATCGTGGCGGCGGTCCTGGAGGCGGGCCACGAGGTGGTCCCTGTTCCCGGGCCTTCGGCGGTGTTGGCGGCCCTGGTGGGTTCCGGGTTTCCCGGCGACCGTTTCTCCTTCCTGGGCTTTTTGCCCAGGAAGGGCACAGATCGGAGGGAGCTTCTGGATCGGGTCGCCGCCTCGGAAGACACGGTGGTCCTTTTCGAGTCCCCGGAGCGGGTGGGAGCCCTCCTGGAGAGCCTCGGCGAGGCCTGCGGCGGGCAACGGCCGGTGGCCCTGGCCCGGGAGCTGACCAAGCTCCACGAGGAGTTCGTCCGGGGCACTTTGGCCCAGGTCGGGGCCCACCTGAAGGACCACCCGCCCCGGGGCGAGGTGGTGGTGGTCCTGGGGGGAGCCCCGGCAGGCGATCCGGGGGCCGCAGACGCCGCCGCCGTGGACACCGCCGCCGCCGGGGCCCTGGCACAGGCCCTTCTTGCCCAAGGGCTGAGCCCCAGCAGGGCAGCCAGAGAGGTGGCCAAGCGCCTGAGAGTGCCCCGGAACCTGGCCTACGACATCGTCCAGGGCCTGGCGGAGGCCGACTGACGCCACCATGCCCAGGAAGTCCTCCCCGTCCTCGCCTCCACCTCCCCTTCGCCTCACCCCCGAAGCCGCACTGCACATCCGGGAGGAGATCCTCAGGGCCAGGGGCAGGGAGGTCACCTTCCTCCTGGAGGTGACCGGAGATCGGAGCCTCCACCAGCCTCGAGCGGTGGCTCGGGGCAATCGGGGGGCGGTCCTGGCCGTGGCCCGGGACGCGCCCCAGGGCACGGTCATGATCCACAACCACCCCTCCGGCGACCTGGAACCCTCGGCCGCCGACCTGGCGGTGGCTGCCACCCTGTACGAGTCGGGGTTGGGCACCGCCATCGTGAACAACGAGGCCTCGGAGATCTACGTGGTGGTGGAGCCGCCGGAGCCCCGGGTGGTGGAGCCCCTCGAACTGGAGCGGGTGGAGGCTTTCCTGGCTCCCGGAGGGGCGCTGTCCCGCACCCACCGGACCTTCGAAGACCGGCCGGGGCAGCGGGAGATGGCCCTCCTGGTATCCCGCCGGTTCAACGAAGGGGGCGTGGGCATGGTGGAGGCCGGGACCGGCACGGGGAAGTCCATGGCCTACCTCCTGCCGGCAGCCCTCTGGGCCCTGCAGAACGGCGAACGCACCGTGATTTCCACCAACACCATCAACCTGCAGGAGCAGTTGGTGGGCAAGGACCTGCCGGCGCTGAAGCGGGCACTGGGGGAGGAGGGGGAGGGAGTGGCCGCCTCGGGCGAGGGGATCGGCGGCGGTCCTGGCGGGGGCTCCGCGGCCGAACCCGGCCCCGACGCCCCCGACCTTCGCTGGGCCCTGGTGAAGGGAAGGGGGAACTACGTCTCCATCCGCCGGGCCCACCTGGCGGCGGAGACCGCTCCCTCCCTCTTCGACGAAGACCGGTCCCAGGAGCTCCAGGGCATCCTGGATTGGATCGAGACCACCGAAGACGGCTCTCTTTCCGACCTCGCCTCGCCCCCCTCCGAAGACGTCTGGGAAGAGGTCCAGAGCGATGCCGACATCTGCCTCCGGACCCGTTGCCCCCACTTCCAGGAGTGTTTTTTCCAACGGGCACGGCGAGCCGCCGCCTCGGCGGAGATCCTGGTGGTGAATCACCACCTCCTCTTCACCGACCTGGCGGTCCGGAGGGCCACGGACAACTTCACCCAGGCGGCGGTCCTGCCTCCCTACCGCCACCTGATTCTGGACGAAGCCCACAACGTTGAAGAGGCCGCCACCGACCACCTGGGGGTGGAGGTCACCCGGCGTGGGCTCTTCCGATCTCTCTCCCGTCTGGATCGTCGGGGGAAGGGGGTCCTGGCGGACATCCGGGAAAAGCTGGCTTCGGATCCGGATCGGGGCACGGCCGGGGAGCTGTTGGCCCGAATGGAGGACCGGGTGGGGCCGGCCCTGGAGGAGGCTCGGAGCCGAATCGAACCCTTCCTCTCCACCCTGACGGGTGTCCTGCAGGAGGGCGAAAGCCAGTCCGTGCGACTGGGCGGGACCGATGCCCTGGAGCCCCGGGAGAGCGTCTCGGTCCGGGAGTCCATGGACGGTCTGGTCTTCGCCCTCTCCCGCCTGGGACGGGAGGTGGGTGAGCTCAGGGTCAGGATCCAGGATGACGAGGCCTGGGCCGAGGCCCTGGAAGGCCGGTGCCTGGATCTCTCCGGGGCCCAGAACCGGATCGACAGCCACATACGGGGAATCGGACGGGTCCTGGATCCCGGCGACGAGGGTGCAGCCCTGGTCCGCTGGATCGAACGAAGGGGGCGGAGGCCAGGCTGGAACCTGGCTCTGGCGGCGGCCCCCATCGAAGTGGGGCCGGCCCTGCGGGACGACCTCTTCCGCCGTCTGGAAACCACGGTTCTGACCTCGGCCACCCTCACCACCCGGGCGGGGTTCGAGTACCTCAGGGAGCGGTTGGGGCTGGGTGCGTCGGCAATGGAAGAGGAGGGCGGCGGCCTGGGAATCGAAGAGGCGGTGGTGCCTTCTCCCTTCGACTTCCCCATCCAGGCCCTCCTGGCCATTCCTACCGACCTTGCAGGCCCGCAGGAGCCCGGCGACCGCTTTCAGGAGGATACGGCCCGGGTAGCCCTGGAGATGGCTCAGATGACCGATGGGGGCCTTTTCGTTCTCTTTACCTCCCACGCTGCGTTGCGGAGGGTAGGCGAGCTTCTCCGGGAGATGGAAGGCGGGCCCAGGGGGTCCTTCTTCCCCCTCTTCATCCAGGGTGAGGCTCCTCGGGCCAAGCTCCTTTTCGACTTCGTGGAATCGGGGCGGGGCATCCTTCTGGGCACGGCTTCCTTCTGGGAGGGCGTGGATGTTCCGGGAGACCCGCTACGGGGCCTCATCATCCAGAAGCTCCCCTTCCAGGTTCCCACCGAGCCCATCATCGCGGCCCGCCTGGAAGCCATCGAAGCTCGGGGAGAGGATCCCTTCTGGCGCTACAGCCTTCCGGAGGCGGCCCTGAGGCTGAAACAGGGGTTCGGGCGCCTGATCCGGACCCAGGACGACCGGGGTGCCGTCCTTCTCCTGGACGACCGCATCCTCACCCGCCGCTACGGCTCCTACCTTCGGCAATCCCTTCCCCCGGCTCCCATGGCCAAGGGGCTGTGGCCCGACCTCCGGCGCGGACTGGAGGAGTTCTACCGACAGCCCTAGATTATCCCACCATGAAACGCATCATCGGGATGGTCATCGGCGTGTTCTACGCCGCCCTGGCGGCGCTGGCTTACACCACTTCGGTCCAGAACTGGTCCGCAGGAAACGACGACCTTGGTCTCTGGTGGGCCGTCATCGGAACGCTTCTGGGGATCGCCGGCCTGGGCGCTTTCTTCGGGACCTTGTTCCACACCCGCACCGCCGAAGACTGACGATTCCCCCATGGGGACCGCCGATTTGCACGGCGCCTCTCTCCGGCGGCCGGACCCCTGGTTCCGGTTCGGGGAGGGCGCTTCTTCTTTTCGCCGTCGTCGAAACAGCCGTCGTCGAGGCAGCTGCCCTCGAGGTAGCCGTCACCGGATTTGCCGTCATCGAATAGGCCAGACATGAGCTCTCTTCCCACGCCTTCCAAAATCGTTTGTGTCGGGCGCAACTATGTGGCCCACGCCGCCGAGATGGGAAACGAAGTCCCGGCGGAACCCCTCCTCTTTCTCAAGCCGCCCTCCGCTCTGGTGGGTATCGGCGAGCCCATCGTCCTCCCACCCGGGGTAGGCCGGGTCGACTACGAGGGTGAGATCGGCGTGGTCATCGGTCGAAGGGCCACCAAGATCTCCGAGGCCGACGCCCTCTCCTTCGTTGACGGCATCGTTCCCCTTAACGATGTGACGGCCCGGGAACTCCAAAGGAAGGACAGCCAGTGGAGTCGGGCCAAGGGCTTCGACAGCTTCTGCCCGGTGGGGGAGATGACGCCGATCCTGGATGTGGACCTGGAACGGCTCTCCGTGCTGACCCGGGTCAACGGAGAGGAGAAGCAACGTGGAGAAATCGGGCAGATGGTCTTTTCCATTCCCTTCCTCGTGGCCTACGTCTCCAGGATCATGACGCTGGAACCGGGAGACCTTCTGGCCACCGGCACCCCCGAGGGTGTGGGTCCCCTCTCCCACGGTGACGTGGTGGAGGTGGAGCTCCCGGGCCTGGCAACCCTCACCAACCCCGTCGTATCGGACGTGGAGCGATAGATCATGCACCCCGAGACCAGTCATCGGTTCAACGGCCTTCCGCCCTACCCCCTGGCCGGTATCCCGGAAACCCGCCGCCGCCTCCTGGAGGAGGGGGTCGACGTCATCGATCTCAGCGCAGGCGACGCGGACCTGGCGCCGCCACCTTCGGCCGTCCGGGGACTCCAGAAAGCCGTGGAAAACCCGGCCATGTCCCGCTATCCCTTCAACCTGGGCCTGGCGGATTTTCGTCAGGAGGTCGCGGGATGGATGAAGAAACGTTTCGGGGTGGAGGTGGATCCGGCCAAAGAGATCCTGCCCCTCATCGGATCCAAGGACGGAATTGCCCACCTTCCCTTCGGCTTCCTGAATCCCGGGGAGGGGGCCCTCATCCCGGATCCCGGCTATCAACCGTACAAGGGCGGGGTGTGGTTGGCGGGGGGTGAGCCCATCCTGGTTCCCCTGCGGCCCGAGAACGACTTCCTGATCCCGGTGCAGGAGCTCCCGGCCGAGGACGTGGCGCGATCGAAGATCCTCTACCTGAACTACCCCAACAATCCCACCACGGCCCTGGCTCCTCGGGCCTACCTTCAGGAGGTGGTGGAGTTCTGCCACGCCAACGACCTCCTCCTGGTCTACGACAACGCCTACAGCGAGGTGGCCTTCGACGGGTACAGGCCTCCCTCCATCCTGGAGATCGACGGGGGGAGGGAGGTAAGCCTGGAGTTCCACTCCTTCTCCAAGACCTACAACATGACGGGGTGGAGAATGGGATGGGCCGTGGGTGACGCCAAGCTTGTGGCCATCCTGGGCAAGGTGAAGAGTTTCATGGACACGGGGGCGTTCCTGGGCATCCAGGCTGCCTGCGCCGAAGCTCTCCGGTCATGGAACGATTGGGTTCCTTCCAACATCGAGGTCTTCCGCCTGAGAAGGGACGCGGCTGTGGAAGCCCTCAGGTCGGAAGGCTTCGACGTGACGGTTCCGAAGGCAACCATGTACCTCTGGATCCCAGTCCCAACCGGTGAGACGTCCATGGATTTCTGCCGCCGGGCCCTGGAGCGGGAGGGCGTGATCGTGCTGCCCGGAAGCTCCATGGGTAAGGGCGGAGAGGGGTTCTTTCGCATCGCCCTCACCACCTCGGAAGAACGGCTCCGCCTCGCGGCCAGCCGCCTGAGGCGGCTTCTGGCCTAGAGTAGGGCTGCAGGTCCTTGGCCGGCCCTGGCGAAGCCGGTCCTTCGCTGACCACTGACTGGCGCCGGGCCTTCGCCGGCAGCCTTTGGAACCGGCCCTGGAGGGGGGGTTACTAGAACAACGATGACCGATCGCGCTCCTTCCTCCGATTCTCCGTATGACGGGCTCCCGGGTTGGTTTGACCCCCGGGCCCGTTATCGGGGTGCCCGGCGGGTCGGGCTGGGGATCAGCGTTGTCCTTCACCTCCTTATCATCGCCCTATATCCCAGCTTCTTCTCGGGGATTCCCGAGGCGGATCCGGCCTTCGGGGGTTACATCCAGCCTCTTTCCCCCACCGGGACCGAGCTGGTGAACCTGGTGGAGCTCCCCCCGGAAGAGGAGCCCGACACGCCCCCGCCACCCGAGGAGGAGCCGAATCCCGAGGTTCCCGCTGTTTCGGTACCGGTGGGGCCCACGGCGCTGGACGTCGATCCGGGGCTGCGGCCCCCCACGGAGGGGCCGTTGGGGCCCACGGCGGCGGAGCGGATTCGGCCCCGAGCCCAGGACCTTCGCTACTGGGAGCCGGTCTCCCCTGAGCGAACGGAGCTCAGCAGGGAAGAGATCATGAGGCTTCAGCTTCTGGCCGAGCTGGAGGCGTTGAACGACTCCGCCGCCATCGCCGAGGAGATGGCCCGCCGGGCCACGGATTGGACCTACACCGGCGAGGACGGGAAGAAGTGGGGTGTCTCCCCGGGCAAAATCCACCTGGGGGACCTCACCCTGCCCCTGCCCTTCGGGTTCGGAACGTCGGCCTACGATCGTGAGCGGGCCGAGGACCGGTTGTGGGCCTGGGACGAGATCGAGCAGAGCGCGGCCCGGGGAGCGGTCATCCAGAGCTGGCGGGAGCGGGACAAAGCCATCCGGGAGCGGTTGAACGCCGAGCGGAGGGCCGACACCACCCGCACCGGCGGAGGCGGCGGCTAGGTCGGTTCAGCAGGGCCGTCAGCCACCTGACGGGCCGGGTCAGCCTCCGGGCCTCTCCATCCGGCCAAATTGACGCCCCCAGGGGCAAAGGTCATCTTTACGTTTCTCCGCTCTTTCCGGGGGGATCCCGGGAGGAGCGGACCCGTTTCCCGGCGGCGAGGGCGAACTCGTTTTCCGGCGGCAGGAGGCCGTCGTCGGCGGACCTCGTCAGTAGGCGCCCAACCCGACTGACCGAACCTGGAGAGACCGTGGCCATGGAGCTGGACCCTCGGCTGAATCCCAATGCCATCGAGCCCCCCATCTACTCCCGCTGGATGGATCGGGGGGAGTTCGGCGTAGCTCCTTCGGCTGTCCTGGAGGATGGCCGGGAGCCCTTCGTGATCGTCATCCCGCCGCCAAACGTCACAGCGGTCCTGCACATGGGACACGGCCTGAACAACACGGTACAGGACGTCCTCATCCGCTGGCGCAGGATGCAGGGCAAGGCGTCCCTCTGGGCACCGGGAACCGACCACGCGGGAATCGCCACCCAGAACGTGGTGGAGCGCCTCATCGCTCAGGAGGGGAAGAGCCGGGAGGACCTGGGCCGGGAGGCCTTCGTGGAGCGGACCTGGGAGTTCGTCCGGGAAACCGGGGGCGCCATCCTGGACCAGCTCAAAGCCATCGGGTGCACTTGCGATTGGGACCGGACCCGCTTCACCCTGGACCCCGGACTCAGCGCCGCCGTCCGGGAGGTCTTCGTCCGGCTCTACCAGAAGGACCTGATCTACCGGGGGGAGTACATCATCAACTGGTGTCCTCGCTGCCACACCGCCCTTTCCAATGAGGAGGCCGAGGGTGACGAGGTGGAGGGACGCCTCTACCACCTCCGCTATCCCCTGGCTCCGGAATTGGCGGAAGCGGCTGCGGCGGCCCGGGAGGCCTGCATGGCTGCGGCTGCGGAGGAGGGCGCCGGCCTGGCCGCCGAGGCCATCGGGCAGCTTCCCGACGGCCGCTGGTACCTGACGGTTTCCACCACCCGGCCCGAGACCATGCTGGGCGACACGGCGGTGGCGGTGAACCCTGCCGACGAGCGCTACACGGGGCTCGTCGGGGGCGAGGTGGACCTTCCCCTCACGGGACGACGCATTCCCATCATTGCCGACGACTATGTGGACCGGAACTTCGGGACAGGGATGGTCAAGGTCACCCCGGCCCACGACCCCAACGACTTCGAGATGGCCCAGCGCAGCGGCGTCCCGCCCCTGGACGTCATGACCCCGGAAGGGGCAATGGGCGAGAACGCTCCGGAGGCTTTCCAGGGAATGGACCGCTTCGACGCCCGGAAGAAGGTCGTCCAGGACTTCCGGGAGCTGGGCCTCTATGGCGGGGAGGATCCCCACACCCACTCCATCCCCCGCTGCTACCGGTGCGACACGGTGGTGGAGCCCCGCCTGAGCGAGCAGTGGTTCGTGAGGATGAAGCCTCTGGCGGAGCCGGCCCTGAAGGCGTCCCAGGACGGGACCGTCACCTTCGTTCCGGAGCGCTGGAAGAAGGTCTACGAACACTGGATGGAGAACATCCGGGACTGGTGCATCTCCCGTCAGCTCTGGTGGGGCCACCGGATCCCGGTCTGGTACTGTCAGGACTGCGGCGAGACCATGGTGGCCCGGGAGGACCCCACAACCTGCACGGCCTGCGGAGGCGGGAACCTGGAGCAGGATCCCGACGTCCTGGACACCTGGTTCTCGTCCTGGCTCTGGCCCTTTTCCATCTTCGGCTGGCCGGAGAAAACCGAGGACCTGAAGGCCTTTTACCCCGGGCACGTGCTCTCCACCGCCCCGGAGATCCTCTTCTTCTGGGTGGCCCGGATGATCATGGCAGGCTACGAGTTCATGGGGGAGGCGCCCTTCAAGACCGTGTATCTCCACGCCACCGTCAGGGACACCCTGGGCCGGAAGATGTCCAAGTCCCTGGGCAACGGCATCGACCCTCTGGAGGTGGTGGACCAGTTCGGTGCCGATGCCCTGCGCTACACCGTTATCTCGGCGGCGGCCGTGGGCACCGACATCCAGCTGAATCCCGACGATCTGGAGGCCTCCTTCGCCCCTGGAAGGAACTTCGCGAACAAGGTCTGGAACGCCGGGCGGTTCACCCTCATGAGCGTGGGCGACGACCCCATCAAACCCCTGGCCGAGGTGGCCGACGACCTCGAGCTCTCGGACCGTTGGATTCTGTCCCGGCTTTCCTGGACCGCGGAGAGCCTTACCCAGGAGCTGGAGAAGTTCCGCCTCCACGACGTGGCGGAGAAAGCCTATCACTTCTTCTGGGGAGAGCTGGCGGACTGGTATCTGGAGCTGGTGAAGCCCCGGCTCCGGGAGGACGCGGACGAAGCCAGCAGGCAGGCGGCCAGGACCACCCTCATCACCGCCTTCGACGGGATCCTCCGCCTCCTCCATCCTATCATTCCTTTCGTCACCGAGGAGCTCTGGCAAAAGCTCCCCTGGCCCGAGGGTGAAGATCGGCCCCCGTCCCTCATCTCCGCTCCCTGGCCCACACGGGACCCTGAGCTTGACGATCCGGAGGCCGAGAGCCAGTTGGAGGCCGTGCAGGAACTCATCACCCAGGTCAGGAGTCTCAGGAAGGAGTACGGGGTTCCCGAAGGAGCCGAAGTGGAGGCGGAGCTGAGGGGGGCACCGGCGGCTTTCGAGAAGGCGTTGGCCTCGGAAGACTCGTCCATCCGGCGCCTGGCCAGGGTCGGAACCCTCCAGGTGACGGCGGGAGATGCCGGGGAGGGCGAGGGCGGCAGCGGCGAGGCCGGGGCCCAAGCCGGAGCTGGAACCCCCGCCGGGGCAGGGGCCCACGCTGGAGCTGGAGCCCACGGGGTCCTGAGGAATGGAACCGAGCTCTTCATTCCTCTGGCAGGAGTCATCGACCTTGAGAAGGAGCGGCAGCGCCTGGCCGGCGAGATCGGTCGGCTCTCGGGTCAGCTCGAGGGTGTTCGGGCCAAGCTCCAGAACGAGAAATTCGTGACCCGGGCCCCGGAAGACGTGGTGGCCCGGGAGCGGGACAAAGAGGCCAGCTTCCGGGAGCAGATGCAAAAGCTCCAGGAGAAGCTCAAGGTGTTCGAGGGGGCATGAGGTTGCGCGAGGATTCATGAGACCGCTTCAGTCGATCCTGACCTTGGCCGGGGCCGTCGGCCTGACCGGGGCCGTCCTCCTGACTTCCTGCGCCCGACCCATGGCCCCCAGCGGAGGCCCCCGGGACGTGATCCCTCCCATGATCGCCGAAACCTGGCCCGACACCTTTGCCAGGATCGAGCCTACCCGGGATCCGGCGAGGTTCGTGTTCAGTGAGCGTATCAGCGAACGGCCCACCGAGGGCATGCTGGACAACGCGGTCCTGGTCTCGCCGGTGACGGGGGAGCACGAGGTCAAACACACCCGGTCCGGTCTCGAGATCAGGGTCATCGGGGGCTTCCAACCGGACCTCGTCTACAGGGTACGATTGCTTCCCACCATCAAAGACCTCTTCAACAACACGCTGGAGGGACCCTTCGAGCTGGTGTTCTCCACAGGAGCAGACTTCGAGAACAACGTCGTGGCCGGAATCGTCAAGGACCGGATCACGGGAGAGGCGGTGAACGGGGCCCGGGTAGAGGCTCGCATGCGAGGGGAGGATGACCCCCCGGTCTACGTAGCCGCCAGCGACTCGGCGGGAGTGTTCGCCCTCCGATATCTGCCGGCAGGGGCCTACGACCTGACGGTGTACCAGGACATCAACCGCAACGGGGAGCCGGACTTCCGGGAGATGCAGGGCTCCGCCGAATCATCGGGCCTCGGCCTTGAGCCGCCCGGGTCCGACACGCTCATCATCCGTGAGCTGAGCCTTCTGATGCCGGACACCGTGCCCTCCCGGGTGGTTCGGGTGGAAGCCGTGGACTCGACACTGGTGCACTTCACCTTCGACGATTACATGGACGCCGAAGGCCCCCTGGACTCGGTCCAGGTGGTCATCGCCCCTCCCCCGCAGGATACGCTGGCTGCGGCGGAGGAGATCGAAGGTGCCCTGGCCATCGAACGTCTCCTGTGGCCCAGGCAGGTGGACTCCCTGCAGGCCGTCACGGATTCCATCGCAGCCGAGGAGCGGCGCCTGGCCATGGTGGACTCCCTGCAGGCGGTGGCCGATACCCTGGCTCAGGTCCTCGCCGGATTCGAGGCGGCAGGAGACACCCTGGGGATCGACACGGTATCCGCGGCGCTGGAGCGCGTCACGGGTCTCCTCGAGCCTCCGGAACCCCCCGAACCGCCCCCCGGCGCAGCGGAGGACGTGCCGGTGGAACCACCCCCGATCCTCCCGCAGCAGGAGTTCTTCGTGAAGCTTGCGGAGCCCCTTGCGCCGAACCAGGCCTACCGGGCGGTACTCGCGGGCGTGGTGAACATCAACGGGCTGGGTGGGGGCGGGGGTGAGGCGTCCTTCGCGTGGGAGCCGCCACCCCAGGAGGTCCCGGACACCGCGGCAACCCTGCCGGACACCGGGGCCGTTGCGCCGCCGGATACGGGTGCGGTTGCGCCGCCTGACACCGGGGCCCTCGCCCTGCCCGCTGGGGCAGGCGGAGGGCTGGCTCCGAGTCTGTTTCCGCTGCCAATCGAAACCCACCTGCCCTTCGCCGGCAGCCGGATCCCTCCCATCCTGCATCGCCGCCCCTTCCCATGACCGATCCCCGCCGGAATCTCCCGGGGGTGGACTCCCTCCTGGCGTCGAAGGGAGTCCAGGCCCTCTTGCAGGAACATCCCAGAGGCCGGGTGGTGGACGCCGTGAGAGACGTGCTCGTCATCGTTCGAGGGAAGATCGGGAAAGGTGACAGCGACGTCATTCCATCGGGTGACGCCGAATGGGCCTCCCGAGTAGAGGCGCTCCTGGTAGCCCGGGACCTGCCCTCCCTCCGGGGGGTCATCAACGCCACAGGTGTGGTCCTCCATACGAATCTGGGCCGGGCTCCCCTCTCCGAGGCGACGCGCCTCGCCATGGCCAGGGCAGGGCAGGGGTACTCCAACCTCGAGTTCGATCTGGATGCCGGGGAGCGGGGATCCCGGTATGTGCACTGCGTGGACCTTTTGAGGGAGCTTACCGGGGCCGCCGACGCCCTGGTGGTGAACAACTGTGCGGCGGCCGTGGTCCTGGCTTTGAACACCATGGCCGCCGGGCGGGAGGTCCTGGTCTCCAGGGGAGAGCTGGTGGAAATCGGGGGCGGCTTTCGGATTCCCGACATGCTCTCCCGCTCCGGGGCGGTCCTTCGGGAGGTGGGAACCACCAACAGGACCCGCCTTGCCGATTACGCCGAGGCGGCCCGGGAAGGGGACGTGGCGGGCATCCTGAAGGTCCATCGCTCCAACTTCCGGATTTCCGGATTCACAGAGGAGGCGACCATCCCGGAGCTGGCTGCTCTAGCCGGGGAGCTGGGGGTTTTTCTCTTCCACGATCTGGGCTCCGGGCTCCTGGCGGATCCGGCGCAGCTGGGCCTCCCCCCCGAGCCCCGGGCGCCGGAAAGCCTGAAGGCCGGCGCCCACGCTGTGTCCGTCTCCGGCGACAAGCTCTTGGGGGGGCCTCAGGCCGGGATCGTCCTGGGCGCTGCCGACGTGGTGGAGCCCATGCGAAAGAACCCTCTCTGCCGGGCCTTCCGTGTCGACAAGGTGACCCTGGCCGGGCTGGAGGCTACCCTCCGACATTACTTGGATCCGGAAGAGGTCCTCCAGGCGGTCCCGGCTCTGCGGATGCTGACCCTGCCCCTGCAGGGGCTGGAGGCCAGGGCGAGAGCCTTGGGTGAGGCGCTGGGGGCGGAGGAGGAAGCTCCAGCTCTCGGGGGTGATGCGGCTGGACCAAGGACCGGTGACTGCGAGGCCCTGAACGCCGAAGTCAGGGTCTCCCAGGGGGTCGGTGTGGTAGGCGGCGGCACCTCCCCGGGCGTGGAGATCCCCACCTGGACGGTACGGATCAAGCCGCCTGGCGGATCTCCCCGCACCCTGGCGGCCCATCTCAGAGCCCACGATCCTCCCATCGTGACCCGGGTGGAGAGCGAGGAAGTGGTCGTGGACCTGCGTACCGTGGATCCCGACGACGATGCGACCGTCACCCACGCCCTGAAAGAAGCCCTCGGTGCCGGTCTCTGAAGCCGAGGGAGAGGGCGGGTCGGCTTTCGAGCCGCCGCAAGGGCCGCCGGACACGGCATCTCCCCGCCGGCCGGCGGTCTTCCTGGACAGGGACGGTACCCTCATCGAGGAAGCGCACTACCTGGCCGACCCCGATGGCGTGGAGCTTATTCCCGGGGCCGTCGAAGCCCTCACCCTCCTTCGGGACGCCGGGTACGCCTTGGTGCTGGTCACCAATCAGTCGGGGATCGCCAGGGGAATGTACGAGTTGGAGGACTACGAGGCTGTGGCCGCCCGGTTGGATGAGATTCTCGCGCGGCATGGCCTCGTCCTGGATGCCACCCGCTTCTGCCCCCATCACCCCGATTACACCGGGGAGTGCTCCTGCCGGAAGCCGGCCACGGGGATGCACCGGGATGCCGCTGAGGAGCTGGGCCTCGATCCGTCGGCTTCCTGGTTTGTGGGAGACAAGCTCAGGGATCTGCTTCCGGCTCTGGAGCTGGGAGGGGAGGGCATCCTGGTCCTGACCGGGTTCGGGCCCAGATATGAAGACGACCTGCCCCCTACCTTTCATGTGGCCGAAGACCTCCTCCAGGCGGCGCTCCTGATCCTCTCCAAGGGAGGATGAACCAGGCAGCGTGGACCGGGCGGCCGGGGGCGGCCACCATCGGGCCGGGCCTACTCGCACCGGGATGACTTCCTGCCAAAACGGCGGTCTTTTCCGGCCTCAATCTTGCACCGGGGAAAAAGTATCGCAGGGGCAGGCATCTTGACCCCCAAAGTCGTCCCGAATAGCTTAAATAGTCTTTGTTTTCACGCTAATTTCTACGGGAACAGGCAAGGGGCCGGTCGGGTACCAATCAGCCCTGTTGTCGAGGTAGACGAAACGTTTTGGAGGAAGTCGTACAATGCAGATTACTCTGACACCCACGGCCGTCAGCACCGTTCAGCAATTCCTGACCGAACAGGGTGCTGAGGATGGAGCCGGACTCCGGGTAGCCGTCCTTCCCGGCGGATGCTCCGGATTCCAGTACGGCCTGAACATTGAAGATTCGCCGGAGAACGATGACGAGATCCTCGAGCTCGAGGGTTTGAAGGTGTTCGTCGATCCCTTCAGCGCCCAGTATCTGGAGGGCGTGGAGATCGACTACGTCACCACCATGATGGGATCCGGATTCACCTTCAAGAATCCGAACGCTTCGGGAGGTTGTGGCTGCGGCAGCTCCTTCACGGTTTAGCCAGGCAGTTCAGTCTGGCGTCTGACGCTTCCGCTGGTCCGATGGTATGATGATGCAAGCTGTAACCCAGCCCCTGGATATGCTTCGGGACTATGCCGCCCTTTCCAGAGAAGAGCTGGCTGAACGGATTCGCTCCCGAAAAGAGGAGCTGAACGCCGTCATCCTGGGGCACAATTACCAGGTCCTGGAGATCCAGGACGTCAGTGATTTCCTGGGAGATTCCCTGGCACTGTCCCAGGAAGCCGCCGATACGGACGCCGACGTCATCGTCTTCTGCGGCGTGCACTTCATGGCCGAGACGGCCAAGATCCTTTCCCCTCATAAGCTGGTGCTGATGCCGGATCCGGGGGCAGGCTGTCCCATGGCCGACTTCGTTACGGCAGAGGGGCTGAAGGCGCTAAAGGCCCAGCACCCTGAAGCGGCCGTCGTCACCTACGTCAACTCCTCCGCCGAGGTCAAAGCCGAGTCGGACATCTGTTGTACCTCGGCCAACGCCGTCCAGGTGGTAGAAACCATTCCCGAGGACCGCCCCATCATCTTCGTTCCCGACCGGAACCTGGCTCAGTGGGTTATCGACCAGACGGGGCGGGAGAACATCATCCCCTGGGAGGGATACTGCCACGTCCATGACGACATGGTCCTGGACGAGCTGGAATTCGCCAAAGAGGATCATCCCAACGCCCTGGTGGTCATTCACCCGGAGGCCAGGCAGGAGCTTTTGGACCGGGCCGACGTGGTCACCTCCACCTCCGGCATGGTGAAGATGGCCGCCGAGCACGACGAGCTCATCGTCGGCACCGAGCGGGGGCTGGTGGACAAAATCCAGAAAGACTATCCCCACAAGACCTTCATTGCCCTCTCCAAGGCGGCCATCTGCGGAAACATGAAGGCCAACACCCTTCCAAAGCTGGCATGGTCCCTGGATCACCTGCAGTTCGAGGTCACCATGCCCGAAGAGGTTCGGGCCCGGGCCGAGCAAGCCCTGCAGCGGATGCTGGAAGTGTCCGGGGGCTGGCAGGCGCCCACGGAGGAGCAGAAGCGGCTGGAAATGGCCGGCATTCGATCCCAGGGATGCGGGTGCGGGTGAGGATGC
Source organism: Gemmatimonadota bacterium (assembly GCA_050049805.1). Classification (GTDB taxonomy): domain Bacteria; phylum Gemmatimonadota; class Gemmatimonadetes; order Longimicrobiales; family Gaopeijiaceae; genus JABDNZ01. Next base: position 17,936 of record JASFVN010000058.1, read on the forward strand.
CATGATCCGGATCCAGACGTTTTCCGGGGGAGACTTCCAGGAGAACGGATATCTGGTGGTGTGCGGAGAGAACGGCCCCGGGATCGTCATCGACCCCGGGGCTTCTGCTTCCTCCATGGTGGATCTTCTCCGGACCGAAGGGATTCCCTTGGAGGCCATCGTCCTCACCCACGCCCACCTCGATCACGTCGAGGGTGTTCCTGAGGTCCTGGATTTCGCACCTGACGCACCCATCTACCTTCACCAGGCCGACGGGCCCCTCTATGCCGCCGTAGAGCAGCAGGCCCGGGCGTTCAACCTGCCTTCCATTGGATCCCTCCCCGCTCCGTCCCACACCATGGAGCACGGTCAGGAGCTGACCTTCGGCGAATGCCGGTTCCAGATCCGACACGCTCCGGGCCATGCTCCGGGCCACGTCATCCTCTACTGGGAGGAAGAGGGGGTCGCCTTCGTGGGCGATGTGGTCTTCTTGGGGGCCATCGGACGAGCCGACCTGCCTGGGGGAGACTATCACCAGCTCATGGAGTCCATCCGGGCCCAGGTTCTTTCACTACCCGACGAAACACGCCTCCTCACTGGCCACGGGCCCGAGACCACCGTAGGCTGGGAACGAAGAACCAACCCGTTCCTTGTGGGGCATTACGGAGGGGAACGGGCTTAACGACGAGGGGCTTTGGAGAAGGTGCCTGGCCTTCAGCCGCCGCACGGCCCAAGTTATCTCGGTCAG